>VBGM01000152.1 GCA_005880855.1 Chloroflexota bacterium
GAGCCAGATGAAAAAGCTCCGTCGCGACATGCAGATCATCTTCCAGGACCCGTATGGCTCGCTGAACCCGCGGATGTCAGTCGGCGAGATCATCGGCGAGGGTTTGCTGGTGCACGGCGTCGGCTCGCCGCGCGAGCGCGAGGCGACCGTCGACCGCCTGCTCGAGGTGGTCGGGCTGCGTGGGCAGCACCGCGGGCGCTTCCCGCATGAGTTCAGCGGCGGCCAGCGCCAGCGCATCGGCATCGCGCGAGCGCTGGCCCTGACGCCGAAGATCGTGATCGCGGACGAGCCGGTCTCGGCGCTGGACGTGTCCATCCAGTCGCAGATCCTCAACCTGCTCAGCGACCTCCAGAGGGATTTCAACCTCACCTACCTCTTCGTGGCCCACAACATGGCCGTGGTCGAGCAGGTGAGCGACCGGATCGCGGTCATGTACCTAGGCAAGATCGTCGAGATCGGCCCGGCCGAGGACGTGTGCAAGGACCCGAAGCATCCGTATGCCAAGGCGCTGATCTCGGCGGTGCCGGTGCCCGATCCCGACATCCACCGCGACCGGGTCGTCCTCAAGGGGGACATCCCCAGCCCGATCAACCCGCCCTCCGGCTGCCACTTCCGAACGCGCTGCCCGATCGCGACCGAGCGGTGCGCGGTCGAGGAGCCCCTGCTGCGGCCGGTCGGCAAGGACCGGGTCGCCGCCTGCCACTACGCCTGACGGCCTTATTTGACACCCGATTGACCGATCAGGACAATTCAGCCAGCACGGCCGGTGAGTAAGACCTGCCGCCGGCGCACTCTCGCCCCGGACGCCGCAGCGCGGTAGGCGCACGGGAAGAGGACGGCAGGGTTTAATGAGGTGTCGCTCTATGCGCATATCGGGACTGCGTGTCCTCGCCGCCGTTGGCCTCATGGCGCTCGCGCTGGCCGCGTGCGGCAACAACCCGACGACCCAGCAGAAGCTCAGCGGCGGCACGGCGACCTGGGCCGAGGCCCCAAACGCCAAGCCCAACTACATCTTCCCGCTCACCTCCGGCGGCTTTTTCAGCGTCGCCAACCTGAGCCAGTTCCAGTACCTGATGTACAGGCCGCTGTACTGGTTCGGCGAGAACGGCACCGTGAAGCTGAACTCGGGCCTCAGCCTGGCCAACGACCCCGTGTACAGCGACGGCGGCAAGACCGTGACCATGAAGCTCAAAGGCTGGAAGTGGTCCGATGGCCAGCCCATCACGTCGCGTGACGTCGAGTTCTGGATGAACCTGCTCAAGGCCAACGTAGGGAGTTGGGCCGCGTACGTTCCGAAGGAGTTCCCCGACAACGTCGTCTCGATGTCGTTCCCCGACTCGATGACGTCGGTCTTCACGCTCGACAAGACCTACGGCAGCCTCTTCTTCGACTACAACGAGCTGAGCCAGATCAGCCCGCTGCCCCAGCATGTCTGGGACAAGACCACCGATGGTGGGACGGTGGGCGACTTCGACCGCGACCCGAAGCAGGCGGTCAATGTGTTCAAGTACCTCGACGGCCAGTCGAAGTCCGTGGGCACGTACAACAGCAATCCCCTGTGGCAGGTCGTGGACGGCCCCTGGAAGCTGAAGTCGATGACCACCGACGGCCACGTGGCCATGATCCCCAACCCCGGATATTCCGGCCCGGTCAAGCCCACGATCGCCGAGTTCGACGAGCAGCCGTATACGACCGACACGGCTGAGTTCGACGTCATCCACACCGCAGGCATCGACTATGGCTATATCCCGACCCAGGACCTCGACCAGAGGAACTCCCTGACGAAGTACACGTTCTCGCCCTGGATCGGCTGGCAGATCACGTACATGCAGATCAATTTCGGCAACGCCACCAACGGCGCGCTCTACAAGCAGCTGTACATGCGCCAGGCGATGCAGCACCTCGTCGATCAGGATGGATACATCAAGAACATCTTCAAAGGCTTCGCCTATCCCGACTACGGCCCTGTGCCGATCAAGCCGGCGAGCAACTTCGCCAGCGCGTTCGAGCAGAAGAATCCCTACCCGTTCGGCGTCAACGCGGCCACCAAGCTGTTGAAGGACCACGGCTGGACGGTGAACGCCGGTGGGGTCAGCACCTGCTCGAGCCCAGGCTCCGGATCCAACCAGTGCGGTGATGGCGTCGCCTCCGGCGCCAAGGCCAGCTTCAAGCTGGAGTACGCCTCGGGCACGCTGGCCGTCAAGCAGGAGATGCAGGCACTCAAAAGCGACTTCTCCAAGGCCGGACTCGAGATCAACCTGAGCGAGGCTCCGTTCGACACGGTGATCACCGACGCATTCGGTGGCAGCAACGTAGCGGACATGGACAACTGGGGCGGCGGCTGGATCTTCGCCCCCGACTACTACCCGACCGGCGACGAGATCTTCTCCACCGGCGCCGGTTCCAACGGCGGCGGCTACTCCAACTCCACGAACGACTCCAACACCGACGCGACGACGACCAGCAACGACGTCAAGGCCCTTTACACGTACCAGGACTTTCTCGCCAAGGATCTTCCGGTGATCTGGATCCCGGTCGCCGACGCCGTGCTTGCGCTCGTCAAGAAGACACTGCACGGTTGGGACCCCCAGGACCCGATCCTGCAGCTCTACCCGGAGAACTGGTACTTCACGGCTTCGTAGAACCGCTTCCATTTGATGTGTAAAGACGGCCGGGCGCGCTGCTCGGCCGTCTCGTTTTTCGGAGTGCTGGATATGCTTGGGGCGTGACTGGTTTCCTCGTCCGGAGGCTGGGCCAGTCATTCATCGTCGTCGTGGGCGTCACGATCATCACGTTCCTTCTGACGCGCCTCCTCCCCGGTGGAGTGGCTCGAGCGATCCTGGGGCCACGGGCGTCGCCTGACTCCATCGCCCAGTTCAACCACGACAACGGCCTCGACCTCGCGGTCCCGCAGCAGTACCTCTTCTATGTGAACCAGCTCGTCCACGGCAACCTGGGCTTTTCGTACCGGCTCAACGAGAGCGTGAACGGGTTGCTCTCCGACCACCTTCCGAAGACGGTCATCCTGCTCGGGATCTCGACGCTGATCGCCCTTGGCATCGCCATCCCGCTCGGCATCATGCAGGCGGTGCGGCGGAACAAGATCGAGGACTACACGTTCACCACGCTTTCGTTCGTCCTCTATTCAATGCCGCCCTTCTGGCTGGGCCTGATCCTGATCATCGTGTTCGCCGTCAACCTGCAGCTCCTCCCGCCTCAGGGGCCCCAGGGTCCGATCAGCACATACCTGGACCCGACCGAGCTTTCCGCGCTGGTGCTGCCGGTGATGTCGCTTGCGCTGGTGACGATCGCACTGTTCAGCCGCTACATGCGCTCGTCGATGCTCGACAACCTGGTGCAGGACTACGTGCGCACGGCCCGGGCGAAGGGGGTCTCGACGCGCGGCGTGCTGTACCGCCACGTGCTGCGCAATGCCTTGATCCCCATCGTCACCCTGCTCGGCCTCAGCCTCCCGGGCATATTCAGCGGCGCGCTGATCACCGAGGCCATCTACAACTACCCCGGGATGGGCCTCTTGTTCTGGGACTCGGCGATGACGCGCGACTACCCGGTTCTGCTCGGCGTCACGCTGGTGGTGGCTGTGGCGACGGTGGCCGGCAACCTCCTGGCCGATGTCTTCTACGCGGTCGTGGACCCGCGGGTGAGGATCACGGATTGAGCGTCCGAGCTCCCGTCAGCGGCCTCGATACGCTCCGCCCGGACGTCTCCGCGCAGATGGAAGGCGGCGAGGCGCGCATCGAGGGGAGCGCATGGAAGCTCGCGGCCTACGTTTTTCTCGAGAACCGCCTGGCGGTCGCCGGTCTGGTCGTGGTCATATTGATATTCCTTTTCTGCTTCGTCGGGCCGGTGTTCTGGCGGGTCGACCTCATCCACACCGACATCGAGCACCTGACCCAACCGCCCGGCCCGGGTCATCCGCTGGGCACGGACAACGTGGGCTACGACGTGCTCGGTCTGCTCATGGTGGGAGGCCAGACCTCGCTCGAGATCGGTGTCACCGCGGCAGTGCTGGCGACCACGTTCGGGGTGCTGTGGGGGGCGATCGCGGGGTTCGTCGGCGGCTGGCTCGACGGGCTCATGATGCGCATCGTCGACTCGCTGCTCGCGATCCCGACACTCTTTCTGCTCCTCGTCCTCGCTTCGATGTTCGTGCCGAGCGTCCCGATGCTGATCTTCATCGTCGCCCTGGTGGCCTGGCTGGTGCCCGCCCGATTGATCCGCGGCGAGACGCTGAGCCTGCGCACGCGCGAGTACGTCGACGCGGTCAGGGTGATGGGCGGCAGCGGTACGCGCATCGTGCTGCGGCACATCATCCCGAACACGATCGGGACCATCATGGTCAACGCCACCTTTCAGGTCGCCGACGCCATCCTCGCGATCGCGGCCCTCTCGTTCCTCGGCCTGGGGGTGCCGCCGCCCGCGACCAACTGGGGCAACATGCTGTCGGACGGCGTGGCCTATACATACGCCGGGTACTGGTGGCTGATCTACCCCGCCGGGCTCGCGATCGTGATCACGGTGGTCGCGTTCAACCTCATCGGCGACGCGATGCGCGATGCTTTCGAGGTCAGGCTCCAGAAGCGCTAGGCGCTGCCGTCACCGGGGTCTCGAGAGGGAAGTGGCAGGCGGCCATCTGCCCGGTCTCGAACATGCGCAGCGGGGGCTCCACCTCGGCGCAGAGGTCCTTCGCCCTTGGGCAGCGGGTCCGGTAGCGGCACCCTGAGGGCGGGTTCATGGGCGAGGGAAGCTCGCCGCGCGGCACCAGCTTGAGCTTGGTGCGCTCCAGCACGGGATCCGGAACCGGGACGCTGCTGAGCAGGCCCTGCGTGTAGGGATGCGCCGAATGGTTGTAGACGGCCGCCGCCGGGCCGACCTCCATCAGCTTGCCGAGGTACATGACCCCGATCCGGTCGGATACGTAACGGATGACGGACAGGTCGTGTGAGATGACGATGTAGGTGAGGTCGTGGCTCTGCTGGAGCCGGTTCATCAGGTTGAGGATCTGGGAGCGGATGGAGACGTCGAGCGCCGAGACCGGCTCGTCGGCCACGATCAGCCTCGGGCTGAGGGCCAGCGCCCGGGCGAGGCCGATCCGCTGGCGCTGGCCGCCGGAAAACTCGTGCGGGTAGCGTTCCACCGCGCGCGGGCTGAGCCCGACCTCCTCCAGAAGCTCGACGACCCGCTGCCGGCGCTTCTCCTTGTTGCCGAAGCGGTGGATGACCAGCGGCTCGGCCAGGATGTCGCTGACCCGCATGCGAGGGTCGAGCGATGAGTAAGGATCCTGGAACATCAGCTGCATCGCCTTGCGTTTGGTGCGGAGCTGCCGGTGGCTGAGCCGGGCGAGGTCCGCGCCGTCGAACCAGATCTCGCCTGAGCTCGGTTTCTCGAGGGCGACCACGAGGCGTCCCAGCGTCGTCTTGCCGCAGCCGGATTCGCCGACGAGCCCGAACGTCTCTCCTTTCTTTATCGATAGGGAGACATCCGACACCGCCTTGACGGTGCCTACTCTTCTTGGTAGGACCGCGCCCCGCGTGACCGGGAACTCCTTGACGACGTGCTTGATGTCGACCAGCGGTTCATTGCCGTTTGTGTTCATCCGGCTGTTGGCGCTTCGGCCATCGCTCGGCTCGGGCGCGCGCCGCCGACCGGGTGAAAGCAGGCGTATGTGTGGTCTCCATCGTCGCCATCGAGCGCCGGCTCGCGTCGCTTGCACTCGTCGGTGATGTACCGGCAGCGGGGATGGAAGCGGCAGGCGGCGGGCGGGCGAGCCAGGTCGGGTGGGATGCCGGGGATGCTGTAGAGCGGCTTCGAGGAGTCCTGGTCCGGCTTGGGGATCGACTGGAGCAGGGCCTCCGTGTAGGGATGGTGGGTGTTTTTGAAGAGGCGATCGATCCCGGCGTTTTCGACGATCTTGCCCGCGTACATGATGCTGACTCGGTCGGCCCGGCCCGCGATCACGCCCATGTCGTGCGTGATCAGCAGGATCGCCATCTTGAACTCGCGCTTCAGGTTGTCGAGCAGGCTGAGGATCTGGGCCTGGATGGTCACGTCGAGCGCCGTCGTCGGCTCGTCGGCGATGAGCAGCTTGGGCTCGCATGCGAGCGCGATGGCGATCATGACCCGCTGCCGGAGGCCGCCCGAAAGCTGGTGCGGGTACTGGTGCAGCCGCTCCTTCGGCTTCGGCATGCCGACCACCGCGAGCACCTCTTCGGCCCTCGCCATGGCCTGGGCGCCTTTCCAGCCGCGGTGAATGCGCAGAGATTCGGCGATCTGGTTGCCGATCGTCATCGTGGGGTTGAGCGAGGTCATCGGGTCCTGGAAGATGACCGACACCTCGTTGCCGCGCAGCTTGCGCATGTCGTCTTCGTCGTGCGGGACGATGTCCACGCCGGCCAGCCGGATCGACCCGCCGGCGATGTAACCCCCGTTGGGCAGGAGCTTCATGATCGACATGGCGGTCATGGTCTTGCCGCAGCCAGACTCGCCGACCAGCCCGAGCGTCTCGCCCTGCTCAACCCTGAGGGACACACCATCGACCGCGCGCACCAAGTTATTGCGCTGGCGGACGTAGGTCCTCAGGTCCTCGATTTCCAGGACTGGTGTGGCCAAGCGGGTTTGGAGTTCGAGTATAGGGTCGAGGGTTGGCCTGGCTTCTCTAGCTTTGTGACCTGATCTCGAGGATCCGGTAGCCCTTCTTCGACCTGAGCCGCTTCACGTTATAGCCCTGCGTCGCCAGCCACGCCGCCAGCGAGTCCGAGCCGAGGTTTCTTTGTACGACGAGGTAGGCTCTGGCGCCCTCGTCGAGCCGGGGCAGCCACCGGAGCAGGAGCTCGTGCAGGGGAGCCTTGCCCACCCTCACCGGCGGGTTGGAGTAGATGGCGGCGAAACGGACATCTGCCGGGACTTCGTCGGGCAGGCTGGCGGTTACGTTTGGTGTCTTGGCCGCGCCGGCGTTCGCGCGCGTCAGCTCGAGGGCGCGCTCGTTGACGTCAACGGCCCAGATTCTGGCTTCGGGGGCCTGCCTGGCCAGCGCGATGGCGATCGGCCCGTAGCCGGCGCCGAGGTCGAGGATGTCGCCCTGTGTCGGGGGCTTGGGCGCCTCTTTGATCAGCTGCAGAGTGCCGAGGTCGACACCTCTGGAGCCGAAGACGCCCCTGTCGGCCTGCAGCTCGAGGTCGACCTCTCCGGCATGGAGAAATACCGTCCTTGGCTTCGAAGGGACGGCGGGCAGCGGGTCGAAGTAATGGCCCTTCGCCCCGCGCGATAGGGGGGGT
Source organism: Chloroflexota bacterium (assembly GCA_005880855.1). Lineage (GTDB taxonomy): Bacteria > Chloroflexota > Dormibacteria > Dormibacterales > Dormibacteraceae > UBA10449. The sequence goes on from VBGM01000152.1 coordinate 7,296, forward strand.
CGGTTTTTGGGTATACTCATCGTTTGTCGCCCAATCGGCTATTGCCGCGTGGGATTCGATCCGTCAAGAGGAGAATCGTTTGCCAACCATCCAGCAGCTTGTCCGCCTCGGTCGTCGGGCGGCCAGGCCGAAGTCTAAGGCGCCGGCGCTCAAGGGCTCACCGCAGAGGCGGGGAGTCTGCGTGCGCGTTTATACCCAAACCCCCAAGAAGCCGAACTCGGCGCTGCGCAAGGTCGCTCGCGTCCGGCTGACCACAGGCATCGAGGTCACCGCGTACATCCCCGGTATCGGCCACAACCTGCAGGAGCACTCGGTGGTGCTCATTCGCGGGGGCCGCGTCAAGGATTTGCCGGGCGTCCGCTACCACATCATCCGCGGCACGCTCGACACCGCCGGCACCAAGAACCGCAAGAAGGCACGCTCGAAGTACGGCGCCAAGCGGGAAAAGAGCAAGGCGGCAGCCTGATGCCTCGCCGCAGCCGTCCAGTCAAGCGTGTCATCGCGCCCGACCCGGTCTACCAGTCGGAGTCGATTGCCAAGTTCGTGAACGTGGTCATGAGCCGGGGCAAGCGCTCGACTGCCGAGAAGGTCGTCTACGACGCGCTTTCGCGCGCCAGCAAGCAGTCCAAGAAGGAGCCGCTCGAGGTCTTCGAGTCGGCGCTGCGAAATGCCACCCCGCTGCTGGAGGTCAAGCCGCGCCGAGTCGGTGGCGCCACGTACCAGGTCCCCGTGGAGATCAGGCCGGAGCGCCGGCTGGCGCTCGCGCGGCGCTGGATCGTCCGTTTCGCGCGGCAGCGCGGCGGGAAAAGCATGTCCGAGAAGCTCGCGTTCGAGATTCTCGACGCGTCCCAGAACACGGGCGGGGCGGTCAAGCGGAAGGAAGAAACCCATCGGATGGCGGAAAGCAACAAGGCTTTCTCCCACTTCCGGTACTGATAGAGAGATGAGCTTGGCACTGAAGATGCAGGAGCGTCCGGTCGCAATCGACAAGGTCCGGAACATCGGGATCATGGCGCACATCGACGCCGGTAAGACCACGACCACCGAACGCATCCTTTTCTATGCAGGACGCATCCACAAGATGGGCGAGGTCCACGAAGGGGCGGCGACCATGGACTGGATGGTCCAGGAGAAGGAGCGGGGGATCACGATCACGTCGGCGGCAACGACCGCCAACTGGCGCGAGCACGCGATCAACATCATAGACACACCCGGGCACGTGGACTTCACGGTGGAAGTCGAACGGTCGCTTCGTGTGCTGGACGGCGCGGTGGCGGTGTTCGATGCCGTCGCGGGTGTGGAACCGCAGTCCGAAACGGTCTGGCGCCAGGCCGACCGCTACGGCGTGCCGCGCATCGCCTTCATCAACAAGATGGACCGGATCGGGGCGGACTTCTACGGCTCGCTTCGGTCGATTCGAACGCGCTTGGGCGCGCGCGCGATCCCTATCCAGCTGCCGATCGGGGCGGAGGGCTCGTTCAAGGGCTACGTCGACCTGGTCACGAAGCAGGCGATCGTCTACACGGACGATCTCGGCACCACCAACACCGAGTCGCTCGAGATCCCGGCCGGAATGGAGGACCTCGTCAGCCAGTACCGGCACGACCTCGTCGAGGCGGTCGCGGACTTCGACGACGCGATCATGCACAAGTACCTCGAGGAGCAGGACGTCACCGAGACAGAGATCAACCTTGCGCTGCGCAAGGGGACGGTGGCTGGGATCCTCGTGCCCGTTTTGTGCGGCGCTGCGTTGCGCAACCGGGGCGTACAGCCGATTCTCGACGCGGTCGTCGACTACCTGCCGTCGCCGGCGGATGTGCCCGCGGTGGAGGGGACCGACCCCAAGACCGGGGCGCTACTCGTCCGCGAGCACGACGACGCCGAGCCGTTCTCGGCGCTGGCATTCAAGGTCCAGATGGACCCCCAGGGCGTGGGCAAGCTCACGTTCTTCCGCGTCTACTCGGGCCGGCTGCGCGCCGGCTCAGCGGTCTTGAACGCGACCAACGGGCGCAAGGAGCGGATCGGCCGCATCCTGCGCATGCACGCGATTCGGCGCGAGGATGTCGACGAGGTCTTCACGGGCGACATCGCCGCGGCAGTGGGTTTGAAGTCCACGACCACCGGCGACACGCTGGCGGACGAGGATCATCCGATCTTGCTCGAGTCGATCACGTTCCCCGAGCCGGTCATCTCGGTCGCGATCGAGCCGAAGACGAAGGCCGACCAGGACAAGCTCGGTATCGGGCTGCAGCGTCTCACCGAGGAAGACCCGACGTTCAAGGTCCACACCGACGACGAGACGGGCCAGACGATCATCTCCGGCATGGGTGAGCTGCACCTCGAGATCATCATCGACCGCCTCATGCGCGAGTTCCGGGTGGATGCCAACCAGGGCAAGCCGCAGGTCGCCTACAAGGAGGCGATCAAGCGCACGGCGCACGGCGTCGGGCGGTTCATCCGCCAGAGCGGCGGCAAGGGGCAGTTCGGCCACGCCGAGGTGGACGTGCGGCCGGGCGAGCGGGGCAGCGGCTTCATCTTCGAAGACAAGATCACGCAGGGACGCATTCCGCGGGAGTTCATTCCCGCGGTCGAGAAGGGCGTGCGCGAGGCGCTGCAGACCGGTGTGGTCGCCGGCTACCCGGTGATCGACATCACCGTGACGCTGGTCGACGGCTCGTACCACGCGGTCGACTCGAGCGAGATGGCGTTCCAGGTGGCCGGTTCGATGGCGGTCAAGGACGCGATGCACAAGGCTCAGCCGTACCTGCTCGAGCCGATCATGAAAGTTGACGTCGTCATGCCCGAGGAGCACCTCGGCGATGTCATGGGCGACCTCGCCTCGCGGCGCGGACACATCCTTGGCATGGAGGGACGTGGAACCTCACAGAACGTGCGGGCGCACGTGCCGCTGGCGGAGATGTTCGGGTACGCTACCGAGCTTCGGTCGATGACGTCGGGGCGTGCGACTTATTCGATGGAGTTCAGTCACTACGCTGAAATGCCTGGAAACCTGGCGGAGGCCGTTGGCCGTCGCACTTCGGCGCGATCTTAGTGGTGCGGAGTTAGTTAGGAGGACACAGTGGCGAAGAAGAAGTTCGTGCGGACCAAGCCGCACCTCAACGTCGGGACGATCGGTCACATCGACCACGGCAAGACGACGCTGACGGCTGCGATCACGAAGGTGCTCTCGGAGAAGGGGCTGGCGGAGTACACCCCCTTCGACCGGATCGACAAGGCGCCCGAAGAGAAGGCCCGCGGCATCACGATCTCGATCACCCATGTGGAGTACGAGACGGAGAAGCGCCACTACGCGCATGTGGACTGCCCGGGGCACCAGGACTACATCAAGAACATGATCACCGGCGCCGCCCAGATGGACGGCGCGATCCTCGTCGTGGCCGCCAACGACGGCGCCATGCCGCAGACCCGCGAGCACATCATCCTGGCCCGCCAGGTCAACGTGCCTTCGCTCGTGGTCGCGCTCAACAAGTGCGACATGGTCGATGACAAGGAGTTCATCGAGCTGGTCGAGCTCGACCTCCGCGAGCTGCTCAGCAAGTACGAGTACCCCGGCGACGACATTCCGATCGTGCGCATCTCAGCGCTCAAGGCGCTCGAGGGTGACCCGGAGTGGGCGCCCAAGATCCTAGAGCTGATGGACGCGGTCGACACCTACATCCCCGAGCCCGAGCGGCCCGTCGACAAGCCCTTCCTGATGCCGATCGAGGACGTATTCACGATCGAGGGTCGTGGCACCGTGACCACCGGACGGGTGGAGCGCGGCAAGCTCAAGAGGAACGAGGAAGTCGAGATCGTCGGCATCCATCCCAACAGCACGAAGACGGTCGTGACCGCCATCGAGATGTTCCACAAGGATATGGACGAGTGCCAGGCCGGCGACAACGTCGGCACGCTGATTCGTGGCATCAAGCGCGAAGACGTCGTGCGCGGGCAGGTGCTCGCGAAGCCAGGATCGATCAAGCCGCACACCAATTTCAAGGCGCAGGTGTACGTCCTGACCAAGGAAGAGGGTGGGCGTCACACGCCGTTCCTGACGGGTTACCGCCCGCAGTTTTACATGCGCACCACCGACGTCACCGGCGAGGTCAAGCTCCCGGAAGGCGTCGAGATGGTCATGCCTGGCGACAACGTCGAGATGGACATCACCCTCGGTGAGCCCATCGCCATCGAGCCCGGCCTCCGGTTCGCCATCCGCGAAGGCGGCAAGACCGTCGGCGCCGGTGTGGCCACGGAAGTCATCAAGTAAAGAAGTAGGGGAGAGGGACCTAAGCAAGTGGCGCAGAAGATTCGGATCCGGCTCAAGGCCTACGACCATCGAGTCCTGGATCAGGCGGCGGACAAGATTATCGACACCGCCCGCCGTGCCAACGCGCGCACGGCGGGGCCGATTCCGCTGCCCACCGAGATCGCCAAGCTCACCGTCATCCGCTCCCCCTTCATCGACAAGGACTCGCGCGAGCAGTTCGAGATGCGTACGCACAAGCGTGTGGTCGACATCCTCGACTTCAACCCGCGCGTGGTCGACGCGCTTCAGCGCCTCAGCCTGCCGGCCGGCGTCAGCATCGAGATAAAGAGTTGAAGGGATTACTGGCGAGGAAGCTGGGCATGACCCAGCTCTTCAACGCGGATGGCACCACCTCGGCGGTGACCGTGCTCGAAGCCGGCCCTTGCCGCGTGCTCGGGTTGAGGACCACCGAGAAGGACGGCTACACCGCCGCCCGCATCGCGTTCGAGGCAACCGATGAGCGCAGGCTCAACAAGCCGATGAACGGCGAGTTCAAGAAGGCAAACGTCGAGCCGCATCGGCACGTCGTCGAGATCCGCGGTTACGACGGCCTCGAGGCAGGCCAGGAGCTCAAGGCGGAGATCTTCGCGGCCGGCGAGATCGTCGATGTCACCTCGACCTCGAAGGGCAAGGGCTTCCAAGGCCTCATCAAGAGACACAAGTTCAGCCGCGGCCCCGAGTCGCACGGCTCCATGAACGTCCGCCAGCCCGGCGCGATCGGTGCCACCGATGCAGCTCGCGTGTTCAAGGGCGTTCGCATGTCGGGGCAGATGGGCAACGAGCGCACCACCGCGCGCGCCTACAAGGTGGTCAGGGTCGACCCCGAGCGAAACCTCATCCTCGTCAAGGGCGGCGTGCCGGGCGCGAAAGGCGCGCTGGTGCTGGTCCGCCAGTCGACCAAGAAGGTGAAGGTGAAGGGTCCATCGGGCAAGCCGACCGGGAGGAAGGTCTGATGCCCGAGCAGGAGACCGAAGCCATGGAAACGAGCGAGCCGGTCGAAGGCGAAGTGGCGGTCGAAACTGCCCCTGAGGCACCCGCCAAGCCCAAGCCCAAGCGCAAGCCCAAGGCGGCCGCCAAGGCCCGGGCCAAAGACGCCGACCCCCTCGACGTCCCCCTGTTCGACTCCGCCGGCGCGCTCCAGGGCGAGGTCAGGCTCCCCAAGGTGATCTTCGCCGAGAAGGTGAACACCCCGGTCATGCACCAGGCGTTCGTGCGTCAGACCAACAACGCACGCCAGGGCACCGCCTCCACCAAGACCCGCGGCACCGTCTCCGGGGGCGGCGCCAAGCCGTACCGGCAGAAGGGAACTGGCCGCGCACGGCACGGAAGCATCAGAGAGCCGTCCATGAAAGGCGGCGGCGTCGTGTTCGGTCCGCATCCCAGGAGCTACGCGCAGCGCATGCCCAAGCAGATGCGCCGCCTCGCACTGAGATCAGCGCTCACCCAGAAGGCAACCGAGGGCAAAGTAAGAGTCATCCAAGGGTTCGACATCGAAGAGCCGAAGACGAGCGTGGCCGCCGACCTCATGGACGCCATCGGATTCGACGACACCACGCTGGTCGTGCTCCCCGCTCCGAACTTCGTGGTCACCCGCTCGTTCGAGAACCTCGCGGGCACCAAGATCATCCTCGCCCGCAACCTCAACATCCGCGACCTGTTCACGCATACCTATCTATTGCTGGCCAAGGATTGTCTCGAGCTCCTCGAGGAGAACTTCAGCAAGCCCGAGCGCCCCAAAGCCGGCGCGGCCAACCACGACCACGGAGACGAAAAGCCCGAATGACAACTCGCGCAGCTTCCGAAGTCGTGATCGGTCCCGTCATCACCGAGCGCACCTACTCGCTCTACACGCAGGGCCGCTACACGTTCAGGGTCGCGAAATCCGCCACCAAGAACGACATCAAGAAGGCCCTCGAGGAGCAGTACGAGGCGCAGGGCATCCGGGTCAAGGACGTCAACACCGTGACCATGCGCGGCAAGGCCCGTCGCAACCTGCGGACAAGGGGTTCCATTGGCCACACCGCCGGCTGGAAGAAGGCCATCGTCACCCTCGGCCCCGGTCAAAAGATCGAAGGGCTGTTCGGGAGCGTATAGAGATGCCACTTAGAAAGTTCAAGCCCACCAGCCCCGGACGAAGGTTCATGACCATCTCCGGTTTCGACGAGGTCACGACCGACGAGCCTGAAAAGAGCCTCACCGAGTCGCTGCCGACGCACGCCGGGAGAAACAACCAGGGCCGCATCACCACGCGCCACCAGGGTGGGGGCTACCGGAAGCTCTATCGGAAGATCGACTTCAAGCGCGACAAGTTCGGCATCGCCGGCAAGGTCGCGACCATCGAGTACGACCCCAACCGAAGCGCCCGCATCGCTCTCATCAACTACAAAGACGGCGAGAAGCGCTACATCCTCGCCCCGCTGGGCCTGAAGGTCGGCGACCCCATCGAAAGCGGCGAAGAGGCGCCAGTACGAATCGGCAACGCCTTGCCGCTGGCGCGAATCCCGGTCGGCTCGACCGTGCACAACATCGAGCTCACGTTGGGACGAGGCGGCCAGCTCGCACGCAGCGCCGGCACCTCCGCGCAGCTGCTTGCGAAAGAGGGCGACTACGCGGTGATAAGAATGCCGTCCGGCGAGCTGCGACGAATCCACGTCCGCTGCCAGGCCACGGTCGGCCAGGTCGGTAACATCGAGCATGAGAACCAGTCCGGCGGCAAGGCCGGACGCAGCCGCTGGCTCGGAATCCGGCCGACGGTGAGAGGCTCGACGATGAACCCCGTCGACCACCCGCACGGTGGCGGTGAGGGCAAGACCGGCCCCGGCGGCAACCCGAAGACGCCCTGGGGCAAGCCCGCCCTCGGCTATCGAACAAGAAAGCCGAAGAAGGCCTCGAACAAGCTGATCATCCGCCGCAGAGAGAAGAAGGGACGCAAGAAGTAGATGAGTAGATCGACCAAGAAGGGGCCATTCATCAGCGAACCGCTGAAGGCCAAGATCGAGAAGTTGAACCAGACGCGCGACAAGAAGGTGATCCGCACCTGGGCGCGCGCGTCTGTGATCTATCCCGACATGGTCGGTCACACCATCGGCGTTCACGATGGTCGCAAGCACGTGCCCGTCTTCATCAGCGAGAACATGGTCGGCCACCGGCTAGGCGAGTTCGCGCCCACGCGACACTTCCGCGGCCATGGCACCCACACCGAAAAATCGACGGCGTTGAAGTAGAAGTTGGCGACGATGGAAGTTTCCGCAGTTCAAAAGTACGTGCGCCGCACGCCGCGCAAAGCGCGGTTGGTGGCCGACTCCGTGAAGGGGATGAAAGTGAGCGACGCGCTCGCGTACCTCGAGTTTTCGCCAAAGCATGCCGCGCGCGACGTGGCCAAGGCGATCATGTCGGCCGCGGCCAACGCTGAGCACAACTTCAACCTCAACCGCGACGACCTCGTCCTGAAGCAGCTGCTCATCGACGAGGGCCCCACATATCGACGCAGAAGGCCGGTCAGCCGCAGCATGGCGCACGAATTCTTCCACCGCACCTGCCACATCACCGCGGTCGTCGAAGACCGCCCAGAGGGAAACAAGTAATTTGGGTCACAAAGTCCACCCGAACGCATTCCGGCTCGGCGTGTTCCGCCCATGGGAGGCGAACTGGTTCGCCAACCCCAAGGACTACACCAAGATGCTGCACGAGGATCTCGCGATGAGAACCGCCATCCTTGCGCGCCTTCGCAACGCGGGCATCGCGAAGATCGAGACGGAGCGTTCGTCCAACGCGCAGCTCACCGTCACCATCCACACCGCCAAGCCCGGCATCGTGATCGGGAAGGGCGGCTCATCGGTCGACCAGCTGCGCGAGGACCTCGAGAAGCGATTCGGGAACCGTGTTCGCATCTCCATTCAGGAGATCAAGCAACCTGAGCTCGACGCGCAGCTCGTCGCCGAGAACATCGCCTCTCAGATCGAGCGCCGCATCAGCTACAAGCGCGCGATGAAGCAGGCGATCCTGCGCACGATGCGCGCCGGCGCCAAGGGCGTCCGCATCTATTGCGGCGGTCGCCTCCGCGGCGCCGAGATGGCGCGACGCGAGTGGGACCGCGAGGGCCGCGTGCCGCTGCACACCCTGCGCGCCGACATCGACTTCGGCCGAGCCACCGCCAAGACGACCTTCGGCGCCATCGGCGTCAAATGCTGGATCTACAAGGACCAGATCACCCCGAAGGCCAGACTGCCCATCACTGACGGCGCGCCCATCGGCGAGGCGATCGCGCCCCAGCCGGAGGCGCCGATCGACATCGCCCCGCAGCCGGTCGCCGAGGCAATCGTCGCCGAACCGGTGGATGCGCAGGCCGTCGAAACACCGGCGCCTGCGGTGACACCCAAGCGCACTCGTGTGGCGGCAGTGAAGCCGAAAGCCGAGGCGGCAACAGCACCTGCAAAAGCCACAGCCAAGCCCGCAGCCAAGGCGAAGACCGCCGCCCCCAAGGCCGAGAAGGCCCCCGCCGCCAAGAAGGCCCCCGCCAAGAAGACCACCAAAAAGGCTGACGCCTGATGCTGATCCCGAAGAGAGTCAAGTACCGCAAGATGCACCGCGGCCGGCGCACGGGCATCGCCACGCGTGGCGCCACGGTCGCCTTCGGCGACTACGGCCTCCAGGCCGTCGAGGCCTGCTGGATGAGCAACCGGCAGATCGAGGCCGCCCGGCGCGCCATGACCCGGCACGTCAAGCGCGGCGGCCAGATCTGGATCCGCGTCTTCCCGGACAAGTCGATCACGAAGAAGCCGGCCGAGACCCGAATGGGCTCCGGCAAGGGCAACCCCGAAGGCTGGGTGGCCGTGGTCAAGCCCGGGCGCATCCTCTTCGAGATGGGCGGCGTCACGCACGAGGTCGCCAAAGAAGCGATGAAGCTGGCCGCGTCGAAGCTGCCGGTCAAGACGCGCTTTGTGATCTCGGAGTCGGTGACCACCGGAGGTGCCCGATGAAGGTGGACGAGCTGCGCGAGCTCGAAGAGGACCAGTTGGGTGACCGCATGCGGGCGGCCCGGCGCGAGCTGTACGAGCTCCGCTTCAAGCACGCTGTCGGCCAGCTCGAGAACTCGAGCCAGATCGCCAAGGTCCGCCACGACATCGCCCGGATCATGACCGTGCTCAGCGAGCGGGAGCTCGGCATCGTCACGCACATCCCCGCGCCCGAAACCGCGGCAATTGCGGTGAAGGACAAGGACGAAGGCTTCGAGCCTGATGAGACCACGCCGGAGCCGGAAGCCGCAGCACAAGTAGAAGAAGCGCCCAAGCCCAAGCGCGCTCGCAAGGCCAAGACCGAGGAGAAGTCCTGATGGCGACCGTAGAGAAAGCCGTCGAGACGACCGAAACCGCGCGCGGCCGGCGCAAGGTCCGCCTGGGCACGGTCATCTCGGACAAGATGAACAAGACTGTGATCGTCCAGGTGGGCGCGTCCAAGGCCCACCGCCTCTACCGCAAGACCGTGCAACAGCGGACGCGGTTCAAGGTCCACGACGAGAAGAATGAGTGCGGTATCGGCGACCTCGTCCGCATCACCGAAACCCGCCCCATCTCAAAAGAGAAACGCTGGCGGGTACTTGAGATCGTGGAGAAGGCGAAGTAACAAGTGGTCCAGCAAGAGACACGCCTCAAGGTCGCGGACAACTCAGGAGCCAAAGAGATCCTGTGCATCCGCGTGGCCGGCGGCCACTATCGCAAGTACGCGTCGGTGGGCGACATCATCACTGCCACCGTCAAGTCGGCTCAGCCTGGCGGCCAGGTCAAGAAGGGTGAGGTCGTCAAGGCAGTGGTGGTAAGGGTCAACAAGGAATACCGTCGCCCCGACGGCTCTCTTATCCGGTTCGACGAGAACGCCGCGGTCCTGCTCGCGCAGGCCAACAACCCAAGAGGCACGCGCATCTTCGGGCCCGTGGCCCGCGAGCTGCGCGAGCGTAACTTCATGAAGATCATCAGTCTTGCCCCCGAGGTTCTATAGAGATGCTCAGAAACAAAGAACAACCGAAGCGCCGCTGGCTCGACCTTGCGCCCGGCGACCCCGTGGTCGTCGTCGCGGGCAAGGACAAGGGCAAGACGGGCGAGGTCCTGCGCACGCTCCCCGACAAGCACAAGATCGTGGTCAAGGGCATCAACATCCTCAAGCGCCACACGAAGGCGGGTCGGTCGCGGGGCGGCGTCAGCGTCGCGCAGGGCGGCGTCGTCGACTTCGAGGCACCGCTCGATTACTCGAACGTCATGCTCGTCTGCCCTGCGTGCTCGCGGCCTACGCGGACCAAGCACATCGTCCTCGAGTCCGGCGCACGGGCGCTAGTGTGCCGCCACTGCGGCGAGCCGTATGAGCGCGTGAGGAAGACGGAGGCGCAGTGAGCAAGGCTAAGGTCCAGCAAAAGAAGCAGGACACGAAACCGGCCGCGCCCAAGGCCCCCGGCACGAAGTCGGAGGAGACCCCGCGCCTGCTCGTCAGCTACCGAGACAAGATCGTGCCGCAGATGACGAAGGAGTTTGAGTACGAGAACGTCATGCAGGTACCTCGCGTCGCCAAGGTGACGGTCAACGTCGGCATCGGCGAGGGCAAGGACAACGACAAGGCGCTCGATGCCGCCGTCGGCGACGTGGTCACGATCACCGGCCAGAAGCCGGCGCTGATCAAAGCCCGCAAGTCCGTGGCGGCGTTCAAGCTGCGTGCCGGACAGACCGTCGGCATCAAGACCACGCTTCGCGGCCGCCGCATGTGGTACTTCCTCGACAAGCTCCTGAACGTCGCGCTGCCCCGAATCCGCGACTTCCGGGGCGTCAATCCCGAAGGCTTCGACGGCCGCGGCAACTACACGCTGGGCCTGCGCGAGCAGGTCGTGTTTCCGGAAGTCGACTACGACAAGATCGACAAGCTGCGCGGCCTGGAGGTATCGATCACGACCACGGCCCGCAGCGACGATGAGGCGCGCAGCCTGCTGACGCGCCTCGGCATGCCCTTCAGGAAGAGATAAAAGGAAAGAGGTAAGAGAGTTTGGCGAAGAAGTCTTCACTCGAGCGCTGGAAGCGGGACATGGTTCACCCCAAGTTCAAGGTGAGGTTCCACAACCGCTGCCGCATCTGCGGGCGGCCGCGCGCTTTTCTGCGCAAGTTCGGCATGTGCCGCATCTGCTTCCGGACACTGGCCGCCGAGGGACGCATCCCCGGCGTGACGAAGTCGAGCTGGTGATGGCGACAGCCGCGACCGTTACCAAGAACCTTCCGAAGAAGGCGTCGGCCGGGATCGTCTCCGATCCCATCGCCGACATGCTCACCCGAGTGCGCAACGCCAACAGCGCCCGTCACCCCGAGGTGCGCGTACCGGCCTCGAAGCTGAAGCTGGAGATCGCACGCGTGCTCAAGGACGAGGGCTACATCGCCGGCTACGAGATCGAGTCCGACGGTGTCAGCCAGTCGATGCGTATCATCTTCAAGTCCCGCCCCGATCGCACCCGCGTGATCTCGGGCGTGAAGAGGATCAGCCGCCCCGGACTGCGCGTCTACGCCCGCAAGACCGAGATCCCACGGGTTCTCGGCGGGCTCGGAATCGTTGTCCTGAGCACGGCCGAGGGCGTCATGAGCGGGCGCCAGGCGATGCGCCAGGGTCTCGGCGGCGAGGTGCTCTGCTATGTCTGGTAGGCCAAACAAGGAAGGATGAGTTGTCGCGAATAGGTAGGCTGCCAATCCCGGTGCCGGGCGCCGTCAAGGTCGCTGTAGCGCCGGGGAGCGTGAGGGTCGAAGGCCCGAAGGGCACGCTCGAGCGCACCCTCCCGTCGGAGATCACGGTGAAGCTGGCCGATGGCCACATCATCTGCGAGCGCCCCAGCGACAACTACAAACACCGCGCGCTGCACGGTCTCGTGCGCAGCCTGGTCGCGAACATGGTCATCGGCGTCAACGAGGGCTACACCAAGCACCTCGAGCTGGTCGGCGTTGGCTACCGCGTCGCCAAGCAGGGCGATGAGATCACCCTCAGCCTCGGCTACTCGCACCCCATCAAATTCAAGCCGCCCGCGGGCGTGACCATCGACGTTCAGGACCAGACCAAGTTTTCGGTCTCTGGCATTGCCAAGGAAGCCGTGGGCCAGGTGGCCGCCGACATCCGCGCGCTGCGGCCGCCCGAGCCCTACAAGGGCAAGGGCGTCATGTACCGCGGCGAGAAGATCAGACGCAAGGCCGGCAAGGCCGGCAAGGGCGCGAAGACCACAGCATGATCAAGCGCACCGATCGCAAAGAAGGCCGCGCGAAGCGGCACCGGCGCGTGCGGGTAACCGTGAGCGGCACGTCGGAGCGGCCGCGCTTGGCCGTCTACCGCAGCCTCAACCACCTGTACGCGCAGGTCATCGACGACGGCGCCGCCAAGACCGTGGCCGCCGCATCGACAGTCGAGCTCAAGGCCAAGGGCAACGGCATGTCGGAGGCCGCGCAGGTCGGCAAGCAGATCGCCGACAAGGCCAAGGCCGCCGGCGTCAAGCAGGTCGTCTTCGACCGCGGCGGTTTCCTCTATCACGGACGGATCAAGGCGCTTGCCGACGCCGCGCGCGAAGCAGGTTTGGAGTTTTAGATGTCTAGAAATATGGGTGGCGGCCGGTACCAATCCAGTGGCGAGCGTTCTGAGCTCGCGGACCGCGTCGTCCGCGTCAACCGCGTGGCCAAGGTGGTCAAGGGCGGCCGCAAGTTCTCGTTCAGCGCGCTGATCGTGGTCGGCGACATGAACGGGCGCGTCGGCGCGGGCATCGGCAAGGCGCGCGAGGTGACCGAGGCGATCCGCAAGGGCATGGAGGTCGCCAAGCGCAACATGATCACGATCCCGATGGTCGGCACCACCATCCCCCACGAGGTGAGGCTGAAGTGGGGCGCGGCACGGATCATGCTCAAGCCCGCGGCGCCAGGCACCGGCGTCATCTCCGGCGGCGCGATGCGCGCCGTGATCGAGACCGCCGGGATCAAGGACATCCTCACCAAGTCGCACGGCACGAACAACCCCATCAACACCGTGCGCGCGACGCTGGCGGCGCTGCAGCAGCTGCGCACCGCTCAGCAGGTGGCCGAGCTGCGTGGCAAGGAGGTCGACCAGATCGTCGGCCGCCGGCTGGCCAACGCCTACAAGCGTGCCGAAGGCGCCGGCGCCAACGGCGCGGCCGAAACCACGACCCCGCAGGAGACGAAGTGACCGCCAAGGCGGCCGAAGCCGCGAAGACGCTCAAGGCCACTCTTAGGAAGAGCCCGATCGGCGCGAAGCCGGAGCTGCGAGCAACGGTGGAGTCGCTCGGCTTCCGCAAGATGAACCAGACGCGCGAGCTGCCCGACAACCCCGCGGTCAGGGGCATGCTGAAGGCGGTGGCGTTCCTGGTCGCGGTCGACGGAGAGCCCTACGTGCGGCCCAAGCGCAGCCGGTATAAGATCTGGCGCTCGCGCAGCGACAAGAAGCACCAGAGAGGAAACTAGAAATCAGATGCAGCTTCACGATCTGAAGCCAGCCGCCGGGGCGCACCGCAAGGCGCGGCGCATAGGCCGCGGCACCGGCTCCGGAAGGGGCAAGACCTCCGGGCGCGGCCAGAAGGGCCAGAACGCCAGGAGCGAAGGCTTCCGCCTCGGTTTCGAGGGCGGCCAGATGCCGCTGTCGCAGCGCCTGCCGAAGCTGCCCGGCTTCAAGAACCCGTTCAAGAAGATCTACTCGGTGGTCAACATCTCGAAGCTGAGCCGCTTCCCGGATGGATCCAAGGTCGACGCCGCCTCGCTGGCCGAGGCCGGGCTGGTCCGCGCCGGGCTGGATGTCAAGGTCCTGGGCACTGGATCCCTCGACCGCAAGCTCACCGTGGTCGCACATGCGTTCAGCAACAGTGCGCGGGAGGCGATCGAGGCGCGTGGTGGCACTGTCACGGTTATCGGCGAGCCCCGCAAGATCGGCCCCAGGCGGCTGGCCGCGAAGACGGCGAAGCGTGTGCCAAAGGCTGAGGCTGAAGAGGCTGCGGCCCCGGTGCCAGCGCAAGCAGCTCCAACTCCCGAACGGGGAGAGAGCCGCGAGAAGCCCGCGAAGGCACAAAGCGAACCCGCCGCCGAGGAATAGCCCATGAACCTGCTCGAGGCCCTGGTCAACGCGATTCGCCTGCCCGAGCTGCGGAACAAGATCCTCTTCACCGGTGGGATCCTGGTCATCTTCCGGCTCTTCGCGAACGTCGCCATCCCGGGCGCCAGCCAGGCCGCCCTGGCCAACCTCTTCAACGGCCAGGCGCTGCTCGGACTGCTCGACCTGTTCTCGGGCGGGGGCCTCTCCCGCTTCAGCATCGTGGCGATGGGGATGAACCCGTATATCAACGCCACGATCATCATGCAGCTGATGACGGTGATCTCCGAGCGCATCAAGGAGATCCAGAAGGAAGGCGAGAGTGGTCGACGGCGGATTCAGCGCTGGAGCCGTTACCTCACCGTCGCCCTCGGCGCCGGCCAGGCCTACGGCTTCACGATCCTGTTCCAGAACACGAGCCCGGCAATCCTGCCGCCGCTCGATTGGTTCCAGCGCCTGCAGATCGTTGCTGTGCTCACCGCCGGCACGATCATGCTGATGTGGTTCGGCGAGCTGATCACCGAGTACGGCATCGGCAACGGTGTCTCGCTGATCATCTTTGCCGGCATCATCGGCCGCGGCCCGGCGGGGATCGCGTCGGTCTTCTCGGTTCACTCCACCGGCGGCGGCATCGCCGACTACGTGCCCTTCATCACTTTCGGCCTGATCGCCCTGGTCATGACGGCCGTGATCATCGAGGTGCAGCAGGCGGTGCGCAAAATTCCCATCCAATCAGCACAACGTACGGTCGGCCTCAAGCAGGTCCAGAGTCGCGCGAGCTTCCTGCCACTGCGCGTGAATCACGCGGGCGTCATTCCGATCATCTTCGCGATCTCGGTCATGTTCCTGCCCACGATCGTGTCCAACTATTTCGTCAACGCGGACCCCGCCACCTGGTACTACAAGGCGGCCCATTGGATCCAGGGCAACTTCACGCCCGACACCGCGAACCTACCGATGGCGATCACCTACAACGCGCTCTACTTCGCGTTCACGTTCGGGTTCACGTACTTCTACACCGCGATCACGTTCGAGGTGACGGAGGTGGCCGACAACCTCAAACGCTATTCGAGCTTCATCCCCGGAATCCGTCCCGGCGCGCCAACGGCGAACTACCTGGCTGCGGTCATGAACCGCGTCACGTTCGCCGGCGCCACCTTCCTGGGGTTCATCACCGTCATCCTGCCCATCGCCACGGCCAAGATCTCGGGCATCCCACACCAGCAGATGTACCTGGGCGGCACCGCGATCCTCATCGTCGTCGGCGTGGCCCTCGACACCATGAAGCAGCTGCAGACCCAGCTCGTCATGCGCCAGTACCGCGGCTTCATCCGCTAGTTCCATGAATCTGCTTCTGTATGGCGCTCCGGGGAGCGGGAAGGGTACGCAGGCGAACATGCTTCGCGATCGTTTCGGGATCCCGCATATCGCGACCGGCGACATGCTGCGTGCCGAGATCCAGGCCGGCACAGCACTGGGCCTCGAGGCCCAACCCATCCTGGCCAGGGGCCATTACGTGCCCGACGACATCATGATCGGCATGATCCGCAACCGCCTGGGCAAGGCGGACTGCGCGGGCGGCTTCATCATCGACGGATTTCCGCGGACCATCCCGCAGGCGGAGGCGCTCGACGTCCTCATGCACGAGCTGGATCGCGGCCTCGACCGCGTCCTCTATCTCAAGGTCGACGTCTCCGAGCTCCTTCAGCGCCTGTCCGGCCGCCTGGTCTGTCCGACCTGCCAGCGCACCTACCCTCCGGGCACGTCGGCTTGTGACAGCGACGGTACCCCGCTCGTGCAGCGCGACGACGACAAGGCCGAGGCGGTGAGGCCCCGGATCGAGATCTACCTGTCTAAGACCGTGCCGGTCCTGGAGCACTACCGGGGCGCCGGGATTGTTTCTGAGATCGACGGCCGGGGCACAATCGATGAGATAACTGGACGAGTTCTGGCCGCGATCGGCGAGAATGGCCGTTTTCACGCATGATCAACCTCAAGACAGCGCACGAGATCGACCTGATGGCCCGCGCGGGCAAGCTGCTGGCGTCCGTGCTGCCGCCGCTCCGTGAGGCGTGCGTGCCGGGCGTGCGGACCGCGGAGCTGGACAAGATCGCCGACAAGCTCATCCGGGCCGGCGGCGCCACCCCCGGCTTCCTCGGCTACCACGGCTTTCCGAAATCGATCTGCGTCTCGATCAACGACGAGGCGGTGCATGGCATCCCCGGCCCCCGCAAGGTGGCGGCCGGAGACGTCGTCAGCCTCGACCTCGGCCTGGTGCTCGAGGGTTTCTGGGCCGACGCCGGCACCACGGTCGGCGTGGGCAAGATCAGCAAGGAAGCGGACCGGCTGATCAAAGTCACCGAGGAGGCCCTCTACGTCGGCATCGCCAAGGCCCAGCCGGGCGGCTACCTGGGCGACATCTCCTCGGCGATTCAGAAGCACGTCGAGAAGGCGGGATTCTCGGTCATCCGTCAGTTCGTCGGCCACGGGATCGGCCGCCAGATGCACGAGGATCCGCAGGTGCCCAATTTCGGCTCCCCCGGCACCCCGCCCCGGCTGAAGCCGGGCATGACGCTGGCGATCGAGCCGATGGTCAACGCCGGCTCGCACGAGGTTTACATGAAGCCCGACGGCTGGACCATCTGCACGGCGGATGGGGCGCTTTCGGCCTATTTCGAGCACACGGTGGCGATCACGGATAAGGGGCCTTTGATTCTCACAGCCCTTGGCACCCCCAATGGCCGGTCCAACGGGGCCTCCCACTGATCGTTCCCGGAGTTTGGTACAATCGCCGTTCGTGCCCCAACGCCCCTCACTCGTGAAGGGGGTCGTGGTGGAGCCTCTTCCCAATGGTGTCTACCGGGTTGAGCTCGAGAACGGGGCCAAGATCCTCGCTCACGTCGCCGATCGCGCCGGCACCCACTTCACACGGCTTCTCGCCGGGGACAAGGTGGGGGTCGAGCTTGCGAGCCGGGACCGGTCGCGAGGGCGAATTCGAGAGATTTGGAGATGAAGGTACGGCCGTCGGTCAAGAAGATGTGTCCGAGCTGCAAGGTGATCAAGCGGCACGGGGTGGTTCGCGTGATCTGCTCCAAGACGCCGAAACACAAGCAGCGGCAGGGCTAGGGGGCTAAATGGCGAGAATCGCCGGTGTCGACATACCCCCGCAGAAGCGGGTGGGCATTTCTTTGATCTACATCCACGGGATCGGCCGGACCACGGCCGACAAGATCGTGAAGGCCGCCAACCTCAACCCCGAGGCCCGCGTCAGGGACCTCAGCGAAGAGGAGGTCACGCGCCTGCGCCAGATCATCGACCGCATGGCCTCGTCGAAGGAAATCCTCATCGAGGGTGACCTCCGGCGTGAGGTGGCGACCAACATCAAGCGTCTGACCGAGATCGGCACCTACCGCGGCATGCGCCACCGCCGTGGCCTTCCGGTTCGCGGCCAGCGCACGCGCACCAACGCGCGCAGCCGGCGCGGTCCCAAGCGCGCGGTTGCAGGCAAGAAGAAGGTCAAAGCAGGCAAGTGACAAAGGCAAAGAAGGTCGTCCGGACTCGCCGCCGCGAGCGCAAGAACGTGGTCGCGGGGCAGGCGCACATCCAGAGCACGTTCAACAACACGATCATCTCGATCACCGACGTCGACGGCAACGTGATCTCGTGGGGCTCGGCCGGCGCGCAGGGCTTCAAGGGGAGCCGCAAGTCGACCCCGTTCGCCGCGCAGGTGACCGGCGAGGCGACTGCAAAGAAGGCGCTCGAGCACGGCATGCGCTCGATCGAGGTCTTCGTGCGCGGCCCGGGTGCGGGCCGCGAGGCGGCCATCCGCTCACTCCAGGCCACGGGTCTGGAGGTCAACGCGATCACCGACGTGACGCCGATCCCGCACAACGGCTGCCGGCCTCCGAAGCGTAGGCGCGTCTAGTGGCGAACTACAGCGGCCCCGTCTGTCGGTTCTGCCGCCGGGAGGGCGCCAAGCTCTACCTCAAGGGTGAGCGGTGTTACACCCCGAAGTGCGCCATCGAACGCCGCGCGTTCGCGCCCGGCATGCACGGCCAGGCCCGCAAGCGGAAGACCTCCGACTACGGCCTGCAGCTGCGCGCCAAGCAGAAGGCACGCCGTACGTACGGGCTGCTCGAGAAGCAGTTCAGGAACTACTTCGAGCTGGCCGAGCGAGAACCGGGAGTTACCGGCATCAACCTGCTCCGCCACCTCGAGCTTCGCCTGGACAACATCATCTACAGGCTCGGCCTTGGCGCCTCGCGCAAGCAGGCGCGCCAGCTCGTCACGCACCGGCACTTCGAGGTGAACGGGAAGACGGTCAACGTGCCGTCGTACCAGCTCAAGCCGGGCGACGAGCTCAAGGTCCGACCGGCCAACGGGGTCATCGACGTGGCCCTGGACGCGTCGAAGGTGCGGCCGGTGCCTTCATGGCTTTCATTCAACGGCGACGACAAGACCGGCAAGGTCCTCGCCCGCCCCGACCGTCACGAGATGGAAGCGGGCGTGGAAGAGCAGTTGATCGTCGAGTTCTATTCACGGTAAAGGAACGGAGGTAGGGAACCCAAATTGGCAATTGACACTCAGCTGACCGTTACGC
>VBGM01000198.1 GCA_005880855.1 Chloroflexota bacterium
GGAGGCCGTAGCGCTCATCCAGCGCGCGCTTCACAAAGGCGGGGATGACCAGCGCCAGCTCACGATGCATGTCGGTCGCCAGCGCGCGGCACTCTGGCAGCTCGTGGGCGGCGAGCTTGGTGATCAGGTACTCGAACGCCCGCCCGTTTCCGAAGAGGCCGAGGTTGGTCAGCGTGCCGGCGGGCAGCAGGCCGCGCAGCATGTCGAGCGCTTTCGCGCGTGTCGCCGCCTTCCACGCGCGGTCGGTCTCCCCCTCCTCGATGGGGAACCGCTCACGAATCGCCAGCGTTGCCGGCTCGACTAGAGCGCTGTACGTCTCGAAGAGCTGGTCGGCTGCCGGCTCGTAATCGGGATGGGTCAGCTCTGGGCCGCGGTGGTAGAGAAACCTGCCGTCCCGCCCGGGCCGGTCGAACCGTACATAGCGCGTGGATTTCTCGAGCGGAGAGATCCCGATGCGGCTGTCTTCCAGGGCTTTCGCAGCTAGCGTGGAGGTGCGCTCGACCGCAATATGCGCGCCCGCGAGCTCGGCCACGGAATCGTCCCCGTACCCGACCAGGACCCTTTCGTAGAACTCCTCTGCCCGGCGCACGGCGACCATGTCGTCGACGCCTCCCGAAGCCGTGGCCAGCGCTTCGAACCCCGAGTCGGGCTCGTTGATGAACTCGTCGAGCAGCACCCGGCGGAGGCTCTTTTCGGTGCGCGAGTAGCGCGAGAAGAGGGCTCCTTTGACCACCTCGGGAAGGTTGCGAAGCGCGAAAACCGGGCGGTCGAGGTTGGTGAAGTAGCGGGCGAGGACGTTGGCCTCCGCTGCGTTGAATTCCGACGACGGTTCGACTGCCATGGATTCCCGCCTATCCTAGCCTCGGCCCTATATCTGGGGGGTGTGATAATTCCGACCCCATCATCTGGGCTGAGGGCCTGCAAGTTGTCCCCTGCTTGTCCCCAAAGGTGTTAACAAGCTAGCGTCAGAGCCAAATGAACGTGGGGATAACCGGCGACATCGCGAGGGTTGACTGGGCCGAGCGCTGGCGTGAGATCGTCAACCGGCGGACGGTTTCGGGCGAGGGCGGGCACCCGGGGGAGCATCGTCGCTCCGACTACTGGGACCGTCGCGCGCCCTCCTACGCGCGGATCACCAGGCAGCGTCATGACGAGTTCCTGCGGGTCGTCGAGCCGTACGTCTCCCCGCGCAAGACGCTGATCGACGCCGGCGCCGGCGCCGGCCGCCACGCGGTGCCGCTCGCCGAGCTGATGGAGTGGGTCACTGCGGTGGAGCCGTCCGAGGGCATGCGCGCTCAGATTCCCCATCGCGACAACATGACCGTGGTCGCCAGTACGTGGCAGGACGCCGAGGTGGCCCCCGCCGACATCGTCATCTGCTGCCATGTCCTGTACGGGATCGAAGAAGCCGTCCCCTTCATCGCCAAGCTGCAGGCATCCGCGCGCGAGCGCGTCTTCATCATGCTGCGGCAAGGCCCGGTTCCGCATCCGGCCACAGAGCTGCGCAGGCGGATGCTCGGCACGCCCGACCTCCCCGTCCCGCAGTTCAGCGACCTCTTCATGCTGCTGGTCCAGATGGGCATCGCGCCCGAGGTGACGTTCGTTCGCTATCCGATCATCAACCACTACACGAACATGGACGAGGCGCTGGCCGACAGCCAGATGCTGTTCGGCGCAGGCTGGGACGAGGCGCGCGCCCGTAACTTGCTCGATGAGATGGCCACCAGGGACGGCGACCAGATCGTGATCGACAGCGGCATCGCTCTTTCGGGGATCGCGCATTGGCAACCCGCGACCTAGTCATGCGGCCCGTGAGGCCGGCCGATCGCGACCGCATCGTCGAGATGACGAAGGACGTGTGGGGCGGGCACGACTACCTCCCCGAGGTCTTCGACGATTAAATTGCGGACACCACTTCAACCTTCGAGGCATTGGAGATCGACGGTGTCGTGGTCGGAGTGCAGCGCCTGAGGCCATACGCTCACGGGCTCGTCTGGTACGAGGGACTGCGCGTCGCGTCGAGTCACCGCCGGCGCGGATTGGCGCGGGCGATGCTGATCTCTGCCATAGCGGAGGCAAAAGAGCAGGGACATCGCGAGATGCGCCTCGCCACAGGCAACGTGGACGCGGTGCCACTGTTCGAATCCGTCGGCTTCGAAAAGCTGGTGGACGTGCGCTGGTGGAGAGGATCTCGGGTTGAGGGCGGCGAGTCAGCGCGAATCCCTGGTGCGGCCGAAGCCGAGAAGCTCTGGCCCGGTATCGCCCGGAGTCCCGGTATCGAGCTCTATCACGGCGTGGTGGCCGACTTCAACGGAGCGCGCGACCTGGGCTCAGCTGAGCTGGCCGGGCTGGCCGAAAGCGGCATGCTGCGCGTGGGTCCGGGCGGCCGCGCTGTGGCTGGTTTACGGCGACCTTGGGGAGACAACATCGCCGTCGGCTTCATCGCCGGCTCCGGCGGCGCGCTGCGCGACCTGCTCATGGCATTGCGTTTCGAGGCCGACGCCGACGGGCTGGACGACGTGGTCGTGACCCTACCTCGCGATCACCCGGCCGCCGATGACCTCCGGGCTACCGGATACGATTTCGCGAATGACGACGACCACGCCTACATCTACGCGCTCACGCTTTAGTTGAGTCGTCGTTACGTAATCCTCGGCAACGGCATCGCCGGGCAGACGGCCGCGGAGGACCTGCGCAAGCTCGACGCCGACGCGTCGATCGTGATGATCGCCGCCGAGCGCCACCCCCTCTACAACCGCGTCGCGCTTCCTCGATATTTGCGCGGCCAGGTGCGCAGGGAGAAGGTGTTCATGCGGACGGTCGAGGACTATGCGCGGCAGAACCTCGACATCCATTTCGAGACCTGGGCGACCGAGGTCGACGTGACGAGCAAAGTCGTGCGCACGAACCATGGCGCCGAGTTTGCCTACGACGCGCTCCTCGTCGCGACGGGCGGCCGCCCGAAGCCGCCGCCGTGGCCCGGCTGCGACCAGGTCTCGCGGACCATCGGCTTCCAGACTCTGGACGACACCGACGCCATCATCGAGAAGGCCGATGCCGCCGAGCGCGTGCTGGTGATGGGTGGCAGCTTTATCGGGTACGAGCTCGCCGAGGGGGTGAGCTTCCGCAAGAAAGCCCAGCTCACATGGATCATGCGCGGGCCGTGGTTCCTCCGCTACGTCCTCGACGAAGAGGGCGGGCAGTTGTGCCGGCAGCTGGGAGAGGCTCAGGGCGTCGAGTTCGTCACGTCTGACGAGGTGCAGAAGTTCAGCCGCCTCAACGGGCGCTTCCTGGCCGAGACGGTCAACGGCAAGCGCGTCGAGTTCGACCTGCTCACTTATGGCGTCGGGCTCGACTACTACACCGAGCCGGTGAACGGCGGCGCGGTCAAGCTGGACAAAGGGATCGTCACCGACTCCAAGCTGCGCGCGTCAGCGCCAGACGTCTATGCCGCCGGCGACATCGCGGTGTTCTATGACCTCATGGTCGAGCGCCACAACCAGATGGGCACATGGGACAACGCGGAGGCACATGGCCGGGTCGCGGCGCGAAACATGGCGGGGGCGGACGAGGACTTCTTCGACGTGCCCACGTATACGACCACAATGTTCGGCTCGACCCTTGCGGTGATGGGGGTGACACCCGACGTGCAGCCCGGGCTTGAGTCGGTGCGCACATACAGCCTCGAAGAGAAGTTCTATCGCAAGCTCTTCTTCAAAGACGACAGGCTGGTGGGCGCGATCATGATCGGGCCGCCGAAGGGCCGCAAGAAGCTCATCGAGATCATGCGGTCACGCCAGCGCATCGAGCGCCCGAAGCAGGAGCTGCTGGACCCCAACAACCTCAAGGATGGCTGAGTACCACTTCGTCACGCACTGGAAGATTCGGGGCACCACGCGGGAGGTGGCGGAGGTGCTCGGCGATCCGCTTGGCCTGGCGCGCTGGTGGCCGTCGGTCTACCTGGAAGTGCGCGAGCTCGATTCGGGCGATCCGGTCACCCACGTCGGTCGCGTCATCGACCTCTATACGAAAGGCTGGCTGCCCTACACGCTGCGGTGGCGCTTCAAGGTCACCGAGTCGCGCGGGCTCGAAGGCTTCACGCTGGTCGCCGATGGCGACTTGGTCGGGACCGGAATCTGGACGTTCGAGGAGAAAGAGGGCGTCGTGGACGTGAAGTACGACTGGCGGATCAAGGCCGACAAGCCGCTGCTTCGCCACGACTCCTTCATCTTTCGGCCCATCTTCGGTGCCAACCACCGCTGGGCGATGGCCCGAGGCGAGGAGAGCCTGAACCTCGAGCTCCAAAGGCGAAGGGCGAAGACCGAGGCCGAGCGCAGCGCGATTCCCCCTCCGCCCCGCCCGACCTTCCGGTAGACTTCGCTACAGAAGAATGAATTTCGCCTACAGCGAATCCGCCCACATCGTGCGTGGCGCTCTCGGGGCGGTGCTCCGGCAGCGGCGCGAGGCGGCGCACCGGACGCTGACCGAGGTCGCGGCCGAGGCCGGGTTGTCGCCTGCCCACCTTTCCGAGGTGGAACGGGGACGCAAGGAGGTCTCGACCGAGAGGCTGCTGGCGGTGGCCCACGCGCTCGGGATTCGTCCGGCCGACCTTTATGCCGAGCTCGCTCGGCTGCTCGGCGCCGACTCCGATCGCCCATCGTGGCCGGAGGATCCGCCGGCCAAGCTTCGCCTCGCCACGGCGAGCTTGCCGCTCGAGGCGCTGCGCAGCGTCGCCGACTTCAGCGCGTACATGGCCATGTCCAACCCGCCACCGAGGGCGCGGCCGCGAATCGGTTTCGAAACAGGGAGGTAACCAAGGTGCACCTGATCCCAACCGTGATCACGAACGACGGACGCGGCGAGCGCGCCTATGACATCTACTCGCGGCTGCTCAAAGACGGAGTCGTCTTTGTGCGCGGCGTCATCGACGACGAGCTCGCGAGCAACGTGACCGCGCAGCTCCTGTTCCTCGAGAACGAAGCGCCGGACCGCGACATCCAGCTCTACATCAACAGCCCGGGCGGATCGCTTACCGCAGCCCTGTCCGTTTACGACGCCATGCAGTACGTCGGCCCCAAGGTCGGGACCCTGTGCACCGGGCTGGCCGCGAGCGGGGCATCGATCCTGCTTGCCGGCGGAACTTCGGGCATGCGGATGTCGCTGCCGCACGCGCAGATCCTCATCCACCAGCCGTTCACGCAAGGCATCCAGGGACAGGCGACCGACATCCAGCTGCACGCCCAGGAGATCCTTCGACAGCGCGAGGCGATGGCGCGCATCTATGCGAAACACACAGGCCGGCCCCTGGAGGATGTCGAGCGCGCGATGGAGCGCGACTTCTTCATGAACCCCGAGGAGGCCAAAGGCTGGGGCCTCATCGACCTCATCGTCGACAAGAACCCGCACATGGCAACCCCTGCCCCCACCAGGGAGAAGGGCTGAGAGTAGTCGTCCTCGGCGGGACGCGGTTCATCGGCCGCGCCATCGTCGAGGACCTCGCGGCCGCTGGGCACGAGGTGCTGATCGTGCATCGCGGCGTGCTCGAGCCGGATGGCCTGCCCCACGCGAAGCATCTACACGTGGATCGCGCGGAGCTGCGCGACCATCGCTCCGAGCTCGCCGCCTTCGGGCCCGATGCCGCGATCGATTGCCATGCGCTGTCGCGCGTGGACGCGGAGATAGCGTTGGACGCTCTGCCGCGTGGCATCAGGCTGGTCGTGATCTCGAGCATCGACGTATATCGCGCCTTCGGCGCGCTTCATGAGGACCGCGAGACCGATCCCGTGCCAATCGACGAAGACTCGCCCGTCCGCGATCACCGCTACCCGTACCGCGGCCGCCTCCCGGACATGGACGACTACGACAAGCTCGACGTCGAGGATGTGTACCTTCCGGCCGGCGCCACCGCCCTCCGCCTGCCGATGGTCTACGGAGAGCGCGACTACCAGCGCCGGGAGGAGTTCATCCTGCGTCGGGTCCGCGCCGGCCGCCGCCGAATTCCGTTCGGCGCAGGCATGTGGCTCGCCTGTCGCGGGTATGTGCGCGATATCGCGCGCGCCGCGCGGCTCGCACTCGAGTCGCCGGCGACAAGAGGCATCGCCCTCAACATCTGCGAGGACCGCACCTATTCGATCAAGACGTGGGCGCTCATGATCCTCGAGGCCGCGGGCTCCGACGCCGAGTTGGTGCGGGTCGACGACGCCGCGCTGCCGGAAGACCTGAAGCCGACCGGCACCATGCCGCAGCACATCGCCGCCACCGCACATCGCGCGCGAACGATGCTCGGCTGGACTACCTCGGATCCTGTCGAGACTCTGCGCACCACCGTCCGCTGGCACCTGGACAATCCACCACCCGATGCGAGCATCGATTTCAGCGCCGACGACGCCGCCCTGGCTACTGCCAGGCACTGATAGCGCCATTCGGGCCTTGTTGGTCGTATCCCGACCGATGGATACAGCACATCTGGCACAGATGCTGGTGGACGTAGCCGTCACAGATACCGTCTAAGCTTCGGAGGCAGATGACCCGCCGGTATCGGCCCTTTGATCCGTTCGAGCGCGGCGGACCGTTCGAAGCCCGAGAGATCCGGTTTCCTCGCCCACCCCGGCGCTTCTGGGTCGGCGCTGCCCTGTTCGGCCTTGCGGTCCTCATCTTCTTCTTTGCCAGCCCGATCGTCTGGTTCTTCACCGAGATGCAGTGGTACGACGCGCTCGGGTTCAAAGACGTGTTCACCACGCGCCTGTCGATGCAGGTCGTGCTGTTCGTGGCCAGCTTCGCGTTCGCCCTCCTCTACCTGGCGGCCAACGTGCTGGTCGCGCTGCGACTGCGATCGGGCCCCAGCCTTCGCGCCGTCGGTATCAAG
>VBGM01000199.1 GCA_005880855.1 Chloroflexota bacterium
TGGCCACTCAGGCTGTCGATGTCGACGCGGAGCTCCAGAGCCTGGGCGATTTTTTTAGCGGCGCCGAGCGACTCGACGGCTTCTTCCGCTCGTCCTCCGAGCCAGGCGCTTTCCGCGGCATTGAAGAGCCGGGTGGCGCGCAGCTCCGACGGTTCCGTCAGCCGCGCCGATTCCTTCCAGGCGCTCGCGGCTGCGGCATAGCCCGTGCTCTCGCGGGCGCGTCGCGCGGCGCCTTCCAACGCTGCTGCCGCCACAGGGTCCCAACCGGTTGCTGCCGCCGCCAGGTGCCAGGCCCTGCGATCTGCGTCTTCTGCAGCCGTCATCACTTGCGCGAGGGCTCGGTGGGCAGCACGACGATCGGCCGGCGACGCCGAGTGATAGATCGCGGCCCGCGCCAGCGGATGCACGAACTCGACGTTGCCGCCGTGCTCGACTACCACTCCCCTGGCGGCCTCCGCACGCTCGACATCTGAGGCCTCGAGCCCAAGGGCCGCCGACGCACGCCGGACCAGGCCAACCTCGGGACTTCCCGACGCAGCCATCACAAGCAGCACACGCCGCGCGGCATCCGACAGTCCGTCCGCACGTTTTAGGTAAGCGCGCTCCACACTTGTGGCAATCGGCAGGTCGTCATGTGCCGCGCCGGATGCGCGCGGTGCCTCGTGCCCGAGCTCCAGCAGCGCCAGGGGGTTGCCACCGGTCGCGTCGAGCATCCGGCGCGCGAGCTCCGGCGAAACCTTGCCCGTGCCGGCCCTCTCGAGAAGGGTGGTCGCCGACGCCGGGTCCAGGCCGCTGAGGCTGAGCTCAGGAAGGCTTGCCGCGAGCAACGGCGATTCTTCGTCCTCACGCAGCGCGATCAGGATCGCGACCGGGTCTGCGAACAGGCGGCGGGCGGCGAATCCGATGGCCTCGGCCGAAGCCCGATCGAGCCACTGGGCGTCGTCGACGGTGATGAGAAGGGGCGCTTCCTCCGCATAAGACGAGATCAGGCCGAGCACGGCCGCGCCGATGATCAGGCGGTCGGACTCGATCCGCGGCCCGAGCCCCAACGAAGACCGCAAGGCAGAGGCGTGGATCGTGGGGAGGCGATCTAGAAGTCCCAGGGTAGGGTGGAGGAGGTCGTGGAGCCCGGCGAAGGGCACGTCGGCCTCGAATTCCACCCCGCGGGCGGCCAGGACTCGCATTGCGCCAGCCTCGCTGACGGCGTGCTCCAGCAAGGCGGTCTTGCCGATTCCGGGCTCGCCGCGAATGAGAAGGCGCGAGCTCTTGCCAAGGCGAGCCGCGGCCAGAGCCTGGTCGATCGCCTGCAGCTCCCGCTCCCGACCCAGCAGCATCGGCTAAGTGTCTCTCCCGCCAACAACTAGGTGGGGTCCCTGATGCGACCCGAACGGCTCAAACCTACCGTCGAACCATCTCAATTCTTGGAGGACGTCAATGGCAGTGCAGACACCAGTTATCGACATGGACAAGCTCAACGCCTTTCTGGGCCAGGTGGTCGGTGAGCTTGGAGCGACCGTGAACGCCGGCCTGATCGTGCTCGGCGATCGGCTCGGCCTCTACAAGGCGATGGCACAGGCGGGCCCCCTCAGCTCTTCTGAGCTGGCCGAGAAGACCGGCACCGCGGAGCGGTACGTCCGCGAATGGCTCAACGCGCAGGCAGCCGGCGGGTTCGTTACCTACGACGCGGCGACCCAGCGGTATGAGCTGCCCGCCGAGCATGCCATGGCGCTGGCCAACGAGGACAGCCCGGCCTTCGTGTGCGGCGCCTTCGAGCTGGCCACCGCCACTTTGAAGTCCGAACCGGAGATCGAGGCGGCCTTTCGGAGCGGAGCGGGCTACGGGTGGCATCAACACGACCCGGGCGTCGCCACGGGCTGCGAGCGGTTCTTCCGCCCCGGCTACAACGCAAACCTCGTGAGCTCATGGATTCCGGCGCTCGAGGGTGTCGAAGCCAAGCTCCAGGTCGGTGCGAAGGTGGCCGACGTCGGGTGCGGCCTCGGGGCCTCGACCAGGCTGATGGCCCAGGCGTATCCGCGCTCGCGATTCACCGGTTTTGACTACCACGGCGAGTCGATCGAGCTCGCTCGACAGAAGGCGAAGGCCGCCGGCCTGCAGGATCGCACGCGGTTCGATGTCGCCCCGGCGGCGGCGTTTCCCGGCAATGACTACGACCTCATCGCGATGTTCGACTCCCTCCACGACATGGGAGACCCGGTCGGCGCCGCTCGTCATGTGCGCCAGGCGCTGGCTCCTGACGGGACGTGGCTGATCGTCGAACCAGCCGCCGGTGAGCGCCCCGAGCAAAACTTCAACCCCGTCGGTCGCGCCTACTACGGATTCTCGACGTTCCTTTGCACGCCGGGCTCGCTGTCCCAGGACGTCGGCCTGGCGCTCGGTGCGCAGGCCGGCGAGGCGCGCATCCGCGACGTGGCGACAGCCGGCGGCTTCACGCGTTTCCGGCGGGTCGCCGAAACGCCGTTCAACCTCGTTTACGAGGCCCGTCCCTGACCCATCCTCTGGCGGTGAGGCGGGCGCAGCGCGCGCCCGCCTCCCGTCCATCGGTTGCGAGTAGAGAATGAGCACGAGGAGAGCGGGATGAGAGCGAGGCAGCCCGACCAGCACGGTTACACCGTCCGCGAAGGCGTCCGGCTGCACTGGGAGGTCTTCGGCGAGGGGGATCAGACGGTGTTTCTCCTGCCGACGTGGTCGATCGTGGACTCACGCTTCTGGAAATGCCAGATCCCGTACCTGGCCCGACACTGCCGCGTGCTGGCGATGGACGGGCGCGGCAACGGACTCTCCGACCGCCCACTCGGCCAGGCCGCGTACACCGACGAGGTCTTCGCCGCCGACTGCCTGGCGGTCATGGACGACACAGCCACGAAGTCCGCCGGGCTAGTTTCGCTCTCCAACGGCGCGCGGTGGGCACTGCTGATGGCGGCCGAGCACCCTGAGCGCGTCACCTCGGTCGTCTTCCTGGCGCCCGCGGTTCCTGTCGCGCCCCCGTTCAGTGAGTTTCGGGCCACACTCGATGCCGTTTTCCGCGATGAGCACGGCGAGTACGTCGACTGGATGAAGTACAACGCCAATTACTGGCTGCGCGACCATCGTGGATTCCTGGAGTTCTTTTTCGCCCGCGTTTTTCCCGAGCCGCACTCCACCAAGCAGATCGAAGACTGCGTGAGCTGGGGACTCCAGAGCACTCCTGAGGTTCTTGTCGCCACCCACGACGGGCAAACGCTCGAGGCGCCGCGCGCCGATGAGCTGGCACGGCTTGTCGCCTGCCCGGTCCTGGTCATTCACGGCGACGAAGACGAGATCGTGTCTATCGAAAACGGCGCCGCACTGGCGGAGCTGACAGGCGGCCGGCTCCTCGAGATGCGAGGCTCCGGCCATGGTTCCCACGGGCGCGACCCCGTGGCTGTCAACCTCGCTCTCCGCGACTTTCTGCTCCCAACCCCGCCCCAACCGCTGGTGCACCGGAGGGCGCTGCGCCGCCCCCGCCGCGCAATGCTCGTGTCATCGCCCATCGGCCTGGGCCACGCGCGACGTGACGTTGCGGTCGCCCAGGAGCTTCGAAAGCTGGTACCCGGCCTCGAGGTCGACTGGCTCGCGCAGGATCCCGTCACATGGGTGCTCGAGGCACACGGCGAACGGATTCACCCGGACAGCCGGAAGCTGGCCAGTGAGTCGCAGCACATCGAGCAGGAATCGAGCTCGCACCGGCTGCATGTTTTCGAGGCGTTTCGACGCATGGACGAGATCCTCATCGCCAACTTCATGGTGTTTCTGGAAGCTGTGCGCGAGCGTGAGTACGACGTCTGGATCGGCGACGAAGCCTGGGAGGTCGACTATTTCCTGCACGAGAACCCGGAGCTGAAGCAGGCCGCGTACGTCTGGCTGACCGACATCGTCGCCTGGATGCCGATGCCCGGCTTGGGCGCGCGCGAGGCGGCGCTGACCGCGGACTACAACGCCGAAATGATCGAGCAGGTCGAGCGCTTCCCGCGAGTGCGCGACCGGGCGATCTTCATCGGTCGTCCGGAGGACGTGGTTCCCGGCACGTTCGGGCCGGGCCTTCCGGACATTCGTGAGTGGACCGAGCGTCACTATCAGTTCACCGACGGTTACATCCTCGGCCTGGACCAGAAAAGGGTCGGCGGTCGCGGCGAGCTGCGCCACCGGTTGGGCTATCGCGACGACGAGATCATCTGCATCGCGTCAGTCGGAGGCTCAGGCGTTGGCGCGGGGCTGCTGGCTCGACTTATGCAGGCTTACCCGGCCGTTCGGCACCGCGTCCCCGCCCTGCGCATGATCGCAGTCGCGGGTCCGCGCATCGATCCGAGCACGCTGCCAAACGTCGAGGGGGTCGAGGTGCGATCGTTCGTCCCAGACCTCGACCTTCACCTTGCCGCGTGCGACGTCGCGCTGACGCAAGGTGGTCTCAGCACGACGATGGAGCTGACCGCGGCGCGCCGGCCGTTCATCTACTTCCCGCTGAGAGATCACTGCGAGCAGAACTTCCACGTTCGGCACCGGCTCGAGCGATATCGCGCCGGCCGCTGCATGGACTTCGACGACGCCACCCCGGAAAACGTTGCGGTGGCGATCGAGTCGCTGCTCGCCAAACCAGTCGATTTCGCGGATGTCGAGACTGGCACTGCGGCGCGAGCCGCCAGCATGATCGCGGAGCTTCTCTGATGCCGATGACAGAGACCGGTAGCAGCGCGGCAACGGGACTCCCCCGGCTGAGGGCCGCTCAACGAAAGCGTCAGCCAGCCTGATCGACCACCCACATCGCCCTGATGGTTTCTGCTCCCTGTCCCTCAGCCGTCATCGCCACAGTCGAGCCGTCCAGCTGGAAAGTGATCCAACTGCAGCATTCGCGCTCGATCTCGATCAGCTGCCTCAACGCCTCGGCGCTGCCGTCATTGACCACGAGCCGGATCCCGCCCGGTATCTCCTCTCTCACCAACAGAGCGGTTCTGAACAGCTTCTGCCACGCGGCGCGTGTGTCCCTCAGCTCGTCTTGAGACAGGGTGCACACGATCGTGTCGGACGTCGCGCGAAAGGTTTCCACGGTTGCCTCCTCGGGATTTGACCGAGCCTAAACCTTAGATCTAGGAAGGTCAACGACGAGAACCTTCGAAGAGGGGCGGCCCCGCTGCGGGCCGCCCTCTATCACCGAATCGTTATGGGCAGGTGAAGCTCACGACGCTGAAGGTGTTCACCGCCCCAGTTGCACTGGTGTTGAGGTGGTCGAGGACGTGGAGGGTGAGCTGCGAACCGTCCGAGCCTCTGAGGACGATGTTGCCGGTGTCGTGGAAGACGACATTGTTCTTGTTCAGGCTTGCGCCGAACCAGAACGTCATCTCCCCGCTGTAACTCGGAGCACCGGACAGGTTGGGCGCGTTGGGCACGAAGGAGAAGTGAGCGGTCATGGTGTTCGTGACCCAGACATCTCCGGCGCCATTGACGCTCACGTGAATGATTGAGTTCGACACCATGGTGGCGGTGCCGACGACGCCGGAGCAGGGATTGAGGTTTGCCTTATCAACCACGACGACGCCGTTGCTGTTCGCGGTAAACGTGCAGTTGGGTATCCCACCCTGGAGGGTTTGGGGGTCGACGCCGCAGAACGGCACATGTACCTCAGCCGCCGCAGCCGTTGTCGGGATCGCGAGCGCGCCCAACGCGAGTACCAACAAGATCAGTCGACGCATGACGTATCTCCTTCCTCTAATGAGTGGCTATTGCAGGGAGCTGACTGGGGCTGTTGATTGGGGTTGCTGATTCGTCGGGACTGGGCTGTCCTCTCGCGCCTAGTTCCAGCGAATGTTGATTTGCCCGCTGAGCAGACGCTCGATACAGAACGGTGCTGATGGATTGCCGAGCGTCCACATGCCCACGCCCGCGCCGCCGGCGTGTTGAATCGTCACCGGAAAATTCCTCACGACAGGATGGCCACCCGGAAAAGTAATCAACTTCCCAGTCACGTGCAGCACGATGCCATCGTCGATATCGCCGTCAGGGGAGTTCAGCGACCAGCTCGTAACCTCGCCGAAGATGTTTCCCGCGAATGTGTCGTCGTGCTGGTCGACGCAGTCGACGTGCCCGGTTGCCGAACCGTCGGAAAAGAGGGTGGCGTGGATACCGAAGGAGCTGACACTCTTGTCGCCCATGCCCGGCCCCGCGTACATCAGGGCGGTGCCACCGCCATTGATGGTCGCGACCACTGTGAGCACATTCGCGGCCGCTGCAGCCGGGTGGGATGCAATCATCGCAACTGCTAACGAGATCGCCGGCACGAGATGTAGAAATCTCCGCATGGGTTGTTTTCCTCGCCCCCTTGGCGAACTCGCGGGTGGCCGAGACCATTCGAGTCGCACCGTAGGCGCCGCTTCATCCGACCGAAGTGGCAGCCTTAAGTTGGCGCCGGTATAGCAGCCACACAATGGCTCGTCAAGCTACTCGTTACTGCCGGATCGCAACATCTTGTCGTCCGTTGCGCGGGGTCATCAGGCGTACTCATACTTTCCGTAATGTCCTCGTATTCGGTCAATGACCGCGCGGTCGCGCACGCTCGCCGCCTCATCGACGCCCGCCAGTACGTCCTCG
>VBGM01000200.1 GCA_005880855.1 Chloroflexota bacterium
GGGGTGTTCGCCGGCCAGGGTCTCGGCTACATCCCGGGCAGCGTCATGACCGGGGACATGCGCTGGTTCTGGATCGGCGGCGCGATGGTCGTGGGTGGCCTTGGCCTCGCCGCGGCCACCGTCATCTACCGACCTAAGAAGACCTGATTTTTCGGGCTAAGCCGTGCGGCCGTTGATTCTGTCCCAGTGGCCCTGGCATTCGACGCATCGCGTCGCCGCGGGCTGGAACTTGAGCCTGGCCGCGGGGATGCGGTGTCCGCAGCCCTCGCAGACCCCGTAGGCGCCCTCGTGCATGCGCTCCAGCGCCCGCTCGACCTGCTCGCGGTTCTCGTCCAGCAGGTGCACGAGAAGGTCGGTGGTCTCGCGATCGGACAGGGCCTGCGCCAGGTCGGTGTCCTCCGGGATGGAGGTGATCACGCCGCCGACGAAGTCGGCAAGCGGGCGGTGCAGGCCGGCTTCCTCGCCGCAAGCGGCAGCCAGCTGAACGAGCTGTCTCCTGCTTGCCTCGAGTACATCCTCGGCTCCATTGCTAGGCCTCTTCCTCACAGCCATTGCGAAACCCCCTTTTCCCCTCAAGTACCGCATCGCGATCCGGTTGGATTCGTCTCACACAACGCGGGGGCTGATCTGGCTACCCGGTCGCTCACAATTAGTCGCCTGTGAGCCAGACCGTGCGAGTAGTGACCAGTGCAATCCTGGCGCTTGCCGTTGTCGCGTGCCAGCCAGGCACGAACACTCACCCCACGCCAAGCGTAGCTCAGATCGGGTCGGATCTCCACTGTCGCTCGGGCGACCACGGGTACGAGGACAACCAGGCCGGCTGGGGCTTCTGCTACCCGGGAACCTGGAAGTACACCCTGAGATCGCAGTACAACGCCGACGCCCGCGAGCTCGACCTCACCTTCGACATCACCAACGTGCCCTGCGCGTCGGCCCCGCCGAACACCAAACCGGTGTGTTCGCCAGGTGCAGGCCTGTTCGCTTTCATGATCGTCTCCACCTACTCGCGAGCCGGGGCGCCCGACCTGACCAGCTGGGTTCAGGCGAAGTTCCCTGGCAAGCTGACGCTGCAGGGGTCAGTCGACTGGGGCAACTCGAAGGAGGCGGCGATGCTGTCCGACGGCCGCCGGATCGCCCTCACGCCCAACCAGGTCGTGATCCTGGAGCTGCGCTCGGGCTTTGGGCTCCTCGATCTCGAGTCGGCCATGGCGACGCGGCTCGGGACCTGGAAGTTTCTCTACTGACGTTTCCACGACCATAAAAGGCCAGCGAGTGTTGGGAAAAGAGGCAATCGAATGAATTCACCTGCTCTCGAGTGCCAATCGGCTGCACAGTCGTGACCGCGGAGATAAGAAGCTGGAGGTCCCTCCTAGACGGGCGCTAGGGGCGCTTGAAGAGGGTCTGCATCTTGATCGCGAGGCCCATGTCGCCCTTGATCTTGAGCTTGCCCTGCATGAAGGCGGAAGTGCCGTCCATCGCCCCGGTCATGATCTTCACCCAGTCCCCGGAGTCCGCCTGAAGGGTCAGGTTCGCCGCCTCCGGCGGGTCACCCTTGCCTGATTCGGCCGCCCCGTCGTGGATCTTCACCCACCACTTGCCGGCGTGCTCGCCGCTAAGGTCGAACACGATGGTGGCCTTGGTGCCGCCCGCCTTCTCGGGGATCAAGTACCTGGGCATCGCCTCGACGATCTGGTCGGGTGACATCTGCACTTCAGACATGCGCTCCTCCTGAGCAAAAGCGACGGCCGACACAGCCATCTTAGCCAGCCTCGCTGGCCGAGACGAAGGCGGCACGAGCACCGGACCGGAGCGCATCGCGTAGATGCGCGAGGACCGGAGCGCAAGGGCCAACGCACGTATCGGCCGCAACCAGGCTGCAGATGCCCGCACGGATCGGCGGGGCTGGCTAAGGGACAATGCCAGGAACGTGGTTGAGATCGCGCTGAGCGAAGTCGCGGAGGGTGTGTTCGAGCTCCGTCTTCCCATCCCATTCGAGGACGGCTTGGTCAACGTGTTCCTGTTCGCGGACGGCGACGAGGTGGACCTTCTCGACTGCGGCATGAACTCTGATGAGTCGGTGACGGCAATCCGCGCCGCGGTATCGCAGGTTGGCGCGAATCGAATCCGACGCCTCGTCGTGACCCACATCCACCCCGACCATTACGGCGCCGCCGGCACGCTTGCGGGCGATGGAGGGGCGGACCTCTACCTACATCGCCTGGAGGTTCCGCTCGTCAACCCGCGTTATGTGGAGCTGGAGCATCTCGTGAAGGAGGTCCGCACCTACCTCCTGGTCAACGGCGTCCCGGCCGAGGAGGCCGAGGTGCTGAGCAACTCGCAGCGGGCGCTGAGCCAGTTGGTGAAGCCGGCGGATCCGGCGGTGCAGCTCGATGGGGCGGAGCGGCTCACCATGGGCCGGCGAGAGCTGCGCGTGGAGTGGACGCCGGGGCATTCGCCGGGCCACATCTGCCTTTACGAAGCCGATGACAAGCTTCTCTTCGCCGGCGACCATATGCTGCCCGAGCTGTCGCCGAACATCGGCCTGCACCCGCAAAGCACGCCCGACCCGCTGCACGAGTACCTCGAGGGACTCGAGCGGCTGGCTGCGTACGGACCGCGGAAGATCATGCCGGCCCACGGGCGCCCATTCCACGATGCGCCAGGCCGGGTGGCGGCGCTGGTGGCACACCATCACCGCCGGCTCGACCAGATCACGGAGATCGTCGCCGGCGGCGAGCACACCGCATGGCAGGTGGCGGTCGAGCTGTGGGGCGAGCGCGAGAACCTTTACGAGAAGCGGCTTGCGCTGCAGGAGGCCCTCGCGCACCTGCAGGCGCTCGCTGTCGAGGGCCGCATTGTGAAGCTCGTCAGCCCGTCCGCGGTGCGGTGGCGGCCGTCATCTTCGCCGGCTTGATGCCAAGCGGAAAGAGCTCCGCGGGGTAGCAGCCGACCCCGACCACCCCAGGCCCGGCATGCGCCCCGACCACCGGCCCCAGCGGCTGAATCATCAGTGTGTCGGCGATCGGCTCGAGCTCGCGTCCGATGCGCTCGGCGTCCGCCTGCGCGTCAGCATGGCCAACGATGAGGCAGACGCCGTGGCCGGTGTCGACCGCGCGCGTCAGCGCGATGACGCGATTCAGCGC
The DNA here is from genome assembly GCA_005880855.1 of Chloroflexota bacterium. GTDB lineage: Bacteria > Chloroflexota > Dormibacteria > Dormibacterales > Dormibacteraceae > UBA10449. Next base: position 3,144 of record VBGM01000200.1, read on the forward strand.
ACGCTCGAATGTGCGTACGCGCTCCAGCGGGGTGACGAGACCGTCGCGGATGCACAGCACCGGCTTCACCTGCAGCACCGAACCCAGGAGCGCGCTGGCCCGGCCGATGCGGCCGCCGCGGCGCAGAAATTCGAGCGTCGCCACCGAGAAGTAGGTGTGGAGCTGCGGTCTCATCGACAGCACGCGACTTTCGATGGTTTGTGCGTCGAGGTTTTGCGCGGCCAGTGCCGAAGCCACCAGGGTGACAAGGCCCAACGACATCGACACTACCTCCGAGTCGATGACGTGCACGCGCTCCGGCTCGGTCATGTCCGCGGCCTGCCGCGCGGATGCCACAGTGCCGCTCAGCTTTTCGGAGATGTGGATCGAAACCACTGCGTCGTGCTTCTCGAGCAGCGCGCCGTACATCTCCGCGAAACGGCCGGGGGATGGCTGTGAGGTGGTCGGATGCGTCGTCGCCGACGGCAGCTTGCGATAGAACTCAGAGGGAGTGATGTCGACGCCGTCGAGAAATGAGCGGCCTTCGAAGTGGAGCGTGAGCGGAACCACCGAAATCGACCGCGATGATGCCAGCGCGGGGGGCAGATCGGCGGTGGAGTCGGTGACGATCGCGACGGAGCGGTCTTTCATCGGTGAGGTGGATCATCCGGGTGCGTGAGCTCGTCAGGATGTGGATCGCCGCGGCGCCTGTTCCTGCGATTCCTGATGAACCGCAGCTCGATCGGCCGGATCAAGACAAGGACCAGGACGACAGCAACCGTCGCCACCAGAGCGGTCGTGTAGTACCCGAAGCCGACGGCCATCCCGATCGCCGCGGTGACCCAGATTGAAGCGGCGGTCGTCAGCCCTCTGACCTCTTCGCCCTGGCGCAGGATGCTGCCGGCGCCGAGGAAGCCGACACCGGTGACGATCTGCGCCGCTATGCGAGTCGGGTCGACGCGGGTGCCGAAGACAGGCAGCAGGCCGATCGCCGTGAACAGGCCGGCGCCCGCGCCGATGAGCGCCATCGTGCGCATGCCGGCCGGGTGACCGTGAACCTCCCGCTCGGTGCCGAGGGCGAGCCCCAGCACCATCGCGAGGAGAACGCGAAAGATTAAGTCTGCTTCGCCGCTGAGTGGCAGGGGCTTTAGCCCCGGCCCGGACGACCGCCGGGTTCGTCCTTGGCCTTGGGCTCGTCGGGGAGCTCGGGCAGGTCAAGGCTGTTGACGAAGTCCCGGAATACCGCGAGGCGTTCGTCGTCGATCGGCCCCTCCGACTTCGCCTTGTCGTCGCCGGCTTCGTCGGCCTCGGGGATGATGCCCGCGGCCTCCATCACCTCGGTGGCGACGAAGATGGGGCATTCCATGCGCACGGCGAGCGCGATGGCGTCGGAAGGCCGGGCGTCGAAGTCGAGGTCGCGGCCGTTCTGCTTCACGTAGAGGCGCGCATAGAACACCTGATCGGCGAGGCGCGTGACCACGATGCGCTTCACGCTCACGCCGAGATCGCCGAAGGCGTTGGCCATCAGGTCGTGGGTGAGAGGGCGCCCAAGGGGGTTACCCGAGATCTTGGTCGCGATCGCCTGGGCCTCGAAGGATCCGATCCAGATCGGGAGGTACCGATCCGCCTCCTTCTCCTTCAGGATCACCAGGTGCTGCGCCGTCGGCATGTGGATCCGGATGCTGTCGACGGAGACCTCGATGAGGTTCTTCATCCTCGGACCCATTCTACCCCCGGTGCTTTCGCCTACCCCCCTGTTTGAGATCACCTGCCCCGGCTCGCCGCCAAGGGGGTACGTAGAATCCAAACGTGGCGAAGGGGAAGCGCGGGCGCGTGGTTCTGATCGACGCCCACAGCCTAATTTATCGAGCTTTTTTCGCCCTGCCGCCGATGAGCACATCTGACGGGCAGGTGACCAATGCCGTGTACGGCTTCACGTCCATGCTCGCCATCGTCCTGGCCTCGCGCCCGGAGTTCGCCGTGGCGGCGTTCGACCTCGCGGCGCCGACATTCCGATCGAAGGAGTACGCGGAGTACAAGGCCGGGCGGCGCGCGATGCCGGACGACCTGCGGCCGCAGATCGAGAAGGTCCGCGAGGTCCTCGAATCGTTCTCGATCCCCATCTACGGCATCCCCGGCTTCGAAGCCGACGACGTCATCGGCACCCTGGCGCGTATCGCTGAGGAGCGCGGCCACTCCGTGACCATCGTCTCGGGCGACCTCGACTGCCTGCAGCTGGTGACGGAATCGGTCGAGGCGCTCGTGCCGCGACGCGGGATCACCGACACGTTCGTGTACGGTCCCGATCAGGTCCGCCAGCGCTACGGCTTCGAACCGCCGCAGCTGATCGACTTCAAAGCGCTGCGCGGGGACACGTCCGACAACATCCCCGGCGTGCCCGGCGTCGGCGACAAGACCGCCGCCAAGCTGGTGCAGGACTACGGGTCGGTGGAGGCGATCCTCGAGCGGGTCGATGAGCTGCCCGAGGGCCGGCTGAAGAAATCTCTCGTCGAGCACGCGGACAAGGTCCGTCTCGGCAAACGCATGGTGACGATCGTCCGCGATGTCCCCGTCGAGCTCGACCTCGAGCACGCGCGCTGGACGCGGTACGACTACGACAAGGTCCGCACGGTGTTCGACCGGCTCGAGTTCCGGCAGCTGCTCAGCCGGTTCCCGCCACCGGACCAGGTCCCGGTGCAGCCGACGCTTGCGTTCGAGCCCGCGCCGCGTACGAGCGGGCTGAAGATCGTCGATGACGCGGCCGAAGCAGCGAGCCTGGTCGCGGACGCGACCGACGTGGGCGTGTTCGCGTTCACGGAGACCGCTGGTCGCGGAGCGCGCACGTTCGGCCTCGGCGTGGCCACCGGCAAAGACACCTTCTATGTCGCGCATCCCGACGCGATGGACGCCGTCGCCAGCGAGCTCTCCGAGGGCAAACCGGTCAGCGGCCACGACGCCAAGGAGACGGAGCTCGCGCTCCGCGCCCTCGGTGGCGGCAAGCGCGAGTGGGCGTTCAGCACTTTCCTCGCCGCCTACCTGCTCGGCGCCGGCTCTCGCGACCCTCGCCTCGAAGATCTCGCGCACGAGTTCCTCGACGTCACGCTGATGAGCACCGAGCAGCTGCTTGGCACTGGGCGCGCTGCCCGCAAGCCCGCCGCTGTTGAGGTCGACGAGGCCGCTGAATTTTCCGCGCGGCGAGCGGAGGCGATCCTCAACTTGCGGCCGCGACTCGAGGCCGAGATGCGCAACCTCGGCGTCGACTACCTGTTCCACGAGATCGAGCTGCCGCTCGCCGGAGTGCTCGCCGACATGGAGTCGGAGGGCGTTGCCATCGACGTGCCGTACCTCAAGGAGATGCAGGAGGAGCTCGGCGCGCAGATGACCGCGCTCGAGTCCGAGGTCGAGCAGGTCGCGGGACAGAAGTTCAATCTCGGCGCGCCGCAGCAGCTGGCGAAAGTCCTTTTCGAAGACCTGAGACTTCCGGTCGGCAGGCGGACGAAGACTGGTTACTCGACCGACGCCGACACGCTCGAGTCGCTGCGCGAAAAGCACCCCATCGTTGGCCTGATCCTCGAGCACCGCCAGCTCTCCAAGCTCAAGTCGACATACGTGGATGCGCTGCCGCAGCTGGTCGATCCGCTCACCGGTCGCGTCCACACGTCGTTTGGGCAGGCGAGCACGGCGACGGGCCGGCTGTCCTCGTCCAACCCCAACCTCATGAACATTCCCATCCGCACCGAGCTCGGCCAGCGCATCCGCCGCGCATTCAAGGCGAGCCGGCCAGGCCACGTGATGGTCTCCGCCGACTACTCGCAAATCGAGCTGCGCATCGCCGCACACCTCAGCGGCGACCCCAACCTGATGGACGCGTTCAAGAAGGGGCAGGACATCCACACCGCCACCGCCGCCGCCGTTTTCAAGATCCCCATCGAGTCGGTCGATCCCAACCAGCGGCGGCTCGCCAAGGTGGCCAACTTCGGATCGATCTACGGTCAGGGCGAGTACGGGCTGTCGCAGCAGCTAGGCATTCCCGGCGATGTCGCGCGCGAGTTCCTCGGCCAGTACTGGTCGACGTACGCGCGCCTGCGCGAGTACCTCGACGAGGTGCGGAAAAAGGCGCGCGAGGACGGATTCGTCGTCAGCGCAACTGGGAGGCGTCGCTCGATCCCCGACCTCCGGTCGCCGAACTTTCAGCTCCGTAGCGCGGCCGAGCGGATGGCCATCAACTTTCCGATGCAGTCGCTGGCGGCGGACATCATCAAGATCGCGATGGTGCGGCTGCAGCGAGAGATCGAGGCCGACCACATCGAAGGCCGCATGCTGCTGCAGGTGCACGACGAGCTCCTCTTCGAGGTGCCCGAAAGCGAGGTCGACCGTTTTGCCGAGACGGTGCCGCGAATCATGACGGGCGCCTACGAGCTCGAGACCGGCATCGAGGTGGAGGCGAAGGTCGGTCCGAACTGGGCGGACATGAGAAAGCTGGCGGTGGTTCGCGTCTGATGCCGGAACTTCCGGAAGTAGAGACCATCGTTGCCGATCTGAGGCCGCACCTCGTCGGTCGCACCATCGTCCGCTGCGAGCTGCGCTTTCCGTCGATCGTCCGTCACCCCGAGCCGGAGCGGTTCATCGATTCCATCACCGGCCTGCGCATCGAGGGCGTCGGCCGCCGAGGGAAATTCATGCTCATCGCGCTGGGGGAGGGTCGCCTGCTCGTCGTTCATCTCGGCATGAGCGGGCAGCTGCGGCTCGTCGATGCCACAGCGGAAATCGAGAATCACACGCACGTCATCCTCGACCTGGACGACAACCGGCACTTGCGGTACCGCGACCCGCGCAGGTTTGGCCGGCTGCTCCTCGGCACCGAGGACGAGCTGCTCATGTCCGGCACGCTGCCCAAGTTGGGGCCGGAGCCGATCGATCCCACATTCGACGCCGATGAGCTCTACAAGAGATTTCGCAAGCGCCGCGCGCCGCTGAAGGCGCTGCTGCTCGACCAGGCGATGGTCGCCGGTGTCGGCAACATCTACGCCGACGAATCCCTTTATCGCGCGCGGCTGCGGCCGGATCGCGCCGCGGGCAGCCTCAGCCGAAAGTCGGTACGGCGACTGCATGAATCGCTCAGGGATTCGTTGGAGACCGCGATTCGCAATCGCGGCAGCTCGGTGGACACATATCGCGATGCGTGGGGCGAGGTCGGCAACCAGCAGGAGTCGCTTCTCGTCTACGGGCGTGCCGGCCAGCCGTGCTTCACGTGCGGCCGGCCGCTTTCGATAGTTCGCATCGCGGGCCGCTCGACCGTCTTCTGCCGCCGCTGCCAGCGTTGACCGCGCTGCGGGCGAGAATCGCCGCAGCAGCCGCGCTCGCGGTTGCGTACATCGCGCTGACGATGACGGTTGCAGCGGGTCTCTTCAACCCCCTCGACAAACAGGTCCTGCAGGGATTCTTGGGCCTTTGGAATGAATCACTGCACCCGCTGTTCCAGGCCATCGCAGAGCTGGGTGGCCTCGAGGTGTCTATCTACTTGGGCGAGGCTTCAGCGCCGACGCATGGGTTGTGCTCGCGTTCGTCGCCGCGCAGGCGCTCGAGCTGTTCTACAAAGCCACGCTCTACCACCCGGGTCCGCCGCGAAGCATCGCTCACACCGACGGACCGAGCATCACCGAGCTGGTGTCGAGCTCGGGTCCGCTGGCCAACAGCTTTCCAAGCGGGCACATGGTGCGAGCCGTGGTCGTGTACGGACTGATCGCATTCGTTGTGCAGCGCCTTGCTCCTTGGTCGCTTGCGCGCAGGCTGGCGATCCCTGTCGCGACCTTCGTGATCGTGCTGCTCGCGTTCGACCGCCTGTACCTCGACGTGCACTGGGAGTCGGATGTCCTCGGCGGGCTCCTGCTCGGCGCCGTCGCACTGCTGGCGGGGAGTGTGTGGCTCGACCGGCCCGTGGCGGGCGGGTGATGCGTCGTCAGCTTTCCGCGGGACGAGACGGACTGGGAAGAGGGAGTTTGGGTTTCGTCTGGAGGCCAGAGTGGTTGCCTGGAGAGGTTGACCTCCCCGGTTTCGGGGAGGTCGGCGCGGAGCGCCGGGTGGGGTCAGTTTCTTTTCGTCTTTAGCGTGTTAATGCTTGATACCAAACAGATGTTTGGTATACTTCTTCTCATGAGCGTGGGGTGTGGGGGTGGAGTGTTTGGAGCCGAGCGTCGCGAGCGCCTGCTCACCCTGGCTCGGGAGTCCGATCGCATCGCCCTCGAGTTCTCTCGGGTGGCGGCCGGCTTCGCCGAGACCGACGAGTGCGAGGAGGATGGCTTCGACAGCCCCATCGCCTGGATCAAGGCCAACTGTCACATGTCAGGTGCCGCCGCCGCGGATCGGGTCTGCGCCGGCGAGCAGCTGGATCGACTTGACCGAAGCGAGGCGGCGGTGCTGGCCGGCGAGATCGGGTTTGCGCACTTCGCACACATCGCCAAGGCTTCGGCCGCGGTTGGCGAGCGCCTTGACGAGACCACGCTCGCATTCACGCCCGTCATGCGGCTGATCCCGCGGGGGTCGTCGAGGAAGAGGCCAATGGCGTCGAGGCGAGATACCTGACCATCACCGACACCGATGACGGCATGGTCTCGGTCAGCGGGACTCTCGACAAGGTCGGCGGCGCGGCTCTGCGCACGGCGTTGGAGCCGCTGGCCAGGCGAATGGGTAAGGACGACCATCGCCTGTTCCCGCGGCGGCTGGCCGACGCGCTCGTCGATCTCTCGATGCATTCGCTCGACAAGGGCAAGCCGAGCTCGCGGCCAAACCTTCAGGTCACCACCTCACTCGAGACGCTTCTCGGTCTTGCCGGTGCGCCGGCGGCGGAGATGGAGTTCTCGCTGCCGATCTCGGCGAAGGCTGTCGAGAGACTTGCGTGTGACTGCTCGGTCACCCGAATCCTGCTCGGCTCCGACTC
>VBGM01000153.1 GCA_005880855.1 Chloroflexota bacterium
TGGAAGAGGGCGTCATCCGCAACTTCACCAAGGGCGATGAGTACCGCTCCGAGGCGTTCCCGAAGTTCATGAACGAGCTGCTGCGCATGGGCGGACTCGTCCCCTGGGTGCGCAAGCGCCTGGAGGAACGGCGTGTCGCTGCAGGACGGTAAGCCTGTCGAGCTTCAGGAGCCTCTAGAAGAGCTCGCGCGTGATCCCACGCGCTTCTCGCACGACCTCGTATTCCCTCCGGCCGACAAGATCCGCGTCTACGACGACACGCTTCGCGACGGTGAGCAGATGCCAGGCGTCGCGATCACGCCGAAGGACAAGTACGAGCTCGCTCGCATGCTCTCCGACATCGGCGTGCACGTGATGGACGTCGGTTTTCCCTCTGTGTCCGAGGGCGAGCGCGAAACGATGAGGCTCGTGCTCGAGGGTCGCAGGCGGGGAGAGATCCGGCCCGACCTCGAGGTCGTCTGCATGATGCGCTCGACCCAGGGCGACATCGACGCGACGATGAAAGTGATCGATTCGCTCGGATACCAGCGGGACGAGGTCACCTACTTCATCTTCACGTCGGCGTCCGACCTGCACGTCAAGTACAAGCTCGGGAAGACACTTCTCCACCGCGAGGGCATGCCGGAGTCGGAGTGGCTCGAGCTCCCGGTCTGGTTTTACCGGGCGGCCAACGTGCGGATGATGTGCGACGCGATCCGCTACGCGCGCGAGCAGGGGGCGACGTCGATCGAGTTCGGCGGCGAGGACGGTAGCCGCGCCGACGTCGAGTACATCTCCGAGCTGCACCGCGAAGGTTTGAGGGCGGGCGGCACACGGCCGTCGACGCCGGACACTGTCGGCTGCTACTCGCCTTTCGCGGTTCGCGAGTACATCCCGCGCATCAAAGCCGCGGCGCCCGACGCCCCCCTGGTCGTCCATTTCCACAACGACCTCGGGCTCGGCGCGTGGAACACGGTGATGGCCCTCGGCTCAGGCGCCGAGGTGTTCACGACCAGCGTCAACGGCATCGGCGAGCGGACCGGCAACGCGCCGATGCACCAGGTCCTGCTTCAGCTGCGCTACCTCTTCGGCATCGAGATCCCACGCTTCAAGTACGAGAAGCTGCGCGACCTCGCGCGCCACCTCGAGCGGGTGACCGGCATCCCCGTGCAGCCGACCGAGCCCGGCATCGGCCTCAACGTCTTCACGCACGAGTCGGGCATCCACACCGCGGGCATGCTCATCCACCCGGCGATCTATCAGTTCCTCCCACCGGCGGACATGGGCGCGAAGGTCGACTACGTATACGGCAAGCATTCGGGGGCGGTGGTCATCGAGCATGCGCTTCGCGATGCGGGGATACGCCCTGAACCGGAGCTGGTGGCGAAGGTGCTGGGCGAGGTGAAGCGCGTGCGCGAGGAGCGCGCGGAACGGGCCGACTTCTCCGATTTCCACCGACGCTATTACGAGCACCTGGGGCACATGGGCCTGACAGCGCAGGAGGTCGTCGACATCGCCAAAGCAATCGCCGGCACCGTCTAGTTGGTCGCCCCGCCCGAACGCGTCGCTGCCGCCGATGGACGAAAGCGGCTTTCGGTTCTGAGTCTCGTTTGTGCCGCTCTGCTCGTCGTTACCGCAGTGATACAGCTCCTGGCAAGTGCTCGCCTCGTGGCCGACCACGTCCCAGACGATCTCGTTAGCCTGGTGCCGTCGGCGGTTGCGGCGATCACCGCCGCCTGTGCGAACCTCGCCGGCTCACCCGAATGGCGCGCGCGGGTCCTCGGCGCTGCTGCCGGAATCTGGTTCACCTCAGGCTGGGACCCGCAGTTCGTTCTTCGCTTCGATATGGCGAGCGTGGTTCACTGGGTGATCCTGGGCTTGATTGGAGCCTGCATCCTCGCCGGGTGGCGCGACGGTAGCTTGCCGGCCGGCCGAAGGACGCTAGACCTCGCCGGTGTCGCGGCGGTTGTCACGGCCCTCGTGATCATTGCGATTGAATTCGGCTTGCTGGTGGTCGAGTTGACCATTCATCCGTTGACCTTCTGAGAGACTGGGGCGGATGGCGACCACCACCAAGCGCGACACCGCCACGCACGAGGAGTACCTGCAGCTTCATCGGTGGATGTCGATGGCCAAAGCGCTCGACGACCGCATGCATATCCTGGTCAAGCAAGGGCGAGCGCCGTTCGTGGGTTCGAGCCGCGGCCACGAGGGCATCCAGGTTGCGTCCACGGCGGCGATCGGGCCGAGCGACTGGTTGGTGCCTCACTATCGCGGGCTCGCGAACGCGATCGTCCGGGGGCTGACGATGAAGGAATGGATGCTCGCCGTGTTCGCCAAGGCCGGCGATCCGCTTTCCGGCGGCCGCAACATCCCCGGGGGCTGCTACAGCTATCGAAAGCTGAAGATCGCTCCGGTCTCCCAGGTGGTTGCGAGCTGGATTCCAAAGGCATCGGGCATCGCATACGGGTCGAAGCTGGCGGCCGACGGCGCCGTCACGCTGTGCACCTTCGGCGATGGGGCCACCAGCCAGGGCGACTTCCACGAAGGCGTGAACTTCGCCGCGGCCCATAAGCTGCCGGTGGTGTTCGTGTGCGAGAACAACGGCTACGCGATCTCGGTTCCGATCCGGCTGCAGATGTCGAACCCGGATGTCGCCGACCGGGCCCGCGGCTACGGCATCGTGGGCGTCACGGTCGACGGCACGGACGTTCCGGCCGCCTACGCTGTCTGTAAGGAGGCGGTCGAGCGTGCCCGACGCGGAGAGGGCCCGACTCTGATCGACGCCAAGATCTGGCGGATCAACTCGCACACATCAGAGGACAACCAGCTCAAGTACCGCAGCAAGGAAGAGATCGAGGACGCGGCCGAGCACGATCCGATCGAGCGCTTCCGATCGTGGCTGGTCGAGCGCGGCTGGATCACGATTGATGATGCCGCCCGCATCCAGACGGAGTGCGACCAGGAGGCGTCCGCGGCCGCCGACTGGGCCGAGCAGCAGCCGGATCCGGTGGCTGAAGACGCCCTTACGAACCTGTTCGCGTGACCTGGCGGCCGTGTCGGCGCCTTGGGCTGCGTGTCTCCAACTCGGTGCCCCGAAGATAGACTGACCTCGACTGGGCCCGTGGACGAAGAGGATTCTCGACCGCCTGAATCTACCGACCCGCCCGAGGCGGTCGCCGCCGAGGACGTGGATTCTCTGCTGCCCGACCTGCCCGAACCGAACGTGACGCCGACCGGGCCGCCGACCGCCACGGCATCTGGCGCTGATGCGGAGGCGGCGGAAGAGGTGGAGGACGAGGAGGAGCCGGCAGCGGCTCTTGCGAGCGAACCACCACGGACTGTTGAATCCGAGCCCGAGCCTGGGCAGGATGAGGCCCTCGGCACCGAGGAGCCCAAGGCGGCTCTCCCAATGCAGAAGCCCGCCCCGACGTGGGCTCAGACGGTTCAAGTCGAGGGCGAGGAAGAGGAGGGCCCCGACGGCAACGGCGAAGGCCCTGCTCCAGCGCGGCCGATGCAGAAGCCGACGCCCGAGTGGGCGAAGACGGTGCCGGAGACGTCCGTGCCCGTGAGCGAGGAGCCGAAGATCGAGCCGAACGCGAAGACAGCCGTGCCGATGGCGAAGGAAGGGCCGAGGTGGACTGAGACCATCCCGGAACCGCCCGATCCGGTCGAGGGCTTCGTTCCTGATGAAACCGTCGATGCGACCGAGCCCCCGGAGATCGTGACTGCGTCATCGATCTCGGCGCCTGCGGCCATGAGAAGCGAGCCTCCCGCCGTCACAACCGAGCCGCCCGCCGTCACGACCGAGCCGCCCGCCGTCACGACCGAGCCGCCCGCCGTCACGACCGAGCCGCCCGCCGTCACGGCCGAGCCGCCCGCCGTCACGACGGAGCCTCCCGCCGCGAAAACCGAACCGCCGTCCACGAAAACCGAGCCGCCGTTTGCCGGAGAACCGGCCACGCCCTCATGGCCGGCGGCCACGGAGCCTCCCGCCAGATCCGAAAGCGACTTATGGGGGCCGGATCCAGCCACGGAACCAGCAACGCCCGCGTGGACCCCCGCAGCCGCAGCCTCGCCGGCCTCGAAGCCGGACGAGTGGCCACCCGAGCCCCCCACCGAACGGGCCATGCCCGTCTGGTCGCCATCCGACACGGTCCAGTCGGACACGTCCCCGGCTGTCCATCCTGTGACGCCACCCGCGGAGGCCGCCAAGCCTGCCCTCGCTCCTCTGCCGAGGCCGGTTGCCCCGCCTCAAGCCGACTGGACGCCGGCCACCCCGCCTCCATCTGCCGCCAGCACCTTACCCATGGCGCCAGCCCCGCCGGCCCCTCCGGCGCCCCCGGTCCCGCCCGCCCAACCGACAGCGATGGCGCCACCAGCGCAACCCGCAGCCCCGCCAGCGTTCTCCTCTCCCGCTCCGGCCGCTCCTGCGCCAGTCACTCCGGCATCAGCTGCACCTGCACCGCCCGCAGCGCCATCGTCCTCGTCGACAGGCGCCCAGTCGCCGTTCGACACCGATTGGCCGGGCGCCGTACCCGTACCGGCCTGGGCGCCACAGATCCACATCGGTCCGACGGCGACGCCAGCGGCTCCCGCCCAGCCGGCATCGGCCCCGACCCCGGCGACCGCCGCCGCCCCGACTCCCGCGACGCCGGCGCAACGGGCGGCGCCTGCGACCCCGGCGGCTCCCGCCGCGCCGGGAGCGCCGACCTCACCGGGCCAGCAGCAGGCAGGCACCGCGCCGTGGCAGGTGGTCGACCAGAAGCGTTTCGAGATCAACATCACGCGGCCGATACCCTCCGCTGACGACAAGGCGTATGCGGAATGGTTTGCGTGGGCGAAGCGGGGCGGCGCGAAAGCGCCCGCCTGCCACTCGGCCGCACAAGGCGCTTTTCGCGCTCTGGCCAGCGGTCATGACATTGCCACCGCCGTGAAGTGGGCAACAGCCGCGATGTCGAGCCCGCCTGTCGCTGTCGACAACGGCCGCCAGACCTACTGCGCCTGGTTCTCTATCGCCAACATCGACATGCAGCTCGAAACCGCGCGTGCTCACGTCTTCGCGACCGCCGCAGTGCACGCGCTGGACGCTGGGGCCAACCCGGCGCAGGCGCACAACGCGGGGGCGGCGGCCGCCGGCCTCAGAAGGCCGCGCTAGATCCGCAGGCGGGCTTCGCCCGTCGGGTCGACCCTGTCGGCAAGCCGCTGCAGGAAACGCGCCAGCCGGCCCGAGCGCGAGTGTGACTTTCGGTACGGGCCGTACAGCTGGCGCAGCTCTTGGCGATGCTGCTCGATGTGGCGCGCGAAATCATCCGGCATGAAGTTCGAGGGATCGATCGGGTTCATCGTGAGATCCTCCTTCAGCTTGTTTCCAGGCGCCGCAGCGCCTCGTCGACGTCGATCTCACCGCGCGCGACCTGCTCCATGAGCTCGACGCGTGTTGGCGATGGCGCGGCCGCGGGACGGTCGATGCCGATCTTGCCGAGCAGCGCGTCGAAGCGCGCCCTGGCCGTGGGGTAGCTGACGCCGAGATGGCGCTCCAGCTCCTTCATGTTTCCGCGCGATGCAAGGAAGACACGCAGCACCTCGCGGTCTTCGTTGGTCAGCACGCAGAACTCGCAAGACGCGAAACCGCCCGAGAGCTCGGTGTCGCACGCCGGGCAGGTGAGCCGCGTCAACGTGAGCCGCTGGTCGCACACCGGGCAGTTGAGCGGAGGCCGGCGGCTGCGATCAGTGGAAACCGTCACGCGGACACCCGCACGTTGCCCATCGTGCAGTCGATGTCGAGACTGCCCTCACCCGAACCGACCATGACCTGCTTCGCCGACTGGCCGAGGATCACAGGCTCGGCGCCGCCACTCTCGACGGAGACCCTTCCCATGGTGGTACGCGCCGTGACCTTGACGCTGGATCCCCTCTCGAGGTTGATGGTGACATTGCCCATCTCGCAGCGCACCTTCGATGCGCCGCCGTCGAGCCGCCCGCTCGCAGACAAGTTGCCGGCCTGAATGGAAAGATCGAGGGGGGACGTGAAGTCGGAGATCTTGCAGCCGCCGGCGAGCACCTCGCCTGTGATGCCGCCGTGCACTCCCTCGACCCGTAGCGAGCCGGCGTTGACCTGGACGGTTAGCGCGAGGTCGGGATTCATGCGCACCTTCAACTTGCGGCGCCCGAGGTCCATCGAGTTGACGACCATGCGGCGGTCGCTCCGACCGAAGTTGAAGCTGTCGATCTCGTCGAGCGGGCCCTGCTCGATGACCAGGGTGTCGCCTTCCTGACGGGCTCGGTGAGGGCCCTCGGCAACCGCGTACGCGATGCCGGGGTCGCCGACGATCTCCGCGCTTCCGATCACGCTCGCCACCTTCACCCGGCGGGGCGCGGTTGTCGCGGTGGCGGTGGGCGCCGCCGGTTCAGAGGGAGCGCGAGACTCGACCGACTCCAGCGACTCGAGGCGGGCGGCGCCCTCCTCGGCTGTGATCTTTCCCGAGGCCACCTGGTTGACGATTTCACGGCGCAAGTCCTTCATGGCTCAAATTAGAAAGCAAGACTTACCAATTTGTCAAGTCCACCGCCAAAACTAGTAGGCAGCCCCGCCAATTAAGCTGGTTTCCGCATGACCACGCGTATCGGAGTCGTCGCGGACACGCACTGCCCAGAGTTCCTGCACCAGCTGCCAGACCGGCTGTTCGAGGTGCTTCGAGGAGTCGACCTGATCATCCATGCGGGCGACGTGAACGGCGCCGAGACCATTTCGGCCCTCGAAGCGATCGCTCCGGTCGAAGTTGTGAGAGGCGATCACGATCTCGCCTCCAGCGGCTGGCCCCTGAGCCGTGAGGTCAACGTGGAAGGCAGACGCATCGCTGTCGTCCACGGCAACCGGTCCCATTGGGTCGAAGAGCCGCAGACGTTGATGTGGACGCTGACCCTGGGCGCCTACAAGGCCCACAAGCGTCTGCCGGTTTCGCTTCGCCGCCGCTTCGACGGATGCGACGCCATCGTCTTCGGGCACATTCACCGGCCGTACGTCGAGACGATCGACGGCACGTTGGTGTTCAATCCTGGGGCTGTGCACCAGTGGAACCCGACGACGACAGCGCGGCGCCTGGCCGAGAAACCGGATTCGTTCGAGTGGTGCTGGCTTCAAGTGGCGCGACACATTCGTGACTATGCGGCGGCTTCGGTCGGCATTCTGGAGGTGAGCCGCTCCGGCATGATCCCAGAGATCATTCCGCTCGAGATGTTTTGACGGCGATGGATCGCGTGCTGGGTATCGCGCTCGTTGCTCTCCTGATGGGAGCCAGTTGTGGCCAGCCTCAGCGCACAGCGGTCGGTGCATCGCCGAGCCACTCGCCGTCGGGCCTGACTTCGCCGGCTGGAAGCGAAGGCACTCAATCTGCGGCGTCCACGCCGGGCACGATCGGCGTGGGGGCGATGTCCTTCGTGCTGGTCGATAGATACAACGCTGGCGACTCGTCCCACTACAAGCTCGCCCTGGTGGGAATTGACGGCAGGCTCATGAAGGTGCTCACACCAGAAGAGCCGTCCATCAACCAGTCGCAGCCAAGCTTCGGCTCGCCGCCGCTGGTGAGCATCACGAGCAATCGCGTTTATTACCTCGACGGCGACTCGACCATCGGCTACATCTCGCGGGACGGTTCGAAAGGTCTCGCGACCACACTCCCGGGGGGACCGCAAAAGCTCGTCAGCTTCGCGGTGAACCCCGACGACACGCGGATTGCGGTCGCGATCTTTGACTACACGTCGGGTGGACCGACTGTCACTGTCACAGTCGAGGACCTGGTGGGCGGGGGCAAGCAGGTGGGGGTCTACACCTCCGCCAGCAACGCGGAGTGGCCGGTGGGCTGGGTTCGCGGCGGTCTATTGCTGGCGGTCGGAGCGAGCCAGGAGGGACAGCCGTCCGGCTTCGATCCGTTCCCCACGCCCAATCCATACAACGCCGCCGGATACCAGCTCGTCGATCCTGTCACCGGCCAAGTGCTGGACACCATTCCGTCTCAATGCGCATTCGGGCTGCTCGTTGCCCGTGGGACTCCGTGCGCACATGCGGGCGGAGGCGTCGGGGTGCGTGACTGGAGTGGCAACATCACCTGGTACGCAAAGTCCGCGCAAGCCAACTTCTCGACGCGTGAGGCCCTGTCCATCGACGGCACGGTGGCCGCCAACTCGAGCCCGAGCAGCATTGGACTGTTCCACGACGGCACCAAGCTCGACACCATTCCCGGCATCGGCGGCAGCGCGGTCGCGATGGGTTGGGTCGACGCATCACACCTCGTCGTGAGGCATTTCAACGGCCAGCCCACGGTGAGCATCATCGACACCAAAGCCGGGAGCGCGATCGATGTCGGACTGATGTGCGGAGCATCGACCGCGCTCGTCCAGTGCACGGACGCGGTGATGCTGGGTACGTTCTAGCGACCGTCGATTTGGCCTCCAGCTAGAGTCTGGTTCGTGAACGAGCCGACGCTGCGGCCGGCAAGCCTCGAAGACGCCGCGCTGGCGTCCGACCTCATGACCGCTGCCTACCCAGACCTGCCCGAGGACCCTGTGCTGATCCGGTACCGCTGGGAGCATCCCCGTGACGGCTGGTCCGATGCGCGCTTCATCGCCGAGCGGCAAGGAAAGCCGATCGCGTTCGTGGCCTGGAGCCACGGTCCATGGGACCAGGTGCCCGAGCGCCATTGCCATGTCGAGGTGCTGCTGGACCGCGCGAGGTTCGAGCCCGATGTCCTCGCGTCGCTCTGGTCATGGGTTGCCGGCGAGGCGCAGGCGGACGGCGCTCGCGTGCTCGAGGCATACGCGGTCGAGGACGAGCGCGACGTCTTGGAGGTGCTGGCTCGTGTTGGCTTCGAGCCCGACCGCACCGAAAAGGTGTGGGAGCTGGACCTCGTCGCGCATGGCAAGCGACTCCGAGACGAGGCGCGGGCCGCGCGGTCAAAAGCGAATGCAGCGCAGGTCGAGCTGACGACCCTCGCGCAATGGACCGATCCAGACTCGCTTCGCAAGGTGCACGCGCTCTTCGAGCTGACCAGGCTCGACATCCCGAGCACCTATCCCATTCTTCCGGAGACATTCGAGAACTTCGTCGAACGCGTGGAGGCTCCGGACAAGCGGCACGACCGCTATTGGGTGGCTCTGTACGGCGGCGATCCGGTGGCGGCTTCGTACCTTCGCTTTCCACCGGTCCGGGGCAAAGTGTGGACTGGGTACACATGCAGCCATCCCGACCATCGCGGCCGCGGCCTGGCCCGCGCGATCAAGCTCCAGACGCTTGCCCAGGCGATCGAGCTGGGCGTCCCCACGGTGCTGACAGACAATGACTCGGAGAACGCGCCGATGCTGCACATCAACGAGCAGCTCGGGTACGACCGCCGCCCAGGATTTGTCAGCCTCCTGAAGCGGGTACAAACCTAACTAGATGGCCAAGACGACCAAGGACTATTACGACGTGCTCGGCGTGCCGCATACGGCGACGCAGAAAGAGATCACGTCTGCTTTCCGCAAGCTCGCGCGCAAGCACCACCCCGACCTGAACGCCGGCGACAAGCAGGCAGAGGCGCGATTCAAGGAGATCTCCGAGGCGCACGACGTGCTGTCGGACGCGAAGAAGCGAAAGCTCTACGACGAGTTCGGCTCGGACTGGGCGGCCGCGCAGCAGGCGGGCGTGGAGCCAGGCAGCGGGCGCAGGCCGGGCGGCGGGTTCCGGACCCAGCAGGGCGGTCCCGAGGTGCAGTACCGCACCGTGAGCCCCGAGGACATGGACGATCTCTTCGGCGAGGGAGGCTCGTTTGGCGACATCTTCGGATCGATCTTCGGCAACGCGGGCCGAACGCGAACCCGACCCGTGCCGATGGACGTCGAGGCGCCGATCACGGTCAGCCTCGGCGAGGTCTACCGCGGGACCAGCCGCACGGTCGAGCTCCCGGGGGGAAGGCGTGTCGAGGTCAGGGTCCCGGCCGGGGTCAAGGAAGGCACAGTGCTGCGAGTGCCAGGTCTGCGAGCCACCGTGCAGGTGGCGCCGGACCCTGTGTTCCGGCGTGAGGGCAAGGACGTGCATGTAATCGTGCCGGTTCCGCTCCACGTCGCGCTGGGCGGCGGGGAGGTCTCGGCGCCGACGCTGAAGGGCGGCCAGGTCCAGTTCAAGGTTCCGCCTGAGACTCAGAACGGGACCAAGATCCGGTTGCGCGGGCTCGGCATGCCCGATGCGAAAGGTGGGCCGCCCGGCGACATGTATGCGGAGGTCAAGGTCCAGCTCCCCGTGCCTATGGACGAGCGGACCCGCAAGTGGGCCTCGGAACAACCCCTTAGCTAGTCTTCTCCCTCACGTTGACGACAGACCTGGCGCGACGACTGCTGCTTCCACTCGTCTTCGTGTCGGGGATGGCGTCGCTGGGCGTCGAGTTCGGCGCGTCGCGGCTGCTGGCGCCGTACTTCGGAACAAGCCTGTACGTCTGGGGCGTGCTGATCGGCCTGATCCTGGTCTATCTGTCGGCCGGCTACGTGATCGGCGGCCGGCTGGCAGACCGGTATCCGCGCGACGACATCCTCTTTCAGATCACCGCCTGGGCGGGCCTGTGGATCGGCGTGATCCCGCTCGCGAGCTACCCGATCCTGCTGGCGTCGCAGCAAGGGTTTCGCGAGCTGAGCGTGGGACTGGTCGCGGGCACGCTGCTTGCGGTCGTGCTCCTTTTCGCGGTGCCGGTAACGCTGCTTGGCTGTGTCAGCCCCTTCGCGATCCGTTTACTTTTGAAGGACGTCGCCACCGGCGGCAACACCGCAGGTCGCGTGTACGCCCTCTCGACGGTGGGCAGCATCCTCGGCACCTTCCTGCCCGTGTTTTGGTTCATCCCCACCTACGGCACGCGGCCGACCATAGTCGCCTTCGGGCTGGCGCTAGTTGTCATCTCAGGGCTGGCGTTATGGCCGAGACGCCGCCTCTACGCGTCCTTCGCGGTGGCCGTGATCCTCGCCTGGATCTTCTTGCCCGCCGGCATCAAGCCGCCTGAAGTCGGCACCCTCATCTATGAAAAAGAGTCGGCCTACAACTACATTCAGGTGGTCCAGGCGGGCACGACCACCGAGCTAATCCTCAACGAGGGTGAGGCGGTTCACTCGGTGTACGACAGCAACACCAACCTCACGCACGGTTACTGGGACTACCTCCTGCTGGCGGACGCGTTCCGTCACGCGCAGGCGACGCCCGCGATTCCGCGCTCCGCGGCTTTTCTAGGTCTCGCCGCCGGCACAGGCGCGCGGCAGTATCGACTGGCGTTCGGAGACCAGATCGACATCACCGGAGTGGAGATCGACCCCGACATCCTCGCTGCCGGCCATCGCTATTTCCATCTCGATGAGGCGCGCGCGCATGAGGTCGTCGCCGATGCGCGCTACTGGCTCGACACGCAAGCCGGGCATTACGACGTGATGGTGCTCGACGCCTACCGCCAGCCGTACATCCCGTTTCACCTCACGACCCGCGAGTTCTTCCAGCAGGTGAAAGCGCATCTCAACCCGGGCGGGGTGATCGCGGTCAACGTCGGCCGCACCGCCACCGACTACCGGCTCGTGGACGCGCTCGCCAGCACGATGTCAGCAGTGTTCCCGAGCGTGCTCCTGCTCGACGACCCCAACTACACGAACACTGTGGTGTATGCGTCGACCGAAGCGATCACGGTCGACGACGTCAGCCACAACTTGCGGTTGGTGTCGGCGCCGCTGGCGGTCACTGCGGCGGCCAGCGCGCTGGACGAGGGCAAGCTGAGGATGTCGCCGTACCACGGGCAGGTCTACACGGACGACCTGGCGCCCATCGAGCAGCTGATCGACGAGATCATCTTCGGCTACCTGACTAACCATTAGTGTTCGGCTCCCGAGTTCCTTGGATCTTCGCGGCCTAGACGGGCGGGCGCCGACTCACCCCGCCGAATCTGGCGATTCGACGGGGACCCCGAGATGGGCGCTGAAGCCGGCGTCAAGGGGCCCGTCGCCGCGTCGTCACGCATCTAGCGATGCGCTCCTCCTTGCGCCACCCTTTCCTAGGCTCCGCCCGCCGATGCCGCGAAATATCCGGCGGACCTCGGAAGCCGACCACTAGGTGCCGGGGTGGAGGACCCCCTGGACCTGCTCCCCGGCCAGAGCCTGGTCGTTTTCGATACAGAGCAGCCGGACTCGCCCAGTCGCGACCACCTGGTCCTTCTCGTCGAGGATGCGCGCCTCCCAGACCTGCGTGCGCCGCCCGCGCGTGATCGGCGTCGACACCGCCTTCAGCTTTGCGCCCGCGCGCACGGCCCGGATGAAGCTCGTGTTGTTTTCGAGGCCGACCACATGCTGGCCGCGCGGCATTGCGAACAGGGCTGCACCGATGGAGGCCAGAGACTCGATGAGCCCGCAGTGCACGCCGCCATGGACGATGCCGTAACCCTGCAGGTGTTCGGCACCGACGGTCAGCTCGGCGCGCACCTCGTCTTGAGTCGCGAGGGTGATGGTCACGCCCATCGCCTGCAGCCAGCCTTCCGGCAGCTCGTTCATCTGCTGCGAGAAGTCCTGGCCCATGAATGAATCCTAGCGGCGAAAAAAAGAGCCGGGCTAAGCGCAGTCTCCGCCACAAAGGAGAGCCGGGCAACGGCGCGATCTCCCCCACAAAAGGAGAGCCGGGCAACGGCCCGGCTCTCTGTCGACGTTCGCAGAACTACCGCCTCCGACTCCAGGAGCCGGATTCGGAACTGGAAGCCCTTAGAGGCTCACGTCCTCCCGAGCTCCCGGCTGGCAAACGAGGCGGTTGGCTCCGCGATTCGGTTTATCCAAGGTTCCGCCTCACCTCCTTTGCCCCACGGGCGTTGAACTTCGAAGCGGAGTGTACCAGCCGCCGGGCGCAGAGGGCCCCTAGACTCATCCCTCGATGCCACGCAGATACATCGCCGTGTGTGGCGCCTCGAACGCGACCGCTTCGCAGATCGAGGCGGCGCGGGAGGTGGGGAGGCTGCTGGCGGAAGCGGGGGTGGTCGTCATCAACGGCGGTCTCGGTGGAGTTTCCGGCGCTGCGAGCGAGGGCGCCGCGGGAGCCGGTGGAACGGTGGTCGGGATCCTGCCCGAGGAAGATCGCCGCGGCGCCAACACCCACCTCACCATCTCGCTGCCGACGGGGATGGGCCAGGCACGCAACGTCCTGATCGTCACCGCCGCGGAGAGCGTGATCGCGATCGGTCAGGGTTGGGGCACTCTGAGCGAGATCGCTTTGGCGCGGCGCATCGGCCGGCCGGTCGTCGGCCTGGACAGCTGGTCCGTGAAAGGTCTCGAGTCGGTGGACACGCCCGCGGACGCGGTCAGGCGCGCGCTTGAGTAGCCCCGCTCGTCAGATCGTCGGCGAACCGGCCCCTGACAAGCCTCGCGACACCAAGAAAAAGAAGCTGCTCAAGAAGCGCCGAGTTGCGAAGGCCGACGGTCGCTACCTCATCTACTACGAAAGGTCTTCGGCAGATGTTTCGCCCCATCACGGCCGCGTTCCGCGGCCGGACCTCCCCCCGGGGCGGGGAGGTCGACCATGAGCGAGCTTCGCTGGCATCCCCTACTCGAAGAATGGGTCACCGTCGCCCCGTGGCGGCAGGACCGGACGTATCACCCACCCGAGGACCATTGCCCGCTCTGCCCGACCAAACCGGGGCACCTCGAAACTGAGATTCCCGAGCCCGATTACTACATCGCGGTATTCGAGAACCGCTTCCCCTCGTTCACGGGCGAGCAGGGACGATGCGAGGTGGTGTGCTACACGCCCGATCACGATTCGTCGCTGGGCGAGCAGAGCGTCGAGCACATCCGCGACCTCATCGAGGTATGGCGCGATCGAACCAGCGAGCTGCGGCGTCTGCCCAACGTGCGATACGTCTATATATTCGAGAACCGCGGCGAGGCGATCGGGGTGACTCTGAGCCATCCACACGGCCAGATCTACGCATATCCATTCATCCCTCCGGTCCTGCAGCAGGAGCTCCGCGCCGAGTCGAAGCACAAGCGCGAAACCGGCCGCTGCCTCTATTGCGACGTGATCCATGGCGAGCGCGGCGGCGAGCGGACCGTCCTTCGCGACGAAAACTGGATCGCATTCGTGCCGCCGTTCGCGCGCTGGCCCTACGAGGTCCATCTCGCGCCGATTCGTCATCGTGCCGGATTGCTCGATCTCGACGATGACGACGATGAATCGTTTGCGCGAATCCTCAAGGCCGTGCTGCAGAAGTACGACCGACTCTTCGATCGCCCGCTTCCTTACGTGATGGCGATGCACCAGACGCCCGCAGGGCGCACGCGAGGCGACCATCACTTCCACGTGGAGTTCTATCCACCCAACCGGACCCGCGACAAGCTCAAGTACCTGGCCGGGTCCGAGCTCGGGGCGGGCGCCTTCATCGTCGATGCCCGCGCTGAGGACAAGGCCGCGGAGCTGCGTGGAGTCTAGGCGCGAGCGTCCCCGCGGTTGGCAGGGCCGCGCGCCCGGCCGCGTGAACCTCATCGGTGAGCACGTCGACTATCTCGGTGGCGTAGTGCTGCCGGCCGCCATCGATCGGCACACGCGGGTCAGCGGGCGCGAAGCCGAGGCGTGGTCGATCGATAGCGAGATCGGTGGCGGGCTCAAGTACCTGCGCGCGATTGGCGTCGAGCTCGGCGTGCAGCCCCAGGTGATGAGGGTCGAGTCCGACATCCCTCCAGGGTCCGGTCTCAGCTCGTCGGCCGCCCTGCTGGTGGCGATCGCCGTGGGGCTTCGCCCAGAGCTGGACGGTAAGGAGGCCGCGCTCGCGTGCCAACGTGCCGAGCAGGCGGCCACGGGTGTGCATGTGGGCGTGATGGATCAATTCGCATCCGCGTTGGGCCGCCGCGGGCACGCCTTGCTCCTGGACTGCTCGACCCTCGAATATCAGGCGGTGCCATTTCCTGACGAGCTCGCGATCGCGGTCATCGACTCGGGCGAGCATCGGTCGCTCGTGGATACGCCATACAACGAACGGAGGCGCGAGGCCGAGGCGGGAATGCCGAAGCGCCGGCGGCATGTCGACTCCGAGATCGCGCGCGTTCACGCGTTCGTCGATGCGCTCAAGGAACGCCGATTCGAAAGATTGGGAGTGCTCCTCAAGGAATCTCACAAAAGCCTCCGCGACGACTTCGAGGTTTCGACACAGGTGGTCGACACACTCGTCGAGCGAGCGTGGAGCATCGAAGGCTGCCTGGGTGCGCGCATCATGGGCGCGGGCTTCGGAGGCAGCATCCTCGCGCTCGTCCAACGCGGTCGCGAGGTCGCGTTCGCCGCTGCGATGAAGCGCGAGGTCATCTTCTGTGCCACTGCGGACGGCGCGTTCGTCCATCGCCATCGGGCCCCACAGGATTGAGCGACTGCCTATTTCTCCCGCTGCCTCAGCGGTCAGGGGGCATGCGCGAGCTCAGCGGCTGGGAAGCCGTATGGATGTCTCTCGGCGAAGGCGAGGCCGAACGGCTCACGATCGGACGCGGTGCGGGCTGGAAACCAATCGAGGTGCCGCGGCAGCTCGCGGCGCATGAGGGCAGCCAGTCGGTGTGGTACCGCACAGAGTTCCAGCGACCGGATCACGCCGGTCGCGTGCTGCTGCGCATCGGCGGTGCGTTTCTCGCCACGCATGCGTGGCTCAACGGCAAGCTGCTGGGCTCGCACTATGGCTATTTCGCGACCTTTGGCTTCGACCTCACGCCATACCTGAAGGCCGAGAACCTGCTCGTCATCTGCTGCGAATCGCCGGTTGAGACACAGCCCGAGAAGAAACGGCACGTGATGGGCATCTTCAACGACGGCGAGCTGAAGCCCTACCCGGCGTCGGCTTACTCGAGCCTGCCCGAGCCTTATCGCTGGGAGGTTCCGGTCGGCATCTGGGGCCCGGTCGGCCTCGAGTACATCGGCCCGATCGCTGTCGACTGGATGCGCCTCAATCCGCAGTTCGAAGCCGGCGACGGGCGGCTGGAGGTTGAGGCCCGGCTCCGCAACCTCGACGGCCGGCAGATGGACGGCCAGGTTGAGCTCGTGGTCAGCCCCGCCGGCGGCGACAAGCCGGCCGCACTCCTGCGACTCCACCGCGAGGTGAGGCTCGCGGGCGGAGGCGAGCAGACGGTGTCCATGCGTCTTGCCCTCCCTGGCGCCAAGCGATGGGAGCCGTGGCGCTTCGGGGAGCAGCCGATGTATCGGGTGGAGATGGTCGCACGCGCAGCCGGCGGTTCGGAGTCGACGCGCGTCGAGGATGCCTTCGGGTTCAGAGAGATCAAGTGGGACATCGGTCCACGCCGCTGGAACTTTGCCATCAACGGCCGGCCGATGTTCTTGCGAGGCGCGTGCTATGCGCCGTCGTATCGCCTCGACGAGCTGACAACGGAGCGTTTCGATGCCGACCTTCGCGTCGCCAAGAATGCCAACATCGACGCCCTTCGCCTGCTGGCCAATGTCCTGCCCGTCGAGTTTTACCGGCAAGCCGATGAAGCCGGCATGCTCCTCCTTCAGGAGCTGCCATTGTTGGGCGCCTACGCCTACCACTCGCGAGGCGACGACGCGCGCTTCTTCGATGTCGCCGCGAAAGAGCAGCAGGCGGAGATGGTCGAGCTGCTTCGCAACCGGCCGTCGGTCGCGATGTGGGTGGCGCATGACGACCCGCCCTGGCTCGCCGCCAACGCCGAGCTCGGCGATGTGAACGCCGTGCGGCAGAACCACTCCATCGACCAGGAGCTCAAGGCGGCGTTCGAGCGCATGGACAAGACCCGTCCAGCGCTGGCCGCATCGGGCGACGTCGACGACGACGCCCTCGTCGGGTGGGCGACTGGTTCATGGCGGGCCATCACCGAAGCCGAGCCCGTGATGGTCAGCGCCTTCGGAGCGCAGGCGTTGCCCAACGCTGACTCGCCGGTGTGGGAGCGCATCGACGCCCGATGGCCGGTGGCCGATGACGACGCGGCCTGGAGATTCGCAGGCTTTCAACCCGTCAATTGGGCCGAGCGGGGCGTTGGGCTGCCGTCGGCGCACACCGACCTGGAGTCATACGTCGAGTCGTCGCAGTCCTTCCAGGCCAACCTGGTGCGTCTTGCCGCGGAGCACCTCCGCACGCGAAAGTTCGAGCCCTGTTGGGGCGCGTTCGCTTACCACCTGGTCGACCCGTTTCCCGGCATAGGCTTCGGATTGCTGGACGGTGCCCGCAAGCCGAAACCCGCGCTCGAGGCTTTGGCGCGCGCGTTCAAGGCCACGCGATTGGTCATCGAGCCGCTTGCTTACGATCCCGATCGGCCGTTCGGTTTCATCCAGCGCCCCGCGGTCCCGTTTGGGGCCCGACTCATCGTCGTCAACGACGACCCTGAGCTTGGAGGGCCGGGAGTGGTGCGTTGGACTCTGATGCGCGAGCGCCGCGCGGGCCGCCGGGGTGTGAGCCGCATCGCCGACGCGATGCAGCGAAAGTTTTCGGGCGCTGCGGACTTGGAGCTGCCGACCGCCTTCGAGCCTGCTGTCAACGCGACGACCTTGAGCGTGCCCCTCGAGGTGGAGGGTGTTTACCGCCTCGACGCATCACTCCTCGTGATGGGCCGCGAGGTAGATCGCACGGAGCTGCGCTTCACCGTGACGTCGAAGCTGCCGTCGCCGCCGCCGCGGCCTGAGCTTCCCCGCTATCTCGCCGAGGGGATCGCCGATCTGGCCAGCCTGCGCGCGGAAAAGGATGGGCTCAGCTTCGTCCTCGAGAACCGCACCAGACCTGCGGTGGTGGCCGGCGTCGGTGGCCTCCGCCTCGACGGTATACCCCTCGCCAGGCACGACATCCAGGTGGAGACGCATGCCGGCCGAGCGCCGTTCCCGCGCCACCTCGACATGCCGGTGGGCAGGCGAATGCGCATTCACGTAGTCACCGGCCAGCCGCTTGGCGCCGGCCGCCACTCGCTCGACGCCGACATCACAGTGCCTGGCGTAGCTTCGGGGCGCATCGTCATCAGCGGTACCGTTTAGCTCTGGCCCACTTGCGAGTACGGGTGGCATACTTCAGCACTGACGCGTCGACACGCGCGAGTGCGGGTCCGCAAGAAGGTGTTTTCGTAATTGATACAGAGACGGACTCGAGACAAGGGAGGCCCTCCACCGGATGCCAACTGAAACCGTGTACGCCGATCTCGTCCTTGCGGTGGCGGCGCTCATCGCGGGCGTCCTCTACCTGAGGGCGCGACGCCGCCGCGGGAAACGCAAGAAGGCCGGGCCTCCAGTCAGGCCCGCGACGCCGGCGCCGCAAGCTCCCGACGGGGCACGAGGCGGCGTCACGACCTGGGCCCCGCCTCCGTCCGCGACGCCTGGGGGTGTCGCTGCTACCGTCGTCGTCCCGCCGCCGACGCCTAGCTGGGATCAACCGGCGGCAAGGCAGTCGCCGGCGTGGGGTGCCCCGGGAGGCCCGCCCCCCCCGCCTCCGAGTGCGGCTCCGAGTGGGGCTCCGAGCGCGCCGCCGCCTCCGCCCGCCCCGGGCCCCACATGGGGAGCCCCTGCGGCCGGCGCTCCCGCCGCACCGACCAATCCCGCTGCTCCCACATGGGGTGCGGCTCCACCGCCTCCGCCCGCCGCACCCGCTCCGGCCCCTTCGTGGGGGGCATCTGGTCCGGCCGCGCCGCCCGCGCCGACGTGGGGTTCACCGGCGCCCGCGCCCTCCTCGGCCGCACCCCCTCCTGCACCATCATGGGAAGCGCCCAAACCCGCGGTCCCACCGACGCCGGCGCCATCGTGGGGAGCGCCGCCTTCAGGGCCACCCCCGGCGTCGCCCCCCGGGGCAGCGCCCGACACCGCGGGCCCGGCGTGGGGGAGTCCTCCTGTGGTGCCGTCGTGGGATGCGCCCGGAACGCCTTCCCCTGCGGGCGCGCCCGCCCCGGCCTGGGGAGCGCCGGCGCCGTCATGGGATGCCCCGGCGGCGGCCGCCCCGAACGCACCCCCCGCTCCCGCGCCGTCCTGGGGCGCGCCTGCCCCTGGGACTGCCGCTTGGGACGTGCCCAAGAGCGAAGAACCGGGCGCGCCCGCGGCGCCGAGCTGGTCGAACTCGCCTCCGCCTCCGCCTCCCACGGCAGGGCCACCGCCTCCGCCTCCGAACGCCGCCCCGCCGCGCGCGACTTCAGCGCTCAGCGCGGCGCCATCGTGGTCGCCACCGGCAGAGCCCGCGGCCTTACCGAAGTTCCCCGAGCCGCCGCTGGCGGAGACTGTGGTTTCGCCCCCCGGCCAGGCCCCCGCGCCGGCACCACCGCCGTGGGAGTCGCCTTCGGCATCAGCGCCACCGGCTCCGGCGCCGCCCGCCGAACACATCCCGGATGTGGCCGAAACAGTAGTCGCCTCGAGCGCGGCAGCCGCCGCTGCACACGATGCCACCGCCCTGATGCCGGCCTGGCAGCCACCGCCGGCCGCGACCTCGCCGCCGGTGGAAACGCTGCCGCTTGGTGGTCCAACCCGACCCCTGCGATCTGTAGGCGGCGCCGGCCCCCAGGCTGAGATCACGATCGAGTCCGGACCCGACGCCGGCCACACGCACCGGGCCGGCGACTCGGCGCTGCGGCTGGGACGCTCGCCCGACAACGACCTCATCCTTCGCGACCCGGCCACCAGCGGGCATCACGCACGAGTGGAGCGGCGCGGAGAGCAGTTCTGGATCGTCGACCTCGGGAGCACCAACGGCACGCTCGTCAACGGCGAGCCGATCCAGGAGAAGGAGCTCAACCACGGCGACCGCATCACCCTCGGCCAGAACGCAGTCCACTTCTCAGTCCTCGGCGGATAGTTAGCTGGGTCATGCGTCTTAAGGTCGCCTCGGCGACCGACCCGGGCCTCGAGCGCGAGGAAAACGAGGACTCCGTGATCGTGTGGCGCAGCAAGGCCGGCCTCGACACGCTGCTGGTCGTGTGTGACGGGATGGGCGGCCACGCGGCGGGGCAGATGGCCAGCAGCATCGCGGTGACCACGCTCACGAGCGTCCTCGCGGAGGATGGCGACGAGGGTGCGGATATCGAGCGATTGAAGCGCGCCGCCAAGCAGGCCAATACCGCCGTATTCGAGGCTCAGCGCGACAACCCGGAGTGGTCGGGCATGGGCAGCACAATGGTTGTGGCCGCCATCAGCAACGGCGAGGTGGCCGTGCTGAACGTCGGCGACAGCCCGGCGTATCTCTTTCACAACGGCAACGCCAAGCTCATCTCCCAGGATCACTCGTGGCCGGCAGAACAGGTACGACTCGGTGTCATCAAGCCCGAAGAGGCGGCTTCGCATCCGCTGAAGCACCGACTGACGCGCGCGGTCGGAGTCTGGGACTCGATCCAGTCGTACACCGACAAGCTGAAGATCGAGGAAGGCGACGCCATCGTCCTGTGCAGCGACGGCGTCGAGACCGCGGGCGTCAGCGTCGAGGAGATGGGCAAGCTGCTGCTCAAGGACGGCGACCTCGACAAAGGTGCGAAGCGCGTCATCGACAGGTGCCGGGAGCTCGGGGCGCCCGACAACGTGACCGTCGCGGTCGCGCGCTTCGAGGTCGATGTCACCAAGACGCAGGCGCTGCCGCGCCTGAAGAAGATCGGCCTAATGCAGAAAGGCGCGGACCACTAGCTCCGCGACATGCTCGACGTCCATCGTCGAGCCCCGCGACCTCAGCCCTGATTCCAACTGCATCTGGCAGCCCGGGTTGCCCGTGACGATCATGTCGGCCCGGGTGCTCAGCACGTCGTCCATCTTCTCCTGCAAGATCCGCGCCGACATCGCGGGCTCGAGCGTGCTGTAGAGCCCGGCCGCGCCGCAGCAGATGTCCGGATGGCGCATCTCGACGAGCTCGACTCCAGGAATGGAGCGGATGAGGTCGCGGGGCTGCTTCTTGATGCGCTGCGCGTGCGCGAGGTGACACGCGTCCTGATACGTGACGCGCATCTTCACCTCGCGCTGCGGTGCCGGCAGGCCCACCTCGACGAGCCACTCGCTCAGGTCCTTCACCCGCCCCTTGAGCTCGGGATAGAAATCCTTCAGGTGCGCACCGCAGCCCGCCGAGTCGACGATGAGCGCTTCGAAATTGGCGTCGCGGTACACCTGCATGTTCATATCGCGCAGCCGCTCAGCCCCGTCGAGGTCGCCATTGTGGGCAAGCAGCGCGCCGCAGCATCTTTCCGCCCGCGGAAACCACACTTCGCAGCCGGCGAGCTGCAGGAGCTTGACCGCTGCCTCATGCGATTGTGGATAGAGGATCGGCATCACGCATCCGACCAGGAAGGCCACGCGATGCTTCCTTTGGCCGATGGCGGGCGCGATGCCGCCCGCGGGTGGTTGGAAGCGGGGCCGCAGTGGGGGCAGCTGCCGTCCAGAGCGGACCAGCGATGTGAGGCCGACCTTCTGCGCCGCCCTGGTGACGGCGCCGGCGGTTCGAAGTCGCCGCGGCCTTGCCAGGAGCTGGCGCAAAGCCGTGCGCGCAAGCCAGCGCTTGGGCGCCGGGCGGCGGATGCGCTCCACTTCTGATCGCCCGGCTTCGATGATCCTTCCGTACGGCACCCCCGACGGGCATACGGCCTCGCACGTGCGGCAGCCAAGGCAGAGGTCGATGTGGCGCGCCTGGTCCTCGGTGAACTGAAGCCCGCCGCGTTTCCACTGCGTCATCAGGTAGATGCGCCCGCGCGGTGACTCCGTTTCCAGGCCGGTCTGCCGGAACGTCGGACAGGCGTCGAGGCACAGCCCGCAGTGAACGCAGGTGGCGAGGTCGTCGTCGTTCAACCTTGCGAAGGGTTGGGTGGTCACACCACGAATCTTCCCGGGTTGATGACTTCGTTGGGATCGAACGCCGTACGCAGCCGGCGCATGAGATGGAGAGTGGCGGGCGGCGTGCCCCAGGCGCGCGCGTCGCGGCGGAAGTCGGCGGGTCCGGCCATGAGCACGAGCGACCCACCCGCGGCGACCGCCGCCGAGCGCACGGCTTGCACGTCTTCGGCGCCACCGGCAACCGTCCAGTTGGCGATGCCCGTCCCAGGTGAGGCCCACCACGATTGCTCCGGGCCCAGCCTCTCCAGGATCGGCCGCAGCTGGTGCCGCGGCATCGCTATGCGCGCCCACTGCGGGGGCGCGGCCTTCGCGTGCTGCTCCCAAACCGAACCATCCGCCTGCGCCCAGCCGAGGTCGGTCACCGTGCGCTTGGTGGCGTCGGGGCTGCCCATGAAACGCGCCATTACGCGGCCGCTCGAGAACACCTCTACCGCGGAAGGCGTCATCGGCAGCCCGAGGGCGCGCTCGGCCGCGGCCCAGACCTCGTCCATCGACTCGTGGTCGAACGAGACGGTGGCGTCGTGGAGTGCTTTCGGAAAAACCTTAAACGAGGCGGCGACGATCACCCCGAGCGTGCCCATCGCGCCGTAGTGAAGCTTCATGAGGTCGTAGCCGCTCACGTTCTTGACCACACGCCCGCCTGCGCTGGCCAGGCGCCCGTCAGGCAGCGCCACCCGGATGCCGATGAGGAAGTCGCGAGCGGTGCCGTAACGCAGCCGCAGTGGACCGGTCCAGCCCGAGGCGAGCAGCCCGCCGACGGTGTGGCCGGGGGAGTTGAACGGATCGAGCGGGAGGAACTGGCCGCTCTTCTTCAGCAGCGCCTGCAGCGCTTCGAGGGTGATGCCCGCTTCGACGCTTACGACCATGTCGGCCTGCGAGTGCTCGAGCACGCGGTCGAGCGCGGTCGTGTGCAGCTCGATGCCATCGCGCGCCGGCGGGTCGCCCATCTCGGCAGCCCGGCCGCCGCCGACGGGGAAGACGGCAGTGCCGGCCTCGGCCGCTTCGTGCAGGCGGTGTGCGAGCTCCTCGGCCGTCGACGGCTTCTCGACCGCCTGCTTACGGCGGCGACTTACCACCATTTGGCTTCGATCGCGAGGCCGGTGCGCCCGGCGAGGTGCGGCATCTTCCGCTCGGGGTCCGGGAAGATCTTGCCCGGATTCATGATTCCGTGCGCGTCGAGCGCGTTCTTTACGAGCCTCATCGCGTCGAGGTCGTCATGGCTGAAAACCCAGGGCATGAACGCGGACTTCTCGAGACCGATGCCGTGCTCGCCCGAAAGCGCGCCGCCGAGCTCGACCACCGCGCGGAGCATCTCCTCGCCCGCGCTTTCCACCTGCGGTAGCACATCGCGGTCCCGGAGGTCGAACAGGATGTTGGGATGCAGGTTGCCGTCGCCGGCGTGGAAGACGTTCGCGACCGGCAGCTTGTAGTGCACGCCGATCTCACCGACGGCCGAGAGGATTTGCGGAAGCCGGCTTCGCGGTACGACGCCGTCGTGCAGGTAATAGTTGGGCTTGATGCGTCCCAGCGCGCCGATCGCGCCCTTGCGGCCGGCCCACAGCAGGTCGCGCTCGGCCGGAGTCTGAGCTTCGCGCATCGCATAGCCGTGGTTCTCGGCGAGCACATGGCGGATTGCGTTCATCAGCTCGAGCGTCGACTCTGCGATGCCGTCGACCTCGACCAGAAGCACGGCGCCGGCGTCGGTCGGATAGCCCGCGTGGTAGTGCGCCTCCACCGCGCCGACAGTGACGCTGTCCATCATCTCGAGCGCGGCGGGGACGATGCCGTGACCGATTACCGCTGACACGGCCTGGCTCGCGGCATCGATCGTCGGGAAGGCCGCGAGCAGCGTCGCGACGCTCGGTGGCGTGCGAAGGAGCCGCACTTTGATCTTGGTGATCGCGCAAAGGGTCCCCTCGGAACCGACGAGCACGCCGCAGAGGTCGAGGCCGATGCGATCCGGGGCATCCCCGCTGACCCAGTGCACGCTTCCGTCAGCGAGCACGACTTCCATGCCCAGAACATGGTTGGTGGTGACGCCGTAATAGAGGCAGTGAGGGCCGCCGGAGTTCTCCGCCGCGTTGCCCCCGAGGGTGCAGGCCTTTTGGCTCGACGGATCAGGCGCGTAGAACAGCCTTTGAGCCGCGGCGACCAGCGACAGCTCCTGGTTGACCACGCCCGGCTCGACCAGCGCGGTCTGCGCGACGGGGTCGATCTCCAGGATCTTGCGCATGCGCGTCACCTGCAATGCGATGCCGCCGCGGATGGTGACGGCTCCGCCGGAAAGGCCGGTGCCGGCGCCCCGGGGTACCACCGGGATGCGGTTCTTCGATGCGATCTTGATCACCGCGGACACCTCGGCCGCGTTGGCGGGGAGGACCACGGCGTCCGGCGCGGAACCTTCGATCGAGGCATCGCGCTCGAAGATGCGCAGGTCGTTGCTCGAATCGATCACGTGCTCTTTGCCGACCACGCGTCTCAGTTCCTCGAGCACCGACTGAGCAAGCGCCATCAGGCCAGCGGGGCCTCGCGCTGAGGGCTGTGCTCGAACGCCTCGAAGCGGCGTGTCGTCGCGCCGGGCATCCCCGGCGCTTCGATCGCATCGCCACCGGGGATCAAAAGCGAGAGCCAGCGCCGGCACTCGTCGTCGGAAGGCATCCGGTCGGTGCGCTCGAAGATCGCCTCCTGGATGCGGCTGTGGGGCGAGACCTGGATGGTGAACCAGACCGAGAGGCCGTCCGCCGTGACGAGGTGATGACTCTCGTCGACGCGCCGGTTGACAGGCAGCTTCATGGGCTTCGCCTCGGCGGCAGCCCGAAGCCGCACAGCTTGGGCCTCGATTTCGTCGGCCATGGGGTCCAGCTTAAACTCGGACCCATGGACGGTCGGAAAAGAGTCGAGGCGGCGATTGCCATGGGAGTGGCGGATCGACCGCCGTTCGGAGCTTGGGGTCACACATATCGCGAGGAGTGGTCGCCCGCGGATCTCGCCGCGGTCACGGTCGAGCGTGCCCGTCAGTTCGGCTGGGACTTCGTAAAATTCCAGCCGCGAGCCTCGTGCTTCGCGGAAGCGTTCGGCTCCATCTATAAGCGGGCGGGCCACCGCCTCAAGGGCCCCGTGCTCGAGAGCGAGGCGGTCCCCGACCTGGAAACCTGGAGCACCGTGGCGCTCGTCAATCGCAAGGCGCTCGACGACCAGGTCGACTCGCTGCACATGGTTGCGAAGCAGCTCGGGTTCGGCGTGCCGGTGATCCAGACCGTGTTCAGCCCGCTGACCGTCGCCGGCTACCTGGTAGGCAAGAACTCGTCGAGGGTGGTGCGCGAGCTGCGCAAACATCCAGAGCTGGTGCGGCCGGCGATGGACCGCATCGCGGAGGCGCTGGTCGACTTCAGCCAGCGATCGGTCGCAGGAGGCGCCGCGGGCATCTTCTATGCCATCTCCGGCTATGCGAGCCGCGATGCCATGCCCGAGGACGTTTATCGGGAGCTCGTGCTGCCTAGCGACCAGGCCGTCCTTGGTGCGCTGCCGCACGAGGCCTGGTTCAACGCGGTGCACCTTTGCGGCTCGAAGCTGCACTTCGACCTCGTCAGGGATATGCCTACGCAGGTGGTGAGCTGGTCGATCCACAACCTCGGCACGCCGACGTTGTCGCAGGGCCGCAGCCTGGCCGAGCGCGCGGTGATGGGCGGCCTCGGGCAGCGCAAGAGCCTGCTCTACGGTCCGCCCACCGAGGTGCAGGCGGAGGCGAGGCGCGCCATCGCCGACACCGGCGGCCTCGGCCTGCTGCTGGCGCCGGGGTGCTCGGTGCCGCCTCGCGTTCGCGAGATCAACCTGATGGCGATCGGAGAAGCGGTCGCGGCTTGAAACGACCAGTCGCCGGTCTCGCCGAGATCGTGCTGTGGGTGCGCGACATGAACGCGGCCATGCATTTCTATCGGGACCTGTTCGGGCTCGAGGTGATCTCGCCACAGGAGCTCCCGATCAGGTTCCTGCGCGCCGGCGATGGCATGGACGGCGTGCCGGAGATGATCGTGCTCGTCACGCACCCGGATTCGACTTCGACATTCCCGCGCGAGAAGTCGAAGCGCGTGCTGCACCACCTCGCATTTCGAATCGAGGCGGAAGAGTACGAGTCACTTCAAGACACGTTCAGGGCACAGGGGTTGGAGGTCCGTTCGGGAATCCATCCCGTGCTCAAGGGCGTGCGTACGTTCTACGTGGACGATCCAGATGGGAACGAAGTTGAGTGCATTACGCACGATCCCGACCACTCGGACGCCACGAAGACCGGTTACGAGCCCGCCGTTAGAAAGTCGGGCGGGCCTACAGACTGACATCGCGTGCGAGATACCAGGGGCGGGCGGCGACTGAGGATCGCCGTAGGGTAGGGCATCGGCGTTTTTGCATTGATTGCGGTGGCGTCGCTCGCATCGGGGAAGCTGCCGGCCGTCTGGGCGGTGGTCGGAGCCATCCCCCCCGGAGTTGTCGTCGGCTT
The DNA here is from genome assembly GCA_005880855.1 of Chloroflexota bacterium. GTDB lineage: Bacteria > Chloroflexota > Dormibacteria > Dormibacterales > Dormibacteraceae > UBA10449. The sequence continues at coordinate 26,286 of VBGM01000153.1, forward strand.
TCTCGTCTTCCTAACGCTGCCTGCCTTCGGTTCGCGCCAATAGCGGTCACCGGTTCATAACAAATTGACACAATTGACACACTTGCATCGACGACCCGGATGGAAAACGAAGTTGAGTGCATGGCGTACGATCCCGACCACCCGGACCCCAACAAGAGGGGAGGCCGTCCGCATAGCAGGCACTGTCGGGCGCCTATGATCGCCTGGCGATGGGCGACAGCAGGGAAACCAGCCCGGCGCTCGACGCGAACTGGCTCGACTGGGTCATCAACAACCTCGGCGGGCCACCTGATTGCGCCCAGCACGCTGCTGAGGCTGCCAGGGACGCAATTGTCAGCGGCGATGAGCTGAGCGCAGCCATGGCGGCCGCAACCAACCGATGGGTCGAATGTGGTCAGGGCCAGAAGCCGTTCTGGGAGATGACCTTCTGGGGAGTATTCGTGCGACGGAAAGCCTGGGCATATGCGCTCTTTGTTGTTGTCGCGCAAGTCTTCTGGCTTGTTCCACTGGGCTGGATACCCGTCGTCGCGCTGACCCCACTGCCGCTAGCCGCAGCGGTTTGGAACGTCTATATCGCTTACCGCCTATCGAACCACGGCGTCGTGGCTCCAGGCGTCCTGGTCGGTGTGACCGTCAAGGACTCGGACGGCGATCTTTACATTGGAACCTACCGCTGGTATTTCAACGGGCCGCATCTGATCACGCAGGATGGATCGACTCCAGAATCTGTGCTAATCCTTTTTGACCCTGCACATCCGCGAGACGCCGTCGTGATCGACCGCTCGTTCTCCACCAGCCGGTAACCGACACGCGAATCTCACGTCGACGACCCGGACGGGAACGAATGCGAATGCATATCTCCGGCTCCTGACTCTGAGAGAGGATCTACATCACAACCGTGAAAGTCACGGCCCAGTGGATCTCGTAGCAAAGGTGAGTGGTGATCGAACGGTCGTGATCGCCGATCGAGAGATGGATGACAGATTGGCTCGAGTAGGCGGTGGTACACGTTGCGGCTGAACCCCCGATGACCTCCAAGAGCCATACTCAGGGACGCACCCCGCGACTAAGCCCGCGGCGAGGAGGACCAGGCCGGCTACCCTCATGCTTACCAAACGTCCAATCTCACGCTATGGGAATGGGGGAACATGAATCGCCAGATCCGTCAACGATCCAACAAAGGAGCCAAGAGTGCCCATTCTTCGCATCGAACATGAAGTTCCCGACTTCGCCGGCTGGAAGCGCGCCTTCGACAGCGATCCGGCGGACCGCAAAGGGTTAGGCGTTCGTCGATATCAAGTCTCGCGGTCGGTAGACGATCCGAACTACGTGTTGATCGACCTCGAGTTCGACAGCGTCGAGGACGCTGAAGGGCTTCTCGCCAAGATGCGCCGGGTGTGGAACGGCGAAGGCCGAAACGTGATGAGGAACCCGCAAGCCCGGATTGTCAACGCGGTCGAGACGATTGAGCTCTAAGGAGCGGTTGCCTGCCATGCCATCTGAGTCGGTCCTCATCCGGCTGGCCAGCATCGCCGTTCACGCTGAGGAGCTGCTGGCGCCCGATCAACCCACAGGGAAGGTGCGGGTGGGACTCACGAAGATAAAGAACGATCGGCGGCGCACTATGGAGGACCTCCTGGTCCTTCTCGCTGACCCCGAGGTGCGTGGCTACCTTACGGAGATGGAGCGACTAGGGATGCTGCAGCCCAACGGCTGACAATCTGATCCTTTCGGGGTTTGGCGGGCGTTCCAATTTGGAACCAGCTATTTCGGGGCGAGTCGGTGACGCACGATCTTCGTGCCGAGCGCAGGCGGGTGCGGTTCTTCTTCGCGGGGCTGCTGGTCGCGAGCGCGATCCTGGACCTCGTCGGAGCGCTGCTGATCCACCACCAGACGCGCGCCCAGGTGCTGGAGAACCTGGTGCCGGAGGACATCACCCTTGGCGGCCGCACCGGCGTGGTGATGTCGATCGCGTGGCAGTTCACGTGCATCGTTCTGCTGGCGTCGATCGGGTTCGACCTCATCAAGGACCTCGACATCGAGGATGCCGCCCTGTCGGCGTGGATCCTTCTCGGACTGTGGTGGTTTCGGCCTCACTTTCAGGCCGACTCCGAGCCGCGGCGCTTGCGCTGGGGTCTCGCCGCGCTCGGCAGCGGGATCGCGCTCGCGATCGTCTATACATTCTTTCGCACAGCGGTTCTGAGCAGCCAGCTCTCACCGGAGCCGGGGATAGTACGCACGCTCGAGACGCTGGCCGAGGCTCTGGCCGGCAACCCGGCCCGATATCACGCGCTCACCGAGCGGGCGAGCTGGTTCCTCGGCACCCTGCCGGTCGTGAGCTACACGCTTGTGCTCTTCGCTCTTCTCATGCTGCTGCGGCCGGTGCTGGCGCCACGCGCCGCCGCGGCCGACACAGAACGAGTGCACAACCTCCTGAAGACGTGGGGATGCAACCACATCTCGCACCTGGCGGTGCACGGCGCGCCCAGGCCGTCACCGGCCTGAGCCGTCAGGTCGTCTGGGGCTTGGCCTCGGTCTGCGGCTGTGGACTGCGCGTCACCAGCGTGGCCGTCACACCCGCGATGAGGGCGATGGTTGCGACGATCACCGTCAGCGGCTGCGGGAAGTGAATGCGCAGCAGCTGGTCCAGCGAGTAGGTCCCAGGGCCGGTCAGCAAGAGGGCCGCCATCACGGCCAGCACCACGAGGTTGTATTCATAGCCGCCCTTCGTCACCCAGAAACCCCTGGGAAGGTGAACGGTCGCGATGGCGATGATCATCGAGCCGGCGATGGCGACTGCAGCCAACGGCGTCAGCAGTCCGAGGGCGAGCAAAATACCGCCTCCGAACTCAGCCAGCGCCGCGACCCAGGCCCAGGGTTGGGCGGGGCGGATGCGCAGCTTGGCCACCATCTGGGTCCAGCCGGTCATGCCCGGGCCTGCCCACCAGCCGAAGAGCTTCTGGGCGCCGTGCCCGGCGATGGTGAGCCCGACCACCAGTCGAAGAATCAAGAGTCCAAGAGCGATCATTTCGAATCCCCCACGCTTTAGTTGCTTACGCACATACCCTACGCGAGG
>VBGM01000094.1 GCA_005880855.1 Chloroflexota bacterium
GGAGTAGCGAATAGACGATGGTGGAGCCCACGAAAGTGAAGCCGCGGCGCTTGAGGTCCTTGCTGACGCGGTCGGACAGCTCCGTGGTCGGGGGCAGGTCGGAGAAGCTTCGGGGGTGATGCACGACAGGGGTTCCGTCGACCCAGCTCCATAAGTACTTCGCGAATGACCCGAATTCGCTCTGCACCTTCAGATATGCCCGCGCGTTGGTGCGGGTGGCATAGACCTTCAGCCGGTTCCGGATGATG
>VBGM01000095.1:0-314 GCA_005880855.1 Chloroflexota bacterium
GCCGAGGCCCGTACCCGGGACGCCCCCGAAGGCCGGGTCGTTGCCGCGATGAAAGGGACGGAAGACGCGAACCCGCTCGCTCTCAGACATCCCGACTCCATTGTCGACGACGTGAATGACGGCCCGCTCGCCGTTCGTCGTCAGGCTCACCCTCAACCGCGGCGGTCGCGCTGCGTATGTGAGGCCGTTGTTGATCAAGTTGTCGAGGATGCGGGCCAGCTGCCGGGAGTCGGCCTCCACCTGCATGGGTTCCTGTCCCAAGGTCGCCGCGATGTCCGCCCCGTTCATCTCTGCACGAGGTCTCGCCCTCTCGA
>VBGM01000095.1:324-6731 GCA_005880855.1 Chloroflexota bacterium
CGAGCTTACGTCGCATTTGAGCGGCTGTGCCTCGATCCGGGCGGCGTCCAGCAGGTCGCTCATGATCCTGTTCACGTGCCAGGCCTTGTCCGCCATCACGTTCAGGACGGCGGTCCACTTGGCGGGCGCGGCTCCAAGCTTGCCGTCGGCCAGGAGCGCCAGGTAGCTGGTCATCACTGCTAGCGGTGCGCCCAGCTCGTGGGCTGCCACGTTGATGGCATCGGTCTTGGCCGCAATCGCGAGGCTGGCGGACTGGTAGAGGCGCGCCATCTTCTCTCTCTCCTCGCGGGCGTCGACGAAAGAAGCGAGGAGGAACGAAGCCAGACTCAGGCTCACGTTGAAGGCCTGCAGCGTGACCATCTTCTCGAGCAGTGTCATGTGCGCGAATGGCCCGTTGCCGTTCACGGCGGCCCAGATCGCGACGATCGATGCGACCAGGGCGGCCGGCGCCGCCCCGCGAAGACGGAAGCGCCAGGCCGCCGCCATGATCAATGGCAGGACCAGGTACTCGAGCCGGAAGCGATTCTGGAAGAGGACGTAGGTCACAAGGCCGACGCCGGCCGACACAAGCGCAACCTCAATAGCGCCTCGCCAGGAGAGCGGGCGCCTGCCCGGAGACGGGAGCAGGTTCAAGAGAAACGGTGCGACCAGCAGGACGCCCATCGCATCACCAGTCCACCAGACCGCCCACGTCGCCGCGAGCCTGGCGGCCGGCACCGCACCGGAAAGGACGAGCACCAGGGTTCCAACGGTCGCGCTGACCATCATGCCGACCAGGGCACCGAGGACGATGAGGACCACGGCGTCCCGCAAGCGGTCCAGCTCCCTGCGAAAACCGGCCCGCGCAAGCAGCTCGGCTGAAACCAGGGGCGCGAGGGTGTTGCCCACCGCGATGAAGGCGGCTCCTAGGGGGGATGGTCCGAGCGGCAGGTTGACGGCGAATGCGGCCAGCGCGATCCCCGGCGCAACGCCCCGACCGAGCACGAGGATGGCGACGAGCGCAATTCCGGTCGGTGGCCACAAGGGCGTGACCTGGCCGTGGACGAGCGCCAGATTCAGGCTGAGCCGGGCCGCGACCCAGTACGCGACAGCCACCAACGCGAGGCGACCGAGGTACTGAAACGGTTGGGCGATGACAACTCCGGCGGCGGCGCGTTTCATCAACATCTAGGGCAACGCTATCACCGTCTTTTTCTCACGCCCGACTTACCTGTGGCCAGCACCATACCGCGCCCATTAACCGGTTGGTTACCACGACCTTCAATGGGTCGATCGGGGACTGGCGGTTGACCGGCTCATGGAATCACCCCCTGGAACAGCTGGTTTCCTCTCTTTGCATGGCGGATATAAAGGCGGTAACCGACGGCGATTTCGCGAACGTGGTGTTGAAGTCAGACGTTCCGGTGCTGGTCGACTTCTGGGCGACCTGGTGTCCCCCTTGCCGGATGATCGCCCCCATCGTTGAGCAGATTCACATCGAGCTCGGGGATCGGGTCAAGGTCGTGAAAATGGACACGGACGAGAATCCATCGACCGCGATGTCGTTTGGAATCGCATCCATCCCGACAGTCATGATCTTCAAGGACGGCGAGCTCGCGGAGCGGACTGTCGGCTACCGCCCGGACATGAAGGGCGACCTGAAGGCCAAGCTCGAAGCCCTCATCTAGGCCGCCCTTCGCCGGACTCTAGTAGCCGGTGACTTTCCAGATGTAGCCGTCGGGGTCGGTGAAGTGACCGGAGAATCCACCCCATTGGGCCTTCTGCGCCGGCTTGAGGATCTTCGCCCCCGCGCGTTCCGCCTGAGCCATCACCTCGGTGACCCGCTCCTGTGACTCGACGATGTAGCTGAACATCACGCCGCGAAAACCGCTGGTCGGGTCCGCGGGGACGCCGGCATCGGCGGCGAGAGCGTCCCATGTATACAGGCTGAGCTTGGCCGCGCCCTCGCCGAGGTTGAACGAAACAAACCCAGGATGGTCCTGGTCGATCGGACAACCGAGACCGTCTCCGTAGAACTTCTTCGAGCACTCCAGATCCTTCACCCCAAGCGTCACAGCGCTGATCTGCATGGTCATGTTTGATGCCTCCTGGCCTGATTGATTGAATTCGACAATTATTAGGACGTATCCCGAAGCCATGATGTGACCGCTGTGTTTCGCACGTTTGTTGCCAAACGTTCGCAATTCCAGCAGGTGATGCGCCCGGCTGACGCCAAAAATGCCGAATTAAGCTACTGAGTCGTAAGTGATCAATCAGCAGGCTCTGAGGCGCAGGCTGCGGGCCACACTCAAGGTGCCGCGCGATCCCGGCTTCGCAGCCCTGCGACGCGCGACTCGCGCCGCGTTAGTCATCCCGCTCGCCTTTGCGTTTGCCGACCTGGTTCTGCGCCAACCTCAAATCGTCATCTTCATGTTGTTCGGCTGCTTCTCGCTTTTGGTCATCTCCGACTTCGGAGGCTTGCGGCGGCCGCGCGCGGTCGCTTATCTGACGGCGACCCTCGTCGGGGCGGCCCTGGTGGCGCTCGGAACGCTCGTCTCCGTCTCAGGCTGGCTCGCGGCCCTTGTGATGTTGCTGGTTGGTTTCGTCATCTCTTTCAGCCGGATCCTCGGCGGCTACTTCGCGGCGGCCAACATCGGGATGCTCCTCGCCTTCGTGATCGCGGTGACCATCCCGGCACCCGCGGACGCCATTCCGGCGCGCGTAGGCGGCTGGGCGCTAGCCGGTCTGATTTCGACGCTGGCAGCCGTTGCCCTCTGGCCTCGGTTCGAGCGCGTCACCACGCATCACAAGGCGGCGACAGCGTTGGCTGCCGTGGCAGATCTCGTCGCAGGCATGGGGTCAGGAAGTGACAGCGAGCAAGCGCATCTCCTTGAGCTGGCAGGGCGGGCGGTGGACGCGGCGCACCAGGCATACGCCTCGACGCCCAAACGACCGGCCGGCCCCGCTCGCCGCGATCGCGCGTTCGCCCAGCTGATGATCGAGGTCGAAAGGTTCGTCCACTTCGTCGAGCGCCCGTTCGTCGACCAGCGCCAGGTGGTTCGCACTGGCCTGGCCGAAAGCGACCGCCTAGCCGCCTGCGTGGTGGCTGCGCTGCGTTCCAGCGCGGGCGTTCTCACGGGCGGCTCCGCACCCGACCGGCACGCCATCGAGGTTGCTCGCGAACAGCACCGCGTGGCCCGTGACCGTTGGGCCGCCGAGCAACTGAAGGCCGGCCGGCCCGCAGAGGCAGTGCTCGATGCGCTCGACTACGAAGACACCCTTCGTGTCATGTCGTATCTGACTTTCTTGCTCGCAGGCAACGCCATCGTTGCCGCCGGCGCAAGAACCGACGCCGGCTATGCCGCATCCGATTTCCTGCTCACGATGCGAACGCACCTCGAATCGCCCTCGACGGTGCTGCAGGGCAGCATTCGCGTGGCGATTGGTCTGGCACTTGCTGTCTGGGTCGCTCGCACGTTCGACTTCTCGCATGCCTTCTGGGTTGTTCTGGGGACGATCCAGGTCCTGCGCAGCAACGCGCTTGGCACTGGGCGCACCGTCATCCTGGCCGTGGTGGGCAACGTGATCGGCGTCCTCGTCGGCGGGCTTTTCGCAGCGGCGGCCGGGAATCACCCGGCGCTCATGTGGGCTGCGTTTCCGCTCGCGGTGTTCGGTGCCGCCTACGCCGCAACGACGATCGGTTTCATGTTGAGCCAGGCTGCTTTCACCATCAACCTGATCGTCGTTTTCAACCTGATCTCTCCGGCGGGTTGGCAGGTCGGGCTCGTGCGCATCGAAGACCTGGTCGTTGGCGCGCTCATCAGCCTGCTGGTCGGGCTGTTGCTATGGCCGCAGGGTGCCCGTCGCGAGCTGGTTCGCGACCTAGGCCGCGTTTATAGCGGCCTTGTCGCATACCTGGACCAGGCGTTCGATCGCGTTCTCGGGTTCGAGCCGGGGAGCGCAACGGACCCTTCGCGACTGATCGTGATCCGGGCGCGAGACCGCGCGGGCGAGTCGTTCGAAACGTTCTTGACCGAGCGCGGGGCAAGCGCGGCTGAACAGGAGGCGGCTGCCCTCCTGCTGTCGTCGGCCAACCACCTGATCCTGGCCGGCGACCTCCTCGCCGTGATCGCGGGCCCGATGGGTTATTCGGGCGGCAGCTGCGCCGACGGTGCAAGCGAAGTGCGACAGCAGGTGCAGACGTTGCTGGCTTCTTACCGTGGTCTGTCCGATCGCCTGAGCCTGTCGACAGCGCGGGAACCCGAGTCGCGAATTTCCATCGCCTCCTTGCGCCAAGGAGAGCTCACGTGCCTGCGCCATTGGCAAACCAATCCCGACATTGGAAATGGAGCCATGGCGGTGGTCATGGCGGGCGAGTGGGCGCAGAGCCTCGCGCCACTAGAAGGTGACCTGGGAGATGCGGTGAGTACCGCGGTCGACGGAGCGCGCCGGCCTTGGTGGCGCTGACCCTTCGGAGACGGCTACCGCAGCGGCGCTCCAACATCAGCTGGAGCGCCGCTTTGGATGTCCTTAACTTGCTGTTATACCGAGGCCGAGCAGAGCGTTGACTGCTTCGGCTGCACTCGCGTAGACGTGCGAGCGAGTGCCGGTGTTGCCCAGGTCGCCGCTGACCCCGGGCACCCCCGCATCGCCCTCGTAGAAACGATCGTTAGGGGGATCTTCGCCGGCGATGTCACGGATCAGCACGCGATGGGCGCACTCGACACCGCAGATCTCGGCGGCTGCCTCGGCGATGAACGTGTTTGCAGCGGCCGCCGCCACCGCGATGGCGCCCAGGTAGGCACCGATGAATATATTCTCCAGGCTCTCTCCCATCGCCAGCATCGAAGGTGCGCTGGCGAAAGTGCCCACTGGAAAGGCAAAGGTTTTGGCTCCGAAGCTGAGCCCGAGACTTTCCAGCGTCGCAAGGTGGTTGGCCTCTTGATTCCTGGCCGCGGTGAAGTACCTGCGGTGAGCGTCGTTGAGCAAAGTTCCCTTCGCCAGGTCCGCGGCCACACCAAAGGCCGAGGTCTCGCCTAGCGCGTTGGAGTAGAAGGCGACGGCGATCTTTTCGGCACCCACCGCGGCGTTGCCGAATGCGGTTACGGGATCCGGCGACGCGAAGACGTTGGCCACCTTGCCGAGGCTGGCCGCCCCAACCGCGGCGGTTCCGCCGGCGAGAAGAAGCTTCTGCATGAAGGCACGCCGCGTGGCAATCGGCTTGAAGTTGTCGAGGCCGCTCAGAATCTTCTCAAGGCGCCCACTCTCAGGCGAGGATTGGTTTGTCACGTTCCGCCTCCCGTTTCGCACGTCCGAAGAATCGCGCCGCCTCAGTCCCAGCCGGCGGCGAGCCGAACGTTCTGTTGTCTATACGGTGGTGGGGAACCCCCGGATCACTAATCGAGCAACGCTGAGTGCTGCTCCTGCTGGTTAGTACCAAGGCCGGCACTCTCGAAGCGACGAATTTCGACCCCCCTGACGAACGCAGGACCCAATAGAAGACGTTTTGAGTCAATCGTGTTGACTACGGGCGCATTTAGCCGGCCCGCGATTCGCAGGGCAGGTGAGAACAAACAGATCTGGGCTGGTCGTACCGGCACCTCAACGGAAGACTGAAAGGCTTCCGCTACGCTTCGTATCGACGCCGGCGTAGCTCAATTGGCAGAGCAGCTGTTTTGTAAACAGGCGCTCCGTCTCTGAGATCGAAATCGGCCCAAAGGCCCTTATGACCAGCTGTATAAAAACAACTGAACATCGCCTTTGGACGATGCGAATCGAAGCTTACTACGGCTCTCGATGGCCGAGAGAGAGCCGCATCAGAACTGCCGTGGTTTGGGGAACAAGGTTGGACCGAGTTCGGAGGCTTTTGACATAGATTGACCTAATTCGCCATTCACGCCCCATGGCGAAGGAAATGGCGGCCGAGCCAGATTGACCAGATCGGCACACCGATAACGGTCGCGATGATTCCAATTGCAATGCTGGCAAGGAAAGGGTAGTTGTGCAGCGCCAGCCTTGGGTCGGTCAGAGCGCTTAGGCCGCCGAGCAGGTACACGCCCACCGGGATCATCAAGATGCCGGCGCCCGTCGCAACCCCCAGCCTGGTTAGGCCACGCGGCAGATATCCCGAACGTCCAATTAGGCTAATGCTTCCTATCCAAACCCCGATTAGCACGTAACCCGCCGCAGCTATCGGATACCAAACCTCGGAGCCGATCCGTCCCAGGACGTACAACTCCGCGGCCACGCCGACCCCAGCCAATCCAGCGACACCAGCGGTAGCGGCGAGCAAGCCGAGGCGATGGCTTGTCAACCGGAGAGTTGCAGCGACCGGCACCAAAAGCAGGAGCTGAACACCGCCCAGGGCGTCGTTGATGGCGCCCAGGCGAGAGGTCTGGGCCCCGGCCGCGACGGCCTGAGGCGCCTCA
>VBGM01000096.1 GCA_005880855.1 Chloroflexota bacterium
TCGCGGTCGCCGGCGGCGATCGCGAGATCGGCGACGACGACGTGCAGCGCGTGGTCGAGGCCTCGCGCGCAGTGAGCGTCGCCTCTGACCGCCAGGTGATCCATGTCATTCCGCGCGCATACACGGTCGACGGCCAGGACGGCGTGCGCGATGCGATCGGCATGATGGGCCACCGGCTCGAGGTCGAGACGAACATCATCACCGGGGCGCAGACCGCCCTCCAGAACGTAATCAAATGCGTGCATGGCGCCGGCTTCGACATCGAGGACGTCGTCTGCGCGGGATTGGCCGCGGGCGAAGGCGTGCTGACGGTCCAGGAGGTCGACCTCGGCGTCTGCCTCGTCGACATCGGCGCCGGCACCACGTCGGTGGTCGTCTACAACGACGGCGCCGCGCGACACCTGGCGGTGCTGCCGGTGGGCGGCAACCACGTGACCAGCGACATCGCGATCGGCCTCCGCACCACCCTGGACGAAGCCGAGAGCCTGAAGCTCAACTACGGCCACACGCTGCCCGAGGTGATCGACCATGGAGAGAAGGTCGAGGTGCGCCAGGTCGGCGGCGATCGCATCAATGCGCTGCCACGGCGCTTCCTCGCGGAGATCATCGGACCGCGCATGAAGGAGATCTTCCAGATGGCGCGCGAGGAGGTACGCAAGAGCGGCTTCGACGGCTTGCTGCCCGCGGGGGTAGTCGTCACCGGCGGCGGCTCGCGCCTGATGGGGACGACGGATGCGGCGCAGCTCGTGTTCGACACCTCGGTGCGCCTCGGCCAGGCATCCGCGGTGTCAGGCCTCGCCGACCGCGCACAGGGCCCGTCCTACGCGGTTGCGGTCGGGCTCGTGAAGTGGGGTTTGAAGGCGCACGCCCCGACCTACAACAACGGGCGCCAGCAGGTCGGGTTCGGCTCGACCTATCAGAAAACAGTGAGGTGGCTTCGAGATTTTTTCTAGAGAACAGACCCGGAATCAGCTGGAGCTCGCCATAGCTAAAGCACATCACCAGGAGGACGTCATGAAAGAGAGCGAGTTGCATGAGGGGCGAGCCCGCATCAAGGTCGTCGGCTGCGGTGGCGGCGGCGGCAACGCCGTCAACCGGATGATCTCGAAAGCGATCAAGGTTCAGTTCATCGCCGTCAACACCGACAAGCAGGCGCTGGAGCGCTGCCAGGCCGACGTCAAGGTCCAGATGGGCAACAAGGTCGCCCGCGGTCTGGGCGCCGGCGGCGACTGGACGCGGGGCCGCGATGCGGCCGACGAGAGCCGCACCGAGCTCTCCGCCGTGGTTCAGGACTCGGACATGGTATTCATCACCGCCGGCATGGGCGGCGGCACCGGCACCGGGTCGGCGGCCATCGTCGCCGAGCTGGCCAAGGAGGCGGGCGCGCTGACCATCGGCGTGGTCACGCGGCCTTTCGCATTCGAAGGCCGGATCCGCAACGACACCGCCGAGGAAGGGATCAAGGCGTTGCGCAGCCAGGTCGACGCGCTGATCGTGGTGCCGAACGACAGACTCGCGCAGGTCGCCAGCTCCAAGACCACGCTGGAGGAGGCGTTCCGCATGGCGGACGACGTCCTCCGCCAGGGCGTGCAGGGTATCTCCGACCTCGTCACCCAGCCCGGCGTCATCAACCTCGACTTCGCCGACGTGAAGGCGATCATGGAGAACGCGGGCGAGGCGCTCATGGGCATCGGCCACGGCGCCGGCGACTCGCGCGCCGAGGACGCCGCCAAGCAGGCGGTCTCCAGCCCGCTCCTGGAAACGTCGATCGACGGCGCCAAGGGCATCCTGTTCAACATCACCGCCGGCAAGGACATCACCCTGCAGGAGGTGCAGAAGGCGGCCGAGATCGTGCGCTCGGCGGCCGACCCCGGCGCCAACATCATCTTCGGCGTGGTCCGCGACGACACCATGCAGGGCGAGATCAAGATCACGGTCATCGCCACCGGCTTCGGCGGGAAAACCCAGCACGAGGCCAAGCAGGACGTCAAGGGCAGGACCATTACGACCTACGAGCGGCCCGAGTTCGGCGCCGAGGACCTGGGCGACATCAACATCCCCGCGTTTCTCCGCAACCGTTTGTAGGAATACTCCTTAACCCATGCGTTGCCCGTACTGCGGTCACCACGACCTGAAGGTGGTCGACTCCCGAGACTCCGAGGTCGGGGAGGCGATCCGCCGCCGGCGTGAATGCCTGCAGTGCGGGCAGCGCTTCACCACGTATGAGCGCATTGAGGCGGTGCCTTTCTACGTCACCAAGAAGGACGGGCGCCGCGAGGACTTCGACCCCCAGAAGCTCTTCACCGGCCTGAAGAAGGCGACCGAGAAGCGCGACATCTCCCCCGAGCGCCTGCGGGCGATCGTCGACGACATCGAGGCCGAATTGCGGCGCTCGGGCCGGGTCGAGATCCCCAGCGGCGAGATCGGCGAGATGGTGATGGATCGCCTGCGCGACCTCGACGAGGTCGCGTACATCCGCTTCGCGTCCGTGTACCGGGAGTTCATGGACCTCCAGCAGGTCAAGCGCGAGATCGAACAGGTCCTCAGCTCGCGCCGCCCGGGCTAACGTCGCTAGGGCGGCCGGGTTTATCCCGGCCGCGACTTTGTTTTCCGTGACTCCAGACGTGGCTGGGAGAACTATTCAGAAAATCCGAACAGCGGGAAAGAGAGCAGCGCCGCGCCGTGCGCCGCGCGATGAGAGGGAACCGACAGGTTCCCTCTCATATCTCTCCTCGTAAGCTCACCTACGTGAGCACTCCTCAGGTCTTGATGATCCCCGCCCTCGAGGGCGAGACGGGCCTGGTGCATGGGTTCTCGACCATCTCGCTCGGCACGATGGGACTGACGCACGCGCCAGACCCCGACGCGGTGATGGCGTCGAGGCGCCAGTTCGCGCGCGTACTCGGCATCGACGCCGAGCCGCTCACGGTCGCCGGCGCTGTTCATGGCGCCAGCGTGGCACGCGTCGACGAGCAGCAGGGTGTGGTGAGGGGCGTCGACGGGCTCGTGACCGATCGGCGCGGTGTGGCGCTGTTTGCGACCTTCGCGGACTGCTATCCGGTCGTGCTCTGGGACGCGGAACACCGAGCAGCGGCCCTCGTACATGCCGGGTGGCGCGGCACAGTGGCGCGAGTCGCGCCGGCCGCGTTGAAGGCGATGAGGGATGAGTACGGCACGGATCCTGCTCACGTCAAGGCCGGCATCGGCCCCGGCATCTGCGGCGCGTGCTACGAGGTCGGGGAGGAAGTCGCGAGGCAGTTCGATGCTGCGTTCGTCCGGCCAGGCTCGGATGGCAAGTTCTTGCTGGACCTCGCGGCAGCCAATCGCGCACAGCTCGAGGCCGAGGGGGTTGAGGTCGACGTCATCGGCCTGTGCACGAAGGAGACGGATTACCTACCGTCACACCGCCGCGCGCCCGACGGCACCCGCTTCGGCGCGATCGTCGCGATCAAATGAGCGAAAACCTCGGCGGTTTTCGCTCATCGCCCGTCGACTGCGCCGAGGGGCTGCTCACTTTCCCCGGGATGGGATCAATCTACTTGTTACTCAAAGCGATGCGCGTAGTCATGCAGCGACGCGGAGTCGCGGCCGGGATAGACCCGGCCGCCAAAGACACGCGTTGACCATCGCGGAAAATCTCGCGGCCGTCCGCGAACGCATCGCGAAAGCCGGCCGCGACCCTGACGACGTGACCATCGTCGCCGTCACGAAGGGCTTCGACGTCTCTGTATGCCGCGAGGCCCTGGCCGCGGGGCTCCACATGCTCGGCGAGAACCGCGTCCAGGAGGCGCTGGGCAAGATGGATGTTCTGCCTGACGCGGAGTGGCACCTCATCGGCCACCTGCAGACCAACAAGGTGAGGCAGGCCGCAGGCCGGTTCGCATTGATCCAGTCGGTCGATTCTGTGCGGCTGGCGGAGGCCGTCGCGAGGGTTGCGTCATCTCAGCCGGTGCTGGTCGAGGTCAACGTCTCGCGGGAACCCCAGAAGTCCGGCGTCGACTCGGACCATGCCCTCGAGTTGATCACTGCTGTCGCGGGATTGGTCGACCTGAGAGGCCTCATGGCGATGGGCCCGTCACACGGGGATCCAACGCCGGCATTCGTGAAGCTGCGCGAGCTGCGAGACGAGTCCGAACAGCGCCTGGGCAAGCCCTTCCCCGTCCTTTCTATGGGGATGAGCGGCGATTTCGAGGCAGCGCTTGCAGCCGGGAGCTCCATGCTGCGCCTGGGCCAGGTGCTATTCGGCCCGCGCCCGGCTCATTACCCCACAAACTCAGAGGCAATGCCTTGAGTTTGTGAGGACCCCTGGGACGGTATCGTTGCGTAGCAAATGTTCTTCATCGCGACGCTTCTGATCTACGTTCTGTACGCCTTCATCATCGTGATGATCGTGCGCGTCATCTTCTCGTGGGTCAGCCCGGGCGCGTCCAACCCGGTGTCGCGGCTGGCGTATCAGATCACGGAGCCGGTGCTCGCGCCGGTGCGGCGCTGGGTGCCGCCAGTGTCAGGCATCGACCTCTCGCCCCTGCTCGTTACGCTGGTCGCGTACTTCGTGATCGCCGCCCTGCGCAGCATCGGCGGCTAATCGCGCCTGGCGGGTCCGAGGCCCTGCATGAGAAGCTGCAGGGTCGCTTTCTGAAGGAGCTCCAGCTCTGAGGTCGAGAGTGGCTGGTGAGCGAGCATCAGCGCCTGCAGGTAGAGGAGCTGTATCGCCAGATCTCTTTTCTGGCCGAGCTTTCCGCACATGGCCCGCACCAATTCGTTGCGAACGTTGAACACAAGAAGGGGAAGTGACTCGGACTCGGGAGGGCTCACCGCGTCGAGCACGTCCACGAACAGCGGTAGCGCCACCTCGCGGCTTGCCCTGAGCTGCCGGCCGTACGCGACCCGGTCTGACTGAGACAGCAGCGCGGGCACCGTCAACGGCTCGAATCCCTTGAGGATCGGCTGCGCGCGAAATGCGCCGAGCACGCGCTGGGCATCGGCGATGAAGTCCCCGGTCATGTCGGACTCCTGCGCGCTGGGGTCGGCGAGGCGCTGCATTAGAAAGTCGTCGTCGAGCGGCAGGATCTCCCGCCCGATCAGGTCTCGAGCGAGTGACAGGAGTTGCGTGTCGTAGCTGAATCCGCCGTCAATAAGCTCGATGCCGAGAGCGCGGGCCACGCCGGCGAGCTGCCGATACGCGTCGTGGTCCGACACGTAGTGCAACTCGCGGCCGCAATCGAGGTAATCGCCGAGAGGGATCATCCCCCGGGTGCCTTCGAACGGCAGCCACCTCACAAACAATTCATAGAATTCGGGGTCCTGGGTTGCGAGCGCTTTGAGCGCCATGTAGTGGATCCGAATGAACTGAGCCATGAGGTCCGGGTCGCGTCGTCCTGTTTCCTCGAGCCACGCGCGGACGATCTGGCCGATCTCTTCGCGGAACTTCTCGAGCTTCGCGTCTTCGTAGAAGGCCTCACGCCCCGCCGTGGGGCGCAGTTCGTTGACGTTGACAACACAGCGCACGAAATAGGCCCAATCGGGCGTGAGCTCGGACAGGCTGTCGGAGACGAGCATGCGGCGCAGGTAAGCGCGATGGTTCTGTGGCACGTGAACCGACCTTGGTTCCGAAAGGAGAAACGCGACACCCGTCGCGTCCGCCGCCTCGGATCTGATCGGAATCGCCGCCATCATCGGGTCTCCGAACAGCGACTCGCCGTAGGCGAGGATATGCGACTGCCCGGAGTCGCTTTTCAGGTCGATGCCCTGCCATGGCAATGGCTCGCCGCCGAATTCGTCGCGGCGTCCCTCGTGGGTGAAGGTGATCTTGACCGGAAGGAGCTCGCCGTAATGGCGGGCAGTATCGAGAACTTTTTCCGCATTGAAAAGTGGCGCGCTCTCGGCCTTGGGCCGTAGATAGACGGCGGTGCCGACCGGTGCCGTCGCGTCGAGCGATGCGAGTTCGTACGTGCCATCGCTGTGGCCGATCCATCTCAACGACTTCGACGACCCAAGCTTTCGGGTCACGAGCGTAACCTCGTCCGAGACGACGAAGCAGGAGAGGATGCCGATCCCGAACTGTCCGAGGAAGTCGGTCGACGAGTCCCGCTTCGAGCTCTGGCCGATCGTGCTGAGAAACACGTGAACGTCGGCCTCGTCGAGGCCGATGCCGTCGTCTTCGAAGCTGAGCGTAGCGTCCACGCCATCGCCGACCATTCGAATGGAGATCTCGCCCTTGTGCGAGGGTTCCACAACATGCCGCGCGGTGATCGCGTCGATGGCGTTCTGCAGCAGCTCGCGAACGAAGACCGTCGGTGACGAGTAGAGGTGGTTCGAGAAGACATCGACGATGCCTCGGAGGTCGACCTTGAAGGGGTCGCGTTCGCTCATAGTGGCCACCACCAGGTGCCCGTGCCTTCCAGGTGTGCGCGGACCGCATCACCGACCCGCGAATGGCCATTCCTCTTGTCGAAGGCGTCCGCGAGGTTGCATGTCTCGCGATAGAGGCGCGGCTCACCCTCGTCGAACGACGTGACCGGCTCGCTCGGCAGAAGGATGCCAAGCGGGTCGCCTCCCTTGCCCATCTCGCGAGCGAGACGTGACGCTCGGACCAGGCCGATCATGAGCAGGAGACGTCGGAGAGGGGTCTCGCCAGTCAAGGCCCAGGCGGAGTACCTCGGGGCAGCCCGCAAGGCCTCCCGTGGGTTGTGTTCGACCAGGTAGACAACGAGCGTGCCGGCGGCCTGCACGAAGTCGCGGTTGGTGCCGATACGGCGCGGAATCAGGTGAGCCAGGCGCTCTGCCTCCGCATGGTCGCCCGCCTGGCTCAGGGGAAGAAGGAACCTCCCATACGTGAGCGTCGGCACCTCGGCGCACCTCATGCGGTTCTCGAACAGCGGCGCAGCGGCCTGTCTGGCCAGTGGAAGGTCGCGCATGGCCAGGTGGGCGGCCGCCTCCCAATCCACGTCGCAGGCCATGCAATCGCTGAGTGAGTCTCTGCGAAGCCGCAGCCACTCGGCCACCGCGCCTGGAACCTTCTCGTGGTCGAGCATGTTCATCGACGACCACAGCTCCAGCTTGCGAACAGGCCGCAGGCTGAATCCCCTGTGTTTGTAACGTTGGGACATGTCGTCGACCAGGTCGACCAGCTTGGACCGGCTGATGCCGGGATGCTCGCTAGTCCGCTCGACGATCCATTTGTACATCCAGAGCAGGTTGGTGAAGTGACCGCCTCCCTCCAGGGAGAATCGGTCGGGATTCGCATCGTGCTGCCCCAGGCACCAGGCAAAGGCCACCAGCGCAAGATTGGGATCGCCTCCCATATTTGCGCTCTGGATCAGGGCCTGTCTCGCTCTGAAGCCGGCCTCGACGTCCTGGTGAAGGTCGGCGACGCGCACGGCCTCCGAGTGCGCGCGGATGCGGTCGGCTCCGTAAGCCATCCCGGCGCCTTCGTCGATCAGCTGGTCCGCCTCGTTCTCGGCCCCCATCCTGGGGATGGTAACCCGACGCCCCGCGCGCTCAGATCCACTATCCGGCAGACCTGTAAAATCAAGGCTCGCTCGGCGTAGACGGAGACAGTTAGGCCCGTTTGAACGGTCGACAGAGAGCCAGGCACCAGCTGAAAGCCTGGCGGCCGATGACGGAGCCGAGATCACTCCCGAGCCGGAACCCAATGAGCGTCCGAGGTGGCAGCCTCGGAAATCTGGGTGGTACCGCGGGTCGCGAGGCTCGTCCCAGAGGTCGATTCGTATTTCTCTGGGAGTGAGATGTTCGACAAGGTAGACCAGAAGGTCAGCTTCCCTGACCTCGAGAAGCAGGTGCTGGCGAAGTGGAAGGAGGAAGGCACCTTCCAGAAGTCGCTCGAGCTCCGTGCCGGGCGTCCGCGCTTCGTCTTCTACGAAGGACCGCCGACCGCCAACGGCAAGCCGGCGACGCATCACATCCTCGCGCGCGCGTTCAAGGACCTATTCCCGCGCTACAAGACGATGAAAGGCTTCTACGTCGAGCGCAAAGCGGGCTGGGACACGCACGGGCTGCCGGTGGAGATCGAGATCGAGAAGAAGCTCGGCATCTCCGGCAAGTTCGCCATCGAGACCGAGATCGGCATCGAGCGCTTCAACCAGCTCTGCCGCGAGAGCGTCTACGAGTACGTCGCGGACTGGGTCGCTTTCAGCGAGCGCATGGCCTTCTGGCTCGACTACGACAGCGCTTACTGGACGCTGACGTCCGACTACATCCAGTCGGTGTGGTGGGCGCTCAGCGAGATGTGGAAGCAGGACCTCATCTACAAGGGCTTTCGCGTCGCGCCCTTCTGCCCGCGTTGCTCGACGCCCCTCTCGAGCCACGAGCTCGCGCAGGGCTACCAGGACAACGTCCCCGATCCAAGCGTCTTCGTCCGGTTCCGGCTGAAGAACGACCCCAACACCTCGGTCCTTGCCTGGACGACGACGCCATGGACGCTGCCCGGCAACGTAGCGCTGGCGGTCGACAATGACATCACCTACGTCAAGGTCAAGCAAGGTAACGAGTATCTGATCCTCGCCGAGGCGCGCTTGTCTGTGCTCGATGGCGAGTACTCGGTCGTCCAGACCATGAAAGGCAGCGAGCTCGTCGGTCTGGATTACGAGCCACTCTTTCCTTACTCCATCCCTGAGCAGGGGAGAGCTCACTACATAGTCGATGCCGATTTCGTTTCGACGGAGGAAGGCACGGGAGTCGTGCACACGTCGGCCCTGTACGGGGTCGACGACTTGCGGCTCTGTCAGGACAAGGGCATCCCGTTCACCCACACCGTGGGTCTGGACGGCAAGTTCTTGCCATTCGTAGAGAAGTTCGCCGGTCTCCACGTCAAGGAGGCCGACCCGCTGATCATCGACGACCTCAAGTCGCGCGGTTTGCTCTACAGGGCCGGCACGATCCTGCACACGTATCCGTTCTGCTGGCGATGCGGAACGCCGCTGCTGTACTACGCGCTCGATGCGTGGTACAACCGGACGACGCAGTTCAAAGACGAGCTCATCGCCAACAACGCCGCCACCAACTGGGTTCCGGCCCACATCAAAGACGGGCGCATGGGCGACTGGCTTCGCAACAACGTCCACTGGCAGTTCTCCCGGTCCCG
>VBGM01000154.1 GCA_005880855.1 Chloroflexota bacterium
CCCACCCGGCGCTACGCGCCGACCTCCCCAAAACTGGGGAGGTAACGAGCCCTCACTCCGAGCGCTCTCGTGGTCTCCGGGCTCTACTGAGTCACCCCCCTTCCCAGTCCGTCCCTCGTGACACCAACTCCAGGCGCTGCCTTCGGCTAGCCAATAACCCCCCTTACACCACCTCGACCTTCAACAGGTTGGTCTGCCCCGGCCGTCCCACCGGCACGCCAGCCACCACGACGACCCGATCCCCAGAGCGCACCAACCCACTGCGGACGGCGGCCTCGGTCGCGTTGCTGACCATCTGGTCCGTGTCGTTGCCGGGGCTCACGAGCAAAGGGATCACGCCGGCGTAGAGCGCGGTCTTCCGCAACACGTCGGGGTGCGGGCTGGCGGCGATGACCGGAACCCTGGGCCGGGCCTTGCTGCACCGCAAAGCGGTGGTGCCCGACTCCGTAAAGGCGATGATCACGCGGGCATGGAGCTCGTCGGCGCTGGCAGCCGCCGCGTGAGCGATGGCGCTCCCCACCTCGCCCGGCTCCCGCCAGATCTGGCGCTCGCGGCCGAAAGCCGGGTGGCGCTGCGTGGACAGGCAGATGCGCGCCATGGCGCGCAGCGCCTCCACCGGATGCGCGCCCACCGATGTCTCCTGCGAGAGCATCACCGCATCCGTGCCGTCCCAGATGGCGTTGGCCACGTCGGATGTTTCGGCTCGAGTCGGCCTGTTCGATGTGACCATCGACTCCAGCATCTCGGTCGCGGTGATGACCGGGACGCCGGCGCGGTTGGCGCGGTCGATGACCTCCTTCTGGACCGCCGGCAGCTCCCCAAGTTTCAGCTCCACTCCGAGGTCGCCGCGTGCCACCATCACCGCGTCCGCGACCTCGAGGATCCTGTCGAGGTTGCGGATCGCTTCGAGCTTCTCCAGCTTGGCGATCACGGGGGTTCGGCATCCGAGCTCGGTCAGGTGCTTCTGGCAGACGAGCAGGTCTTCGGGGTTGCGGACGAACGAGAGCGCGATGTAGTCGACGCCCAGGCTGACCGCGAACTTCAAGTCGTCGACGTCCTTCTCAGTGAGCGCCGGCAGCGGCAGCGGCCGACCGGGGACGCTGACTCCCTTGCGCTCCCCGAGCAGCCCGCCACGGACCACCGAGCATTCGGCCCGGCCAGGCGCGGTGGCGCGGACGACCAGCTCGATGCGGCCGTCGTCGATCAGCACGCGATCGCCTGGCCGGAGCGCGTCGACCAGCTCCGCATGGCTGACCTCGATCTCGTCGGCCGAGCTGCGAGGGCCGCCGACGAGAAACACCAGCCGTCCGCGCGCCAGGCGCATGAATGCGGAATCGAGAGGGCCGGTGCGAATCTTCGGACCCTGCAGGTCGGCGAGGATGGCGACCGGCCTTCCGACGGCCTCCGCCGCAGCGCGCACATCCTCGGCGGCCTGCCCGTGCGTGGTGTGGTCGCCGTGAGAGAAGTTCAGGCGGGCGACATCCATGCCCGACTGCACCATCGTCCGCAGGACGGTGGGCGACGAGCTCGAAGGCCCGATCGTACACACGATGCGAGTGCGCCGGATCATCAGCGCTGGTAACGCTTGACGCTGCGGCCCAGGTCTTCCTCGGCCGCGATCACCTGGCGTTCGAGCTCGGGCGCGCTGATCACGGCGCCGCCCATGCCGCGCACGAGGTCGCTCTGGAAGCGGTCGGAGGTGGCGACGGTCAGGTTGTCGCCGGCGCCGGTGGCCGTGTATGCAAGCCGTTCGATCACGTGGTCGGCCGAATGTCCCTTACGCGTGAACACGACACGCACGCCTTCGACCTGCTCCTCCGCATTCGCCATCGCGCTGGAGTGATGCGCGTCGAACACAACGGTGACATCGGTTTCCGTGACCAGGCTGTATACAGAGAGGCGCTCGACCAACTTGTCGCGCGCCGCCTCCAGCGACACGCCGAGAAGTCGCTTGAGCGACGGCCACGCGTGGATGACGTTGTAGCCGTCCACGATCAATCCGCCGTCGAGTACAAAGCGTCACGCGCCGCCGCCACATTCCACAGCACGATGAACACGCCCACGATCGCGATCTGGGAATAGCGGACGGACAGCAGCTGGATCGAGTAGGGCAGCCAGGGTCGCAAGATCCCAAAGCCGTCGAGGCCTGGGACAGGCAGGAGGTTGAGCAGCACCGCCACCACTTGCATGAAGCCGAGGAACGCAAGCCCGCCGAAGAAGTTGACGTTGGCCGACGTGACCCAGGCCGCGTGGCCCGGCCACAGAAATGCGATGGCGATAAGCAGGGCGCACAGCGCGTTCCCGACCGGCCCGGCCAGCGAGACTAGCGAGTCCCAGATGCGGCTGCGAATCGCGGAGTGGTCGATGTAGACCGCGCCGCCTGGCAGCGCGATGCCGCCCAGGAGCAGGAAGACGACCGGGAAGATGACGCTCATCAGGACGTTCGCGTAGCGGAGAGGATTCAGCGTCAGATACCCGGAGGCCCTTACGGAGCGGTCGCCGCCGAGGTAGGCGGTTACGGCATGGCCGAACTCGTGGATGCAAAGTGACACGATCCACCCCGAAGTCACGAAGACGATCGTCATCGCTGCTTCCGAACCCGGCAGCACGTCGAACCACAGCGCTGCGCCGCTGATGGCCGTGATCGCGATCAATCCACCGAAGATGGGACTGATCCCGAGCGCGCCCTTCAACGAGACGAGCGGCTTACGGCGCAGGGACCGGTCCTGCCGCGAATGAGCGCCGGACTCGACCGGGACGTCAGGCCCGACACCGGTCTGCAGATGACGCCGGAGGTCGTAAAGGGTCAGGCCGGCTTTTTGCAGCGCAACGCTCGTGGCACGCGCGTCGCTGTACATGAGAGCCAGCAACAGATGGATGGAATCGACCTGGTAGTGACCGAGGACCTGCGCCTCTCGGTTGGAGTTGACGAGGAGCTGGCGCAGAGGCAGGGAAGCAGCGCCGTCGCCGGTGGTGATGAACGTCTGGATGGCGTGAGGGTCGGCGCCCAGCTTCTTGATGGCCTGGTGGGCAGAGGACCCGCGGTCGGCGAGGATCGCCTCGAGCACGTCGGCCGGTTCCGCGTATGCCGCCCCCCGCTTGGACGCAAAATCGGTCGCGCGCTCCAGCACGTCGCGGGCGTCTCGATTCAGCGGGATGTCAGCGGCGGCTCGCTCGAGCTCCGCAGTGGCGTCACTCATCAGCTCGAAAGTCTAGGGGCGGGTGGTCTTCGAGCCGGCTCTCTGCCGCTGCACCTCGTACAGCAGAGCCGCGGCTGCAGCCGACGCGTTGAAGCTCGATACGTGGCCCGCGACGGGGAGCCGGATCCGGACATCGCACCGCTCCCTGACGAGCCTGTGCACGCCCTCTCCCTCGCTGCCGATGACGATGCACACCGCCTGCGTGAGGTCGAACTCCCATGGAGCGGTCTCGCCGCGAACGTCGAGGGCGGCGCACCAGATGCCCGCGCGCTTGACCTCGGCGATTGCGGAGGGGATGCCCGAGACGTGCGCGACGCGCAGCAGCTCGCTCGCCCCCGAGCTCGCCTTGACCGCTGCCGCGGACAGCGGCGCGCTGCGATGCTCGGGGATGATCGCGCCGGCGGCGCCGGCAACCTCCGCGCTGCGGAGGATGGCGCCAAGGTTCTGCGGGTCCATGATCCCATCGAGCGCAACGAGCAGCGTCGGATCGGTGGCGAGGAGCTCCTTCAGCGTCCACTCGCGCCTCGGCTTGAGCTCTGCCGCGACGCCCTGGTGCACTCCTGCGGCGATGGCTTCGAGCCGTTCCGGCGGAACGACTTCGATGGGCGCGAGCCTCGCCAGCTCGTCAAGCCGTGGGTCGTGGCCGAGGCCCGAGGCCTGGAAAACCTTCACAACCTGACCCGCCCGCGCGGCCTCCAGCACGGCGTTGCGCCCGTGGATCACCGCCGCTGCCGGAGCGACGGCTCGCCGACGTTGCCGGTTACGCCCGCGATCGTTCACATCCCTCTCTCCCGCGTGACCCGCCGCCAGCGCACGCCGTCGCGAGAATCCTCGAGGGCGATCCCGCGCTGTTTCAACTCCTCGCGGATGAGGTCTGCGCGAATGAAGTCTTTCGCACTGCGAGCGGCTTCGCGCTCCGCGATCAGACGCTCCACCTCTTCGGCGAGCCCAGGCTCTTCACCACCCATCACGTCGAGGTGGCGGTCGACCTCCTCGATCAGCTCCGCCAGCGCACGCCTTCCGTGCTCCCCCACGCGCGAGTCGTCCATCGCCGCGTTGGCCTCGCGGACGAGCTCGAACACCTGGCCTACTCCCTGGGGCAGGTTGAGGTCGTCGTCCAGCGCTTCCTTGTAGGCGGCCCGAACCTTGGCGATCCTCCCGATCAGCTCCTGGTCCTCCTGCGTCCCCGGATCCATCCGGCGCACGCGCGCGGCAAAGTCGCGCAAGCGCCGGACCTGCTCCGCCGATGCGTGCAAGGCTTCGCTGGTCAGGCGAAGGCGGGAGCGGTAGTGGGCGTTGGCGATGAGGAAGAAGCGGACCGCGAGCGGGTCGTGCCCCGCCGCGACGAGGTCACGCAGCGTGGTGAAACCGCCGGCGCTCTTCGACATCTTTTCGCCGCCCGCCTCGGCCAGGTGCTCGGAGTGGAGCCACACGCGCGCAAGTGGCTTGCCGTTGGCCGCCTCCGACTGCGCGATCTCGTTCTCGTGATGGGGAAACATGAGGTCGACCCCGCCGCCGTGGATGTCGAACGTGTCGCCCAGGTATCTCTTGGCCATGGCCGAGCATTCGATGTGCCAGCCGGGGCGGCCGCGTCCGAAAGGCGCATCCCACGCGGCGCCCAGCTTCTCGTCGTCCGGGTGGGCTTTCTTCCACAGCGCGAAGTCGCTCACGGACTCCTTGTCATATTTGTCCGTCGCCACCCGCATGCCGGGGCGAAGGCCTGAGCGGTCGAGGTGCGACAGCATCCCATAACGCGGAAAGCTTTCGATTCGGAAATACACGTCGCCGTCCGCCTCGTATGCGAAACCACGCTCCAGCAGCGTCCCGATCATGGCCACCATGTCCGGGATATGCTCGGTCGCCTTCGGGTAGTGGTCCGCAGGCAATGCGCGCAGCGAGCGCATGTCTTCGAAGAAAGCCTCGACGTACGGCTTGACGTACTCGACGATGGTGGTGCCCGCATGCATGGCCTGGTCGAGGATGCGGTCATCGATGTCGGTGAGGTTCATCACGTGCGTGACGCGATATCCGTCCGCCTGCAGCTGGCGTCGCAGCAGGTCGTAGAACAGGAACGCGCGAAGGTTGCCGACATGCGCGTAGTTCCACACCGTCGGGCCGCACGTGTACATGCCGACATGACCGTCCTGCAGCGGTTCGAACGGGTCCTTCGACCCGGTCAGGGTGTTGTGGAGCTCGAGCGTCACTCCTCTATTCGATCAGAGCGACCGCTTGCGCCGCGATCCCGTGACTCTGCCCGAGCGCTCCAATGCCCTCGGGAGATGTCGCCTTGACGCTCACCAGATCGCGTTTCAGCCCCAGCCGCCGGGCGATGTTCCTCTGCATCTCGACCAGCACGAGATGCAGGCGGGGCTCCTCGGCGATCACGGTGGAGTCGACGTTGACGACCTTGTAGCCGGCCTTCTCGAGCAGCCGCGCCGAGAGCTCGAGCAGATCCAGGCTGGACATCCCTTTCCACTGCGGATCGGTGTCCGGGAAATGCTCGCCGATGTCACCGAGCGCGGCCGCACCGAGCAAGGCGTCGATGACCGCGTGCGTGAGTACGTCCGCATCGGAATGTCCTTCGAGGCCGAGCGGATGCTCGATGTGGACGCCGCCAAGAATCAGGTCGCGGCCGGCCGTGAGCCGGTGGACGTCGTAGCCGGTGCCGATCCTCACGTGGCCGCGGCCTCCTGCTCCTTGATCAACGCCTCGACCACGCCGAAATCCTCCGGCGTCGTGAGCTTGATGTTGGCGGGCTCGCCCTCGACCACTGTGACCTCATGGCCGGTCGCGGCCACGAGCTGCGCGTCGTCGTCGCCGACCAGGCCCGCGTCGGCCGCCTCACGATGCGCCCGTGCCAGGAGCTCGTACGAGAAGGCCTGCGGCGTCTGTGCGAGCACGATGCGCGAACGGTCCAGGCTCTCCACGAGCCGGTTGCCCTCGACGCGCTTGACCGCGTCGCGCGGGGCGATGGCCGGAAACGCGGCGCCGGATTCCATCGCCGCCGCGAGCACGCGCCGCACGAGCGATGCCGTCGCGAGCGGGCGCGCCGCGTCGTGGACCAGCACGTAATCGCACTCGCCCAGCGCGGCCAGGCCAGCGCGCACCGAGGCCTGCCTGCTCTCGCCGCCGGCCAGCACGGTCACTGTTTTACGAGGCGACAGCGACTCCACCTCTCGCTCGGCGTTCTCGAGCCTCGCCGGCGGCCCGACGACAACGATCCTGTCCACCTCGTCGAGGGCGAGGAAGAGCTCGAGCGCCCGCGCCAGCGTCGTGCGCCCATTCAGGCGAATGAGCGCCTTGCTGCCGCGGCCCAGGCGAGATCCTGAACCGGCCGCTGCGACGATGGCGCCCACTCGCATCAGCCGGGATCCTCGTCGCGCTTGGCGCGGCTGTTGCGGCGGCCGTCCTGCCCCGCCGGTTCGGCGAAGATCATGCGGCCGGCCGACGTCTGGATGACCGACGTGACCACCGCGGTGATCGTCTGGTTGATCAGGCGGCGACCGTTCTGCACGACGACCATGGTTCCGTCGTCCAGGCTGCCCACGCCCTGGCCGGGCTCCTTGCCCTCGCGCGCGATCATCACGACTATCTCTTCCCCGGGAATGGCCACTGGACGCATCGCCTGGGCGAGCTCATTGAGGTTGAGGACGTCAACGCCTTCGAGGCGCGCGATGCGATTGAGGTTGAAATCGTTGGTCATGATCCCCCACCCCCTGCGCTTGGCCGTGCGCACCAGGTGGGCGTCGATCTCGGTGCTCGGCGCCACGTCGTCAACGACCACCAGCAGGTTGATAGAGGAATCCTTCTGCATCTCCGTGAGCACGTCGAGACCGCGCCGTCCGCGGCGGCGGCGCGTCGCGTCGGCGGAGTCGGCGACGAGCTGGAGCTCGCGCAGCACCGAGCTGAGGACCATCAGGGGCAGGTCGACGAACCCGGTCTTGGCGATGTCGAGGATGCGGCCGTCGATGATGACCGAGGTGTCGAGGAGGACCGCGTCGAGGCGGTGGCTCTTCTGGTCCTTGGTGCCTCCGAAAAAAATGGCGGTCAGCTCAGCGCGACGCGTGATGCCGACGGAGGCGCCGAGCAAAGCCAGCAGGACCGCGAGCACGAACGACAGCGCAATGCCGTACGGGGCGATGAGGTCGCGCAGGAACACTCCGATGAGAACGGCGATGACGAGACCGACGATCATGCCCAGCAGCCCGCTGAGCAGGTCCGGCAGCGGAGTCGAGGTGAGCCGCTTGTTGAAGTCTCGCCAGCCCCCCAGCACGTACGGCGTGCCCAGGTAGCCGAAGATCAGGCCTTCCATCGTGGTCAGGCTTATGAGCACCCAACCCTGATGGCTGATCCCCGACAGGCGGACGAGCGCATAACCAAGAAAGAAGCCACCGATGACTCCGATCCCCACTCCGAGTCGGCGGGCGAGGGTATCGGAACGCCTCACGGATTACCTCCTCAGGTGACCGATACCTCGGCCTCCTTTATGAATGCGCCGGACCTCATGTGTGAAGGAAATGCGGCGGAGATTGCCTCCGCCAGTGACCGGACCTCGACGACCTCGAGGCCGGCCGGCCGGCCGGCTTTGGCGCCAGCCGGAATCAAAGCGCGCGTCAGGCCGTGGCGCGCCGCCTCATGCAGGCGGCGTTCCAGCTGGCCAACGCGTCGCACCTCGCCCGCCAAACCCAGCTCACCGATGACAACCAGGCCGTCCGGCAGGGGCCTGTTGCTCGTGTTGCTGTGGATGGACAGGGCAAGACCAAGGTCCGCGGCCGGCTCTGTGATGCGGATGCCGCCAGCCACGTTGACGAAGACGTCGGACCCACCAAGCGAGGCCGAGGCTCGCTTCTCCAGCACTGCGATGAGCATGTGCAATCGGTTGATGTCCATGCCGCTGGCGATGCGCCGCGGCGGGTAGTTGTTCGTGGTCCTGTTGACCAGGCTCTGGATCTCGATGAGCAATGGTCGCGTGCCCTCGAGGACGACGACCACCGCCGTGCCCGGCGACGAGACGGCCGCGTTGCCGAGCAGAGCGGCGGAAGGGTCGCTTACCTCCTCGAGGCCTTTCTCGCCCATGGCGAAGACGCCGATCTCCTCGGCCGACCCGAAGCGGTTCTTCATGGCTCGCAGGATGCGGAGCTCCTGCCTCCGGTCGCCCTCCAGGTAAAGCACCGTGTCAACGATATGCTCGAGGACCCTCGGCCCGGCGATCGCGCCCTCTTTGGTGACATGGCCGACGAGGAAGATCGGAACCCCGATCTCCTTGGCCAGCCTCATGAGGCGCGCGGCCGATTCGCGCACCTGGGTGACGCTGCCGGCGCTGCCTTCGAAGCCGGCGTCGGTGACGGTCTGGATGGAGTCGACGATCGCAAGCTGCGGCGCCTCCGCGCGGATGGCCTCGCAGATCGCGTCGAGATCGGTCTCGGCCAAAAGAAGGATCCCCGGCGAAAGTGGGCCCAGCCGGGCCGCGCGCATGCGAATCTGCTGTGGCGACTCCTCGCCCGAGGCGTACAGGACCTTCCCGCCATCACCACCCGCGATCTGCTGGGCCGCGTGCATGAGCAGCGTCGACTTGCCGACGCCCGGCTCGCCTCCCACGAGGACCACGCTGCCCGGCACGACGCCACCTCCGAGCACGCGGTTGAGCTCGCCCCACGCCAGGCGGCGCCGGGGCGACGACTCCGACTCGATCTCGTTCAGCGGCACGGGCCGATTCGGCACCCCCTGTGCCGTTGCCTGCTTACGCCCTGACGGGGCCTTGCGGACCTGGAACTCCTGGAGCGTGTTCCAGGCCTGGCAGTGCGGGCACTGGCCGGCCCAGCGCAGGCTTTCACCACCGCACTCTGAACACATGAAGGTCACGGTCGATTTGGGCATGTAGATGCTGAACTCTCCACCGATGATCGAGTATTTACAAGTATGTACGTAGCCTTTTACAGGGTCAGCCGTTCTATTCAGTAGAGCGCCGGGACCCCACCCCGGCTTCTGGAACGAAGGAGCGCCGTCCTGACTACCCCCGGGGCGGCGTTCCGGTTCTAGACCCAGCGCAGGCGCTCACCCTCTCGCCATATCCTCAACCCATGGATGCCTCGATCTCGGTCGACCGGATCGAGGAGGCCGCTGAGGTCATCGACCCTGTGTTCCTCAACTCCCCTCAGTTCGTCAGTGAACCCTTGAGCGGCCGGCTGGGCATTACGGCTGTGCTGAAGGTCGAGTGCGTGAACCCGATCCGCTCCTTCAAGGGTCGCGGCACCGACTACCTCCTGCACCGCCTTGGCCCGCAGCCAAACGGCCTGGTGTGCGCGTCGGCGGGTAACTTCGGCCAGGGCATGGCTTACGCGGCTCGCAAGCGTGGCACGAAGATCACAGTGTTCGCGGCCCTCAGCGCCAACCCGCTCAAGGTCGACCGCATGAGAGCGCTCGGCGCCGAGGTGATTCTCGAAGGGCAGGACTTCGACGACGCCAAGGCGGGCGCCCTGCGACATGCGAAAAA
The DNA here is from genome assembly GCA_005880855.1 of Chloroflexota bacterium. Taxonomy (GTDB): domain Bacteria; phylum Chloroflexota; class Dormibacteria; order Dormibacterales; family Dormibacteraceae; genus UBA10449. The sequence goes on from VBGM01000154.1 coordinate 9,694, forward strand.
GACAGGCGCGTTCTATGTCGAGGACGGTTTGCTCGGACCCATCGCCGAAGGCGCCGCCACGATGGCGTCAGAGCTGGGGCGAATGAACCAGCCCATCGACGCCTGCATCGTCCCGCTCGGCAACGGTTCGCTCATCAACGGGATCGGCATGTGGCTGCGGCGCCACTCGCCTGAGACCCGTGTGATCGCGGTCTGCCCATCGGGCGCGCCTTCCATGTTCATGTCGTGGCGTGCCGGCAAGCCGGTCAGCACCGCGAGCCTCGATACCGTTGCCGACGGGATCGCGGTGCGCATCCCGGTCCGCGAGGCCCTCGAGCTGATGCGCAAGGCGGTCGACGAGGTGATGCTGGTCACAGACGACGAGATCATCGAGTCGATGCGCTGGCTGTATCGCGACGCTGGGCTCATCGTCGAGCCGGCCGGCGCGGCGGGCGTCGCCGGCGCGGCCAAGTTGCGCGATGAGCTGGCCGGCAAGCGGGTCGCCATCCCGCTGACCGGCGGCAACGTGACCGAAGATCAGCTCCGCGACTGGATTTATTGAAGGGATAGATTGGCGAGCTGGTCGAGCGCCGCCAAGGGTCCCTGCTCAGCGAATACGTCCGGCAGCGCTGTCCGGAGGCTCGCCTCGAGGGAGCTCGCCAGCTGGACCCGAAGGTTGAGAGGCAGGCTCGGGCGGCGGCGCGCGTATGAGCTGACGAAGCGGCGCAGGTCCGGGTCGAGGCGGCGGAGGGTGAGCTCGGCCTGCGAGGCGGGTGCGAATGAAGGCGCCGGCAGCGCGTACCCCATAGGAGGTGGGTAGGCGGGAGGCGGCCCCGACGGCGGTGGAGGCGGTGGCGGATGCGCGGGGAACTGGTAGTTGACGCCTGAGGGCGGCGAGGGCGGTGGAGGAGGAGGCGGCGGTGGCGGCCGCACAGTCACCGCGGGGCGCGCCAGCTGCCATAGCCCTATGGAGTCGGAATCCTTCACGACGACGGTGCCGGCGGCAAGGTCGCCCAGGCGCTTGCCCCGGCCGTTCACGAACAGCACGACGACGCCTACCCCATAGCCATAAGGCAGGAAGTCGACGATCCGGACCACATTGCGAATGCCGGCCTGCATCCATGTCAGCGGCTCGCCGCGGTCTCCCACCGCGCGCAGCCTGAACGCACGCTTGCCGAGCGTCTGGCCGGAGAACAGCGCCTCGCTGATCCAGAAGTAGCCGAATACCACCACGAACGCTCCGAACGCGAAGACGAGGGTGCCGACTGTGCCCGATTGCGTGTAGGTGGCGCCGCCGACGGCGACAAACGCCACCGCCGCGAGAAGCGCCGCCACGATCAGCAGGTCGAGGATCTGCGCGACCCCGCGGGTGCCCAGCCCGGCCACCTGGTAGTCGAACGAGACCCGCTCCGGAGTGGAGACGACGAGGTCAGTGTCGGGGAGCGGCTGCTCCATTCGGTTATTTTCACTACTTGATGCGTGCCGAGGAGTTTGTTATCCGGCGTCGTGACGACTGGAACCGGCTGGAGGACCTGATCGCACGGGCCGGCAGGGGCCAGCTCAACGGCCTCGCGCCGGCGCAGGTCCTGACCATGACATCCCTCTACCGGAGGGCTACCGCCGACCTTGCGCGCGCCCAGAGAGACTGGCCCGGGGAGCCCGTGCACCGCTACCTGAATGGGCTGGTCGCGCGCGGTCATGGAGTCGTGTATCGAAGGGGCGGTCACGTATGGCGCCGGATCCAGACCTTCTATCTCGAGACGCTGCCGCGCACGTACCGGCAGTCCTGGCCCTATGTGGTCGCCTCGGCCGCGCTCTTGTTCGTGCCGGCGATCGTCGCCTACTTCGTCGTGCTGGCCCACCCCGAGGCCGCTTACGGCATCGCATCTCCAGAGCTGATCAACCGCGTCCATCACCACCAGCTGTGGACGGACATCCCTCCCGAGCTCCGCGTGACTGCGGCCGGCTTGATCGCGCTCAACAACATCTACGTGACCATGGTCGCATTCGCGTTCGGCGTCATCTTCGGACTACCTGTGATCTATGTGCTGATCACCAACGGCATCAGCCTTGGCGGCCTCTTCGGGCTCACCCAGGCCTACGGCGTCAGCGGCGGGCTGTTCGAGTTCGTCATCGGGCATGGCGTGCTCGAGCTATCGATCGTGATCGCTGAGGGCGCTGCCGGCCTGATGATGGGCTGGGCGCTGATCTCCCCAGGCAACCGCAAGCGTGCCGACGCCCTGGTGATCGCGTCCCGGCGCGCCTTCACGCTGCTGCTCGGCCTCTCGCCGCTGCTGCTGATCGCGGGAACCATCGAGGGCAACATCTCGCCTTCGAATGCGCCGTTCGCGGCCAAGGTCACGATCGGGCTGACGACGGGCCTCCTCTACTACACGTACCTGCTGTTCGTCGGCCGCAGGTCCCCTGCTAGAGCAGTGCTCGCTCCTTGAGCTCGAGGTAGCGCTCCACGAGAGCAGGGCTGAGATTGCCTGCGACGACGTCGAGCCCGAGCACGCCGCCGCGCCTCAGCAGCTCGAAGCTTTCCCGACGGCTGGCCATGAATTCCTCGGCCGCCGCCCATTCGTAAGCACGCGATGACGTGGTGATCGGCGCGTGACGCGCGCTGAGCACCGCGGGGTCTGACATCGCCACCACCAGCACCAGGTGTCGCGCCGCAAGGCGCAGCGCGTGCGCGACCAGCTCTTTCGACGCCTCCGGATCCTGGAGGTCGGTGAGGATCACGATCATCGATCGCCTGCCCACCCGCAGGGAGAGGTGCGTCATGGCATGGCCGAAATCGGGCTCGACGTAGTCAGGCCTGATCGCATAGAGCGCCTCGGTGATGCGGCGAATCTGCGCCGGCCCCCGCTCGGGCTTGATGAAGTTGGTGACTCGGTCGTCGAACGTCATCAAACCGACGCGGTCTCCGAAGGCCTGGGCGACCCAGGCCAGCATCAGCGCGGCGTTGACCGCATGGTCGAGCTTGTCGAGGTCGCCGGCCGGTGCCGTCATCAGACGGCCGCAGTCGATGGCGATCATCACCTGCTGACCGCGTTCGGCCTCCACCTCGACCACCACCGGGTGGTCGCGCCGGGCGGTCGCGGTCCAGCTCACTCGGCGGATGTCGTCGCCCCGCACGTAGTCGCGCAGGCCGGCGAAAGCGGTCGAGCCTCCGGGCGGCTTCGCTCTTCGCAGTCCAGACATCGCACGCAGGCCACGCCGCAGCGTGAGCTGGATCCGCTTGATTGCGACCACGTTCGGAAACACCGCGACCTCGTGTGGAAGCGGGAGTCGCAGCTGCCGCCGCCACCAACCGTCACGCCGCCAGACCTGAAGGTCGACCGCTCCGAACCGATAGGCGCCGCGTCGAGGCGATGAGGTGTTGTACGGGAGCTCGATGCGGCCGCTGCGGTCGAACGTCCCCTCCACCTCGCGCGGTTGAGGCTTGAGGTCGTCGGGCGCATGGTCGGCGATCCTGGCATGCAGGCCCGCGGCGGCCGGGTTCTCGATCACCACCCTCACCTCTTCCCTCTCGCCGAGCGAGAACGGCTCGGGCATCAGGCGCCGAATCCGATAACCCGAGCGCCCGGGCAGCAGCGCGAGGTCGCGCGCCAGGATGAGGACGAGGCCCGTGTGATAGAGCACCGCAAGCAGCACCAGCACCGGCGAGATGATCGAAAGAGCGATCAGCGCAGCCCCGATCGCGACCGCCCAGAGCAGCCGAGGCTGCGGCGCCAGCCCTCGTACCAAGTTCACTACCTGGGCGGCACCACCCGGCTGGCGACGGCCTCCAGCACGCTGTCGGGCGTCTGGCCGCTGACTTCGGCCTCGGGCCGCAGGACGAGACGGTGCCGGAACGCGGGCGCGAGCAGCGCCTTGACGTGGTCAGGCGTGACGAACTCCGATCCTTCGAATGCGGCCGCTGTGCGCGACGCGAGCATCAGCAGCACCTCGGCGCGGGTGCTTGCACCCAGCGAGATCTCAGGTGCGGTGCGCGTGGCCGAGGCGAGGTCGACGATGTATTTCCTGATCTTCTCGTCGAGCACCACCTTTGCCACCTGGACCCGGCACGCATCGACGTCGGCACCGCCGAGCGCAGGCTCGACGCCGGCTTTGACCGGGTCACGAAGCTCGATGCCCGACTCCCAGCGCTTCAACACCTCCATCTCGTCGGCCGCCGCCGGGTAGTCGAGCCGGACCTTGAACAGGAAGCGGTCTTGCTGGGCCTCTGGCAGCGGATACGTGCCCTCGTATTCGATCGGGTTCTGCGTCGCGAGCACGAAGAACGGCGCCGGCAGCGGCATCTGCTCGCCCTCGAGCGTCACGCCGCGCTCCTCCATGGCCTCGAGCAATGCCGACTGCACCTTCGCGGGGGCGCGGTTGATCTCGTCGGCAAGCAGCACGTTGGTGAAGATCGGGCCTTTCCTCAGCGTGAAGGTGCGGTTGACGAGGTCGTAGATCGCGGTGCCGACGATGTCGGCCGGCATGAGGTCGGGGGTGAACTGCACGCGGCCGTAGTCGAGGGCAAGCGCCCTCGCGATGGACTTGGCCAGCAGCGTCTTCCCGGTCCCTGGCACGCCCTCCAGGAGGATGTGACCCTGCGTCACCAGCGCCACGGCGCACAGCCGGATCGCCTCCTCCTGACCCACCACAGCCTTCACGAGCTGTTCGCGGAATCGGGCGTAGAAGTCCGGGGCGGTCATCGTGGTCGATCCGGTCATCGAGCCTCCTCTTTATTGGCGACTTCGGCGCTCGGGCGCCGGTGGATATGCGATGCGATGTAGGCGCTGCGCGGCATTCAACATGTCGGCATCGCCGTCGGCCGTGCCATAAAGCACACGCTCCGCTTCGGCCAGCTCAGCGGCGAGCTCGGGCGCGCGCGAGTACAAAGCATTCCAGAATCGGTCGCGCGGCTGTGCAGGCAGGCCTGTTCGCTGGGCGACGGCGCGCTCGCTGGCGCTCGCGAGCATGCCCAGTGTCATCGCCCGGGCGCCCGACCGTCGCAGCAGCTCGCCCACCGCGACCGCCCACTCGGCATCGGCGCGAACCGTCTCGGCGGGACGGGGAATCAGCGGCCCGAAGCGGCGTCCCCTGAGCAGAAGGCCGACGAACACCGCCACGAGGAACCACAGGATGGCTGCGCCCCACGGCGTGGCGACCCAAGCCTGCGGCGCGAAGTCGTTGAGGATCACCCCGTGGTGGTACTCGTCGAACCCGACGGCGGCGCCATCGTCGACGAGCCCCAGAAAGATAGCCGTTGCATATGACGAGGGGGTCGGCGAGCAGGACGACGCGCCCGGCTCCGAATTTCTGGATATATGCGAGCGGCAGCCCGCCTCGGCTGCGAAGCATGGCAACCTGCTGAGCCGACACGTCGAACGGCGACGCGAAGGCTCCGCCGGCTACTGTCGTCACCCCGTCGAGCGAGGGGTTGGCGTACTCGACGCCGCTTCCTATCGCGCCGCCATACCTGGTGACCGAGAAAGCTCGATCTAGCTCCGGGTCACCTTGCTCGCTGGCGTACACCAGCACACCGCCCTGACGAACCCAGGCCGCCGCCTGGTTGGCGTCGTCGGCAGAGTAAGCGCTTGTCGGAGTGAACACGAAGATCAGGCCTTGCGATGAGGGCAGCGCAAATGTGCCTTCGATCTGGCTGGTGGGATGGCCCATCGCCTCGGCGAACAGCCTGGCCGCGGAGGCGCCGTTGGCGGCGTCGCTGTTAGAGCTGTGCTCGGGCGAGTCCTGCTTCGGCTGGCCGAGGTACGCGACCGCGGCGATCAGCAGCGCGAGCACCAATGCCAGGACCCAGCCTCGAAGGCTCCTCATGCCGCTTTATCCCCCTCGGCTTCGACGGGCTTACGAAACGGAGCGGCCGCGACCTCAGCGCGTTCGTACGTCGCCGGGTCGACATCACGACCGCCGTAGATCGCGGCCTCGAACGGAAGCAGCAGCGGGCTTAGACGCGCGGGATCGCCGGCGCGCTGGAAGATCTCGCGGACGGTGAGCGGACTGCCGGTCCACGAATGCTCACCAGCAAGCGTGGCCGCGACCCCGGCGCAAAGCGCGCGGATGGCACCGACGCGATCCCCCGCGTGGGCGAGACGATCAGCCTCCGCGAAGAAGTCGGCCGGTGCGCGTGGACCCATGGGCGCGCGTCCAACGGCGTCCGCCGAGAGATGCCCACGAGTAGAGCGGAAGATGATCACCGCCGCGGCGCCGATCAAAGCGGCGCCGATGAGATAGAAGTAGACCTCCGGTATTTGCGACCCGCGCCGCGCGCCGCCGCCGAACAAGAGTCTAAGCAGGTCGTTGAGCCGATCCTGGATCCACTGGCTGACGCGGTCGAGCAGCGACGGCGGCTGGTGCAGCGGGTCGTAGCGTTTCATGGTGAGGACCTGGTGAAGCTGCCGGCCGGCCTGCGCCGGGTCGGCTGTTGATGCGGGGGAGGAAAGAGCATCGAGGAGCGCGTGAAGGCGCACCTTGGCGTCGGCAAAGTCGGGTGGACGCGTCCGCAGGTCCTGCTCGATCTCGGGCTGGCTGCCGGAGGTCCCCGCGTCGAGCGCTGCCAGCGCCTTCTGCGCTGCGGCGACATCGCCAGGCTCAGCGCTGCTGACGATGGCGATGGTGTCCACGACCGCCTGCCGATAGCTCGGCGGCAGAGGTTCAGCAGTCGCCGTGAGCGGCCAGCACAGGCCCATGGCAAGCGCCAGCGATGTCAGCGCTCGAACCGCGACTCGCGTTTCGAGACTCACGCCGGTTGTGATGCGGAGACGCGCTGAGCGAGCTGAAACAGGTCGAGGGCTTCACGCCGGACGCGGAGGTCGAAGTAGACGAGCACGATGGCGATCTGAACCACCGGAATGGCGAGGGAGCTGACGAGGATCGAGGCGCCCTGCCCAATCGCGAGCGCGACGTATTGCGACACCACTATTGTCAGGAGACCGTTCGCCAGTCCAAGGAACCCGGCTAGTGAGACCTGGACGACGGTGTAAAGCAATCCAACCAGGAAGATGATCAGGAAGGTCCGCCACCATCGACCCTGGACCAGACGCCAGCTGCGACCCATCGCGCCGCCCAGTCCCACCTTCTCGATGAACATCACAGGCAGCACCACCAACCAGCCCACCTCGATCCATATCCACAGTGGAAACAAGCAGAAAAACAGTGCCATCAATGCGATGAGCACGAAATAACCGAGGATCGCGAAGTACCGCCGGACGACAGCGCGCAGCGCTCCCCAGATGGTCACGGGGCGGCCCAAAGCCGAATCGCAAACAGCGTAAGTCACCATCCCGTAGGTGAAGGGCGTCAGCAACAAAAGGAACAGGTAGCCAATCAGGTAGACCAAGAGCGCTGTCACCAGGCCGCCGGCGTCCGGAGTCTGATTCGTGTTGGCCAGCTGGAGGAAGTTGGCCAGCAGGCCATAGACGAAGGCGGTCAGGGCCGCGGCGGGGATGGCCATGATCACCGAGATACCCGCGAAGAGCCAGAAGTGGCGGCGATAGATACGGAAGGTCTCGTCGAGGACATCGCCGATTTCCAGAGGGCGCAGACGAAGGGGTGCCGGGGCGCTCACGTGACCTCCATTGTGGCGTGACGTGCGGCCGGTTGCGGCTACGGCGTACGCTCAACTTTGGAATCCTGGTGGCCGAAGAATCTCGCCCCGGGCGTGACCGGGTGCGCGTGCTGTTCGTAGAAGACGATCCGTCCGTCGCCCAGATGTACAAGCTCAAGCTCGAGCTGGACGGATATGACGTCGAGGTCGCGTCCGACGGCGAGAAGGCTTTGGAAATCGCTCGTAGAGACCGACCCGACATCGTCTTTCTCGACATCCGCCTGCCGAAACTGGACGGATTTGGCGTACTCGAGGCTCTCCGCAAGGAACCGAAGACCGAGCGACTACCGGTCGTGATCCTGTCGAATTACAGCGAGAGGCAGTTGATCGACCGGGGCCTGAAGCTGGGCGCGCTCGACTATCTGATCAAAACCCAGACCACCCCGGCGCACCTCTCGAGCGGGCTCGAGAAGTGGCTCAAGGAATAGGGCGCCGCCGCCCAAACCTGCCTCGTCCCCTTCGGGGCCCCTCCCCTCCCCCGAGCCCAACCAAGCCTGACGCGAATCACGCTAAAGCAGGCGCAGCCGATCACCAACCCCGGTTGTTAAGACGTCGGGGATGACCCGGAAGCGGCGCTAGGGCTTGGCGCCGGCTCCGCTGCCGGCGGGCTCCTTGTGCTTGTGCTTGATCGGCGTGAACTTGAGGCTGTCCTCGCCTTCGATGTCGATCTGCACGGTGTCGCCACGAGTGATCTTTCCGCGAAGCAGGTGCTCCGACAGCTGGTCGTGAATCCTGCTCGTGATCACGCGCCGGAGAGGCCTCGCACCGTAGATGCGGTCGTAGCCCTCCTTGGCCAGCAGGTCCTTCGCAGCGTCTGTGACCTCGATCGTGATCTGCTGCTCGACGAGCTGCTTGCTGAACCGATCGAGCTGAAGGTCGACGATCTGGCGGATCTGGCCGGTCGTCAGGCTCTTGAACACCACGACCGCGTCGACGCGGTTGAGGAACTCGGGCCTGAACATGCGCTTGAGCTCTTCGTCGATCTTCTCTTTGGTGTTCTTGTGGCGCCGCTCGACCTCGTCCTGCTCGTCCACCACCGCGGGCTGAAAGCCCAGCGAGGTGCCCGCCTGGTTCACATCGCGGATGCCCAGGTTGGAGGTCATGATGATCACGGTGTTGGCAAAGTTCACGACTTTGCCCTTGGCGTCGCTGAGGCGGCCGTCCTCGAGGATCTGCAGCAGCATGTTGAAGACCTCGGGGTGCGCTTTCTCGATCTCGTCGAACAGGATCACCGAGTAAGGGCGCCGGCGCACAGCCTCAGTCAGCTGTCCGCCCTCGTCGTAACCGACGTATCCCGGGGGCGAGCCGACCAGCCGAGCTGTGGTGTGACGCTCCATGAACTCCGACATGTCCAGCTTGATAAGCGCGTCCTCGGAGTCGAACAGGTACTCCGCCAGCGCCCGGGCCAGCTCGGTCTTGCCGATCCCGGTCGGCCCAAGGAAGATGAACGACCCGATCGGCCGTCGCGGGTCCTTGAGGCCCGCGCGCGCGCGCCGCACCGCCTGCGAGACGGTGACGATGGCCTCGTCCTGGCCGACCATCCGCTTGTGAAGCTCCTCTTCCATACGTAGAAGGCGAGCGGTCTCTTCCTCGATGAGTCGAGACACGGGAACTCCGGTCCACGCGGCAACGATCTGTGCGATGTCCTCTTCGCCGACCTCGGGAACGGTCTCCCCGAGCTTGTCGCGCCACGCGGCCTCTTTGACCGCGAGCTTGTCCTGCAGCTTCTTGACCTTGTCCCGCACGCTGGCGGCGGCCTCGAAGTCCTGCTTGTTGACGGACTCGTCCTGGTCCGAGCGTTGCTTCTTGATCTCCTTCTGGAGCTCCTTCAGCTCGTCGGGCGTGGTCGTGAGCTTCATGCGCACGCGAGCCGACGCCTCGTCGATGAGGTCGATCGCCTTGTCAGGCAGCGCGCGATCGCTGACGTAGCGGTCGCTCAGCACCGCCGCAGCGCGAACCGCGGAGTCGGTGATGGTGACACGGTGATGCTTCTCGTACAGCGATTTGACACCGTTGAGGATGTCGATGGTCTCGGCCAGCGTCGGCTGGTCGACGAACACAGGCTGGAAGCGGCGCTCGAGCGCGGCGTCCTTCTCGATGTACTTGCGGTACTCGTTGAGCGTGGTCGCCCCGATGCACTGAATCTCGCCGCGCGCCAGCGCCGGCTTCAAGATGTTGGCCGCGTCGATGGCGCCTTCCGCTGCGCCGGCACCGACGAGAGTGTGCAGCTCGTCGATGAACAGCACGACCTCACGACTCGAGCGAATCTCATCGAGGATCTTCTTCAACCGCTCTTCGAACTCACCGCGGTACTTCGTCCCGGCGACCAATGCGCCCATGTCGAGCGTCAGCACGCGCTTGTGCTGCAGCGACTCGGGAACGTTGCCGAGGTTGATCTGCTGGGCGAGGCCTTCGGCGATAGCCGTCTTGCCTACACCGGGCTCGCCGATGAGCGCCGGGTTGTTCTTCGTACGCCGGCTGAGGATCTGGATGACACGCTCGATCTCGGTCTCGCGACCGATCACGGGGTCCAGCTGATTCCGCCGCGCGAGCTCGGTCAGGTCACGGCCGAACTGGTCGAGAAGAGGCGTCTTGGACGGCTTTTTTGGAGCCGGCTCGGCCTCGGTCTCGGCGCTCGAGTCGTGCAGCAGGCGCTCGATCTCCGAGCGGACCTTGTCGAGTGTCGCGCCCAGGTCTTCGAGCACGTGTGCGGCGATGCCCTCGCCCTCGATCAGAAGGCCGAGCAACAGGTGCTCGGTGCCGACGTAGTTGTGGCCCATCCGCCGCGCTTCCTCAAAGGAGATCTCGATAACCTTCTTGACACGCGACGTCGGAATGATCTGCTGGATGATGATCCGCTCGTTCCGGCCGAGCACAGACTCGATCGTCTGGCGGACCTTCCCGATCTCTACCCCAAGGTTGTTGAGAACCTTGGCGGCCAGGCCTTCACCTTCACGCAGCAGGCCCAGGAGCAAGTGCTCTGTTCCGATATAGCTGTGGTGGGATCGTTCTGCTTCTTCTTGGGCGAGCGTCAGAACCTTCTTGGCTCGCTCAGTGAATCTTTCAAACGGATACAAGGACTTTTTCCTCCTGGACTACGGCTTACCTAGGTGGGGCCAGCACCTCCTTCATCGTTTGGTTCGGGTGCTCAGAGGCACCCTGGCTTCTAATATAGCGTCCAACTCAGCCATCGGATTTCTTTAAGCCGGAGGCGCTATGAGACCGATTCTTGAGCGCCTTGGCTCTTACCTACCGGCGGCTATCGGGTTGGCCATTCCGACCGTCTTTATACCCAACGCCAACGATGAGTTCATCCTGCCGAGGGCATCCATCGTCATCGTCGGCGCCTGCCTGGGCACCGGACTTGCCCTCTTGTCGCCCGGCGGTCCGGGCCTGGGCTCGCTCCGCCTGCCGCTGATTGCCGCTGCCGCGGCCTCTCTTCTCTCCTTCGCGTTCTCGGTGTCCTGGCCGCTCAGCCTGGCCGGGGCTTACACACGATACGAGTCTTTGCCGGTGAGGTTGAGCTACCTGGCGCTGCTCGCCGTGCCGGTGTGGCTGTTGCGCGGAGAACGCGCGCGGACATGGGTGGTGGCTGCGTTCGTGCTCGGAACGTCCATCGCGAGCATGGAAGCGCTGCTACAGGCCGCCGGCGGCGTCAGCTTCCGGCCAGACGGGAACCTCGGCAACGCCAACCTGCTCGGCGCGCTGATCGCGATGGCCCTGCCGCTGGCGGTCGCGCGTGGGCTTCGTGGCGATCAGTTTCTGGTCGCCTGGTGGCTGGGCGCGGCGGTGATGGCGGGCGGCCTGTATGTGTCCACGTCTCGGAGTGGTGGGCTCGGAGCGCTGGCAGGCTGCCTGGCGCTCGTCGTCTTCGCATTCGGAAAGAGTCGTTGGGTTGGGCTGTCGCTGGCAGGTGCAGGTGCGATCGTCGCCGCCGCCCTGTGGGCGATTGTGTTCGGCCCTCTCGGCAAGCTCAACAACGATCCCGCACGCAGCCGGCTGCTGCTGTGGCCCGACGCGCTCCGCATGATCGCGTCTCGACCCATCAGCGGATGGGGGGAGGATGCCACGGGGCTCTCATTCGGTCGCTACATCAGTGCGGACTGGGCTCCTGGGGTGACTTACGACCGCACGCACTCCGGGCTCCTAGAGACCCTCGCCACTCAGGGGATCATCGGCCTTGCTGCGCTGGTGTGGGTGCTCGTCACTCTGTCCCGCGGCATCTGGCGATTCCGATTCAGCGATTCCGTGGCAACGCTTGGGGCGGCTTGCATCGGCTACACGGTCTGGGTCGCGTTCAACTTCGATTGGGCGCCGGCGACTGGAGCGTTCTGGCTGCTCGCTGGCACCGCCTGGTCGGGCGTGCGCGCTGCCGAGGCTGAGTCATCACGGATCCCTGTGGTCACACCGTCTTCTTCGGGTGGCTGGGTTCGGGCGGTCGTAGCTGTGGTTATGGCGTTGGCTGCCATCTGGTTTGGCGTGATGCCTGTGCTCGCCGAGGCGTGGAGCTGGCAGGGCAGGTCCGACCTTGCTGTCACCGTGGACCCGCTGCAAGCCCAGTACCACTGGAATCTGGGCTTCAGCCGCGTCACCTCGGGAGATGTGCATGGCGGCGTTGCCGAGCTGCAGCGCGCGGCCGACCTGGGCGAAACCGAGCCCCAACTCTATGTCGATCTCGGCGACGCCGAGAAGAAGCTCGGGGATCGGGCGGCGGCCCGCCGCGCCTACGAGAGAGCGCTGATCATCGATCCGTACTACTCCGCCGCGCGCGACCGGCTGGCCAACCTGGGCCCCTGACCCAAAATTTTGGGTCCCCTTCCGGGCCCTCCCCTCCCCCGAGCCGACCCCGACCTACCACGATTCAGTCAATCAGGCATCAAGGCGAACGGCAACCCAGGCTGTTAAGGAGCCCAAAACCGCGCCGGCCACCAGCGACGTCGAATTCCGCACGGTTGGCGTCAGCCGGCCGCTTCGAAGCGTTGGATTACGCGTGTTTGGCGCCAGCCGTGCAATGTGCGCACGCGGAACGAGCCGACGACGGACCGGGTCCGGCTAGGACTCGTCCCTCATATCGTCGTACTCGTCCTGGCGGCGGTCACCCCGGCTCGCGGCCAGGCTCGCCGGCGGCGCCGACAGCTGCTTGAGGCTCAGCGAGATCCGACGCCGAGCGGTGTCGATCCCGATCACCTTCACCTGCAGCGTCTCCCCGACCTTGAGCACATCCTCGGTCCGCTCGACGTGATCCCACGAGAGCTCCGAGATGTGGAGCAGGCCTTCGATGCCGGCCATGATCTGCAGGAAGGCCCCGTACTTCTTGGTCTTGGTGACCTGGCCCTCGACGATCGAGCCGATCGGCATCGACTGCACGAGCTTCTCCCACGGATCCTGCTGCAGCTGCCGCAGCGACAGCGAGATGCGGGTCTGCTCGGGGTCGAGCTTGATGACCTTCACGGTCACCTCGTCGCCGAGCTGAAGCACGTCCGTGACCTTGGACACGCGATCCCAGGACAGTTCCGAGATGTGGATCAGCCCGTCCGCGCCGCCGATGTCAACGAAAGCTCCATAAGAGGTGATGCCCGAGACAGTGCCCTTCACGGTGGCGCCCATCTGCAGGCGGCTGAACAGCTCCTCGCGCTTGCGTGCTCGATCCTCGTCCTCCGCCGCCTTCTGGCTGACGATCAGCCGGTTGCGCTTGCGGTTGACCTCGAGGATCTTGACCGGGATTCGCTGCCCAACCAGCGACTCGAGCGTGCCCGCGTAGGCACGCGCCACCTGGCTCGAGGGAAGGAATCCGCGCAGCCCCAACACGTTGACGATCAGACCGCCCTTGTTCTGCTCGCGAACGTCCGCGTCGATGACCGAGCCGTCGGTCTGCTTCTCGGCAGCCACCAGCCACGTGGTCTCGGCGCGCGCCCGGCGCAGGCTGAGGACGACGTTGCCCTCTTCGTTTTCCGGCTGCAGGACGTAAACCTTGATGAGGTCGCCCGGCTCGAGGCCGATCGACTCGACCTCCCCGCGCAGGCCGAGCTCCTTGCTCGAGATCACGCCTTCCGCCTTGGCGCCGATGTCGACCAGCACCTCGTCGGGGTCGACGCGTACGACGATGCCATCAACGATGTCCCCATGGTTGGGGGTCTTGAAGGCCTCCTCCTCGTAGTGGAGGTAGTCCTCCATGGTCATCGCCGCAGATGAGTCCCTTTCGGTCTCCTCCTCTTTTTCTTTCAGGACGACACCGGACTCTGTGGACGTGGACAACGCATATACCCCCTGAGGATTATTGGTGTGGTCTTGGTCGTCATTAACGGCCTACGCCAAACGAACCGCAATTGTAGCTCACAACCTCGATTTAGCCAGGATACGGCAGCTTCAAGTCGTGGTTGTCGATGAGACGGGTTTTGCCGATCAAAATAGCAAGTACGGCCAGGCTGCCGCCCGCCGCAAAAGTGGCCGGGTCGACTACCTCGGCGTATTCGAGCCGAGCCAGCGGCTCCGCCTCGATCGCCTCACTCAAGATCGCTTGCAAGCGGGCGGGATTGCGCTCACCCCGGCCGTAGGCTTCGGCCGCCAACCCCAGGGCTCGGCTCAGGCAGACGGCCGCCTGCCGCTCGGCCGCGTCCAGGTAGGCGTTGCGCGAGCTCAGCGCCAGGCCATCCGCCTCCCGCACGGTGGGGCACACGCGGATCTCGACTCCGAGGTCGATGTCTGCGGCCAGGCGTTTGACCACCGCCACCTGCTGGGCGTCCTTCTGGCCGAAGTAGGCGCGGTCTGGAGACGTGGCCGCAAACAGCTTCGTGACGACCGTGGCCACGCCCTCGAAATGGCCTGGGCGCGCCGCACCCTCGAGGATGTCGGTGATGCCGTGTACGTTGACCCTCGTGCTCGAGCCCGGCGGGTACATGTCCGTGACCGACGGCTTGTAGATGGCGTCGACGCCGGCCGCTCGAAGCATCGCCAGGTCGTGCTCTGGGCTGCGTGGATAGCGGCCCAGGTCTTCGCCAGCCCCGAACTGGATCGGGTTCACGAACACGCTGACGACCACACGGTCGTTCTCACGACACGCCGCCTCGACCAGGCTCATGTGCCCGGCGTGCAGCGCGCCCATCGTCGGCACGAGGCCGATGGCGCAGGCATCCGCGCGCCAGCCGCGGGCGATCTCCCGCATGAACGCCGGCGTCGCGACGGCGATCGGAAGGCTATCCGGCCCCGTACTTGACCTCATCGCGCTGGGTCGCCGGAGCCGCGGATCCGTTGACTGATCCGGAGGCTGCCGAATACGAGTGCTCGGGCCCGGGGAAAGTGCCGTCGCCGACCTCTTCGATGTAGCGCTGCGCTGCGCTGGTGATCTCGGCCGCCAGGTTCGCGTAGCGCTTGACGAACTTCGGCGCCTTGCCCGTGGTGATGCCCAGCATGTCGTGGAACACCAGCACTTGCCCATCCGTGCCGGCCCCTGCGCCGATCCCGATGGTCGGAATCCGCAGGGCCTTGGTTACGCGGGTTGCCACCTCCGAGGGCACGCCCTCGAGGACGATGCTGAACGCACCCGCCTGTTCCAGCTCCTTGGCGTCGGCCAGGATGCGCGTGGCCTGCTTGTCGCTCTTCCCCTGGACCTTGAAACCGCCCATCTGATGCACGAACTGCGGGGTGAGGCCGAGGTGACCCATCACGGGGATGCCCATGTCCGTCAGCCGCCGCGTGATCTCGACAACGCGTCCGCCGCCCTCCAGCTTGACGGCGTGCATGCCGCCCTCCTGCATGAACCGGCCCGCGGTCGTGATCGCCTGCTCGACGGACGTGTGATAGGACATGAACGGCATGTCGCCAACCAGCAGTGCCTGGCGCGCGCCGCGCGCGACCGCCTTGGCGTGGTGGACCATCTCGTCGACCGTTACCGGCAGCGTGGTCGGGTAGCCGAGCATGACCATGCCCAGACTGTCGCCGACGAGAAGGATCGGAATGCCGGCTTCGTCGAGGATCTTCGCGCTCAGATAGTCGTATGCGGTGAGCACGGCAAAGCGCCGGCCTTCTTCTTTGAACCGCTGGACGTCCAGCACCGTGGTCATCACCGACGTCTCCTTCGGGTCGCTGCCACATCTCGGGTCAGCGCCCTGTCGACTCGCTCTGCCGCGGCGGTATCGAGGCCCGCTTTCTTCGCGATCTCGAGCGCGGTCCGGCCGAGCATACGATAAACGTCCGCCTTGCGCCCCCCACCTCTCCGGGAGCTCGAATCGAGCCCGGCCAGAGCCTCCAGGTGGCGGGTGACGGTCTCGACATCGCCCCTGCGAACAGGCCCGGTGAGGGCCACGGTCGGGCCGCGCCGGGCGACTTCCGCAAGCGCTCCCTGCATCAGCGGCACCAGCCCCGCGACCGCTTCGCGTTCGGTCCATCCGATCGCCCGCAGCAGCTCGACCGCCTCGCCCGCCAAAGCGACCAGGTAGTTCGACGCGAACACCGCAGCGGCGTGATAGACGACCCTCTCCGCCTCGCGCACATTGCGCGGTTTGGCGCCGAGATCACGAGCCAGGCGCTGGAGCCTTCGCCGCAGCGCGTCCGAGCTGGCATCGATCGCGACCAGGCTGCCTCGAAACGCCTCCGGCGGGCGGGGCTCTGGAAACGACTGCAGCGGATGAAACGACCCGACCGCGTGCCCACGCGGCAAACCATCGAGCACGCCAAGTCCCAGCGCGCCGCTGCAGTGGACGAAAGCGGCGCCGCTCGGAGTGGCGCCGGCCGCGGCGATCTCGCCGGCAAGGCTCTCGATCGCGCCATCCGGAACGGTCAAGAACACGACCGACCGCCGCCGCGAGAGCAGCGCGCGGCCGAGAGCCTGGACGCCATGGCGCGCCGGCGTCAGCAGCACGCGGTGGCCGGCGCGGCGAAAGGCACGCGCGAGACTTCGGCCGAGGTTACCCCGGCCCATCACGATCAGGTCCAGAGTCGGGCGGCTCTTAGGAGGCTGAGGCGCCTGAGGAAGCCGCGGCCGCGCCTGGCTGGTACTCGCCGGCCAGGATCTCGTCCAGCTCCACAGACGAGAGCGTCTCGACTACCTTCAAGCGGTCGACCACCGCGTCCATCTTGGTCCGCTGTGCGGTCAAGATCGTCTTGGCGGTCTGGTAGCCGTGGTTGACGATGCTGCGAATCTCTTCATCGATCACGGCGGCGACCTCTTCGGAATAGTTGCGCTGCTCGCCGAGGTCACGGCCTAGGAAGACGAGCTCCTCCTTGTGCCCCATCGTCACCGTGCCGAGCTTGTCGCTCATGCCCCACTGTGTGACCATGCGCCGCGCGATATTTGTCACCTTCTGGATGTCGTTCTCGGCACCCGAGGTGACGTCGCCGAAGACGATCTCCTCCGCAACCCGTCCTCCCATCGCGGCGGCGACGTTGTCCAGCAGCTCGGCCTTGCTGGTGAGGTAGCGGTCCTCGGTCGGCAGGTACCAGGTGACGCCCAACGCCTGGCCGCGCGAGATGATCGAAACCTTGTGCACCGGGTCGCACTTCGGCAGCGCCTTCGCGACCAGCGCGTGACCGACCTCGTGGTACGCGACGATCTCCTTTTCGTGCTCGGAGAGGCGCCGGCTTTTCTTCTCGGGGCCGGCGACTACGCGCTCGATGCCTTCCTCCAGCTCGGTCATGCCGATGACCTTCTTGTTGGCTCGCGCGGCAAGGATGGCGGCCTCGTTGATGAGGTTGGCCAGGTCGGCGCCGCTGAAGCCGGGTGTCTGGCGCGCAAGGACTTCGAGGTCGACCGTCGAGTCGAGCGGCTTGTTGCGCGCGTGCACGTCGAGGATCGCGCGGCGGCCCTTGATGTCGGGGCGGTCGAGAGTGACGTGGCGGTCGAAACGTCCAGGCCGCAGCAGCGCCGGGTCGAGGACGTCTGGGCGGTTGGTGGCCGCGATGATGATCACGTGCGTGTTGGTGTCGAATCCATCCATCTCCACCAGCAGCTGGTTGAGGGTCTGCTCACGCTCGTCGTGCCCCCCGCCTAGACCGGCGCCACGCTGGCGGCCGACGGCGTCGATCTCGTCCACGAACACGATGCAGGGTGAGTTCTTCTTGGCCTGATCGAACAGGTCGCGCACGCGGCTGGCGCCCACGCCGACGAACATCTCCACGAACTCGGAGCCCGAGATCGAGAAGAAGGGCACACCCGCTTCGCCGGCGACGGCCTTGCTGAGCAGGGTCTTGCCGGTTCCGGGAGGGCCCACGAGCAGCACGCCCTTGGGGATGCGCGCGCCCAGGGCCACGAACTTCTCCGGATACTTCAAGAACTCGACTATCTCTGCGAGCTCCTGTTTGGCTTCGTCCACGCCCGCGACGTCCGCGAAAGTGATCGTCGGCTTATCGCCCGCGACCATGCGCGCGCGGGACCGGCCGAAAGAAATCGCCTGGTTGTTGCCGCTCTGCGTCTGGCGCAGAACCCACCACATGAAGGCCGCGATCAAAACGACCAGGATGATGTTGGGGACCAGAACGCTGAGCAGGTAGTTGGCGCTGTTGGCCTGCTCGAACTTGACGTCAACGGATTCCCCTGTCGAGGTCTTGTCTGCCTGCAGCGTGTCTGCGAACGCGCAACCTGAGCCGCCCGAGCAGTCGGGCAGGGTGACGTTGTGGTGCGTGCCCTGCGTGTCGATGGCGATGCCGTCTGTGCCCTTGATGTCGACCGACTTGACCTGGCCCGCGGCCGCATTGTTCATCAGCTGCGAGAAGGTCCAGTCGTGCTGGCCCTGGTTGCCCTGGAACGACTGCCAGGTGAACCAGAGCACGAGGCCCAGGACGACGACCAGTGCGAAATAAAACAGGCTGGAGCGGGGGAAGCGGCTCAAATGGGCTCTCCTGGAAGGCTGTTAAGCGATTCTACTTTAGCTGGGATACCGCGAACTGTTACGTGCAACGAGGGTTCGCCCGCGCGGGTCGCCATCTCCGCCGAGACCGCGATGCCCGGCACGATCGCCAGGGCGTCGCCGGCAAACACGAGCGGCCATACATCCCTGTCCTCGCGCGGTACGCGCGCGTCTACAAAAATGTCCTGCAGCTTTCGGGTGCCACGGCCGCCCAGGGGCCGCATCCTCAGGCCCGGGGTGCGATAGCCCAGGCGTAGGTCGAGACCTGGCTTGAGGTGAGCAACGCCGGCCTCGTCGCAGCCCGAGCAAGCCGAAACCGTCAGCTCAGGCGCCGGCTGGTGCTCTCGTTCCCGGGCGACGATCTGCATGGCCTCCCCCACGATACGTAAACGTAGACCGTGGGGTAGGTCCACGCCGCGGCCGCCTGGACCGGGCTCGGCGAGCCTGAGCATTGCCTGCAGGTGCGCTCGGGACAGCGCGGGCTGAGCGCCGCCGGCCTGCGCATAAAGCTGGCGCATGAGCTCGGCCGCGACAGGTTCTGGCGAAGAAGTGACGGCTGAGCGCAGCGTGGCCGCGCCGTTCAACGACGTCGCGGCGATCCCCTCGAGAGACTCCTGCAGCGCCGCGGCGCATGCGGCAGCGCGATGAAAGCGCTTCACGATTCCGGGCCGATCGCGCTCCAGGGCGGGAAGGATGTCGCGCCGCACCCGAACGCGTGCATACGCTTCGTTGGAGTTCGCTGGATCTTGCAGCGGCTCGACGCCGCGCAGCTCGAGGAACTCGATGATGTCACTCCTCCACACGGCAAGCAGCGGCCGCACGAACACGCCGCGCCGCGCGGGCATGCCGCGCATGCCGGCGAGCCCACATCCGCGCAATAGATGAAGGACGACGCCCTCCACCACATCGTCAGCGGTATGGGCGATCGCAACCACGTCCGCGCCCGTTTGCGCACGAGCGCGCTCGAGGAACTCGTAACGAAGCGTGCGCGCCCCCGCCTGCACCGAACCCCGCGGCATCATGCTTTCACGACGCTCGAGGATCAGTTCAACGCCCATGCGCCTACACAGGTCGCGCACGTGATCCGCGGCGCGCTCAGAGCCCGGCTGCAGCGCGTGGTCGTAGTGGGCGGCGACGATCTGGTGACCAGCTTCGATCAGCGCCAGTAGGAGCGCGGTGCTGTCGGGGCCGCCGGAAACGGCCGCGAGCACGCGATCACCAGTCACGAGGAGACCGGACTCGCGCAGCCCGGCCGTCACCGACTCGGTGTTATTCGGAGGCGCCATGCGCATACCTCGACCTCCAGGCGTTCATCAAGGCGGCGAGGTCTTCAGCCTTCATCCCGTACGTGTCTGGAAGGCCTGCGTCATGACCGCTCAGCGACCGGGCAACGGCTCGCATGCTCGAATGCTCCGAGTATGCCGGCACGTAGTCGAACTTCACCATTTTCGAGCGATATGCGACCTGTTCGGCGGTGAAGGAAGTCACGTCAGACCATCGAATCGTCCGCGGGCCCCACAGCGTCCCCATGGTGAACCGCTCCGGGGTCAGAGACAGGTACATGCGTGAGCTGAACAGCTGAATGAATGAGAGCGGGATCCCAAGGCCGAAGAAGATCACGCTCACCCAGCCCCAGAAGCGCGCGTCACCGATTGGAGCGCGAGGCACCGGGCCACCAACGTTGATCATCCACACCCCGGTCGCGACAAAGGCGATGAATACGACCAACAGCAGGATCCATTTCCGCTTGCTTGGGCGCAGCAGTAGGCGGTCGGGAGTCGCGCTTACTTCGCGGGCTGCGTCCAAAGCGATTCTCCGTGCTCTCTTACTGGCATGGTGGTGCCGGCTGGACTCGAACCAGCGACAACGCGATTATGAGTCGCGCGCTCTACCACCTGAGCTACGGCACCACGGCGCCGGAGGTAAGCCTAACGAGCCGTCTGTGCCTTTGCCTTGAGCTTGCGCTTCTTCGCTCGGTGCTTGGCGATCGCGACCCGCTTCCTCTTGTTCACGAAATCTCCCTCATATAAGGACGAAGCCGGGAAAACCCGGCTTCGTGGTTGCTGCTTATGGTTGCGGAGGTCGGATTCGAACCGACGACCTTCGGGTTATGAGCCCGACGAGCTGCCGCTGCTCCACTCCGCGATCCGAATTATACCCCTTGCTTTCCAGGTCATTCCTTGAGCCCTCGGGTTCAGTGGGTCGGGGTCGGGGAGGCTTTGGCCGGGGGGGTCGGCGAAGGGCTGGCAGGCGTTGTGACGAGGAACGTGCGCTCGTTCGGCTTCGCGTAGCCGCTGAGCCGCGCCTCTTCCTCGTCGGCGGAGCCATTGGTGATCGCCTGGACGTCCCGCTTGTAACCCTGGTTCTGCGCGGAGAGCACCGAGTTCTGGTGCCGAAGGTCGGTGGCCTGCGAGCTGAGTTTATGGCTGAGGTAACCCTCTTGCACGAAGGCATAGCCGACCCATATGGCGACGACAGCGAACACGGCGAGCATCACGAGATGACGCATCGAAAGACCGCCGGTGCGGACGGTGCCGGCTGCAACCAGAACTTTGCTGTTTCTCATGCTGGATCGTGTGCTGTGACGACGCGGAGGGGAGCCGACTATATCAACCCGACCCCTACTTCGTCTCCTCCCAGCGCTTCACCAGCTCGTTGTGGTCGAGGTCGCGGAAGTCCACACCGTCGCGACGGAGCGAAGCCTCTGTCGCTGCGAACCGGTCGCGGAATCGCTGCCCCGCGACACGCAAAGCGTCTTCCGGATTGATCTTCAGACGCCGTGCCAGCGAGACAACAGCGAACAGCAGGTCGCCCATCTCTTCGAATGCCTGCTTGGCATCGGTTGCTTGGGCCAGCTCGCGTGCCTCCTCGGCGACATTCTCGGCTGTCTGCGTCGGGGACTCGAAATCGAATCCCACGCGCGCCGCGCGCTTCTGCAATCCGAGCGCCCATGCGAGCGCCGGCAGCGTCGCCGGCACGCGATCGACCACCGACTCATGCTCGCGGCCGCTGTTGCGAGCGTCATCGCGCTTGGCATGCTCCCAGTTCCGCAGCACCTCCTCGGCGTCGGCGACGGAGACATCGCCGAACACGTGCGGATGACGAGCCACCATCTTCGCGGCGACCGCCTCCGAAACCTGCGCCGCGTCGAACCGCCGCTCATCGGCCGCAATCTCGGCGTGCATCGCCACCTGCAGCAGGAGGTCGCCCAGCTCCTCTTTCATCTTCGCGTCGTCGCCCGAGTCGATCGCCTCGAGCAGCTCGTACGTCTCCTCCAATAGATAAGGACGTAGGGACTCGTGGGTTTGTTCGCGATCCCAGGGGCAGCCGCCAGGCGCGCGCAGCCGGGCCACGACCTCGAAGATCGCCTCGATGCCCGGCGAATAGGGCCGCTCGGAGGCGTCGGGCATCGGTTCAGATTCTGTCATGGCGCCTTGTTACCCGACGAAATCTGCGCTTTCGCGGGGACCCCTTGAACCGCCAGGCTGCGACCGGCCTCGTACAGCGTGCTCATCTCACCTAGAAGGTAGAGCAGGTCGTTCTTCCAGTCCTCGCCCTGCCTGCGCATCTTGATCCGGTTGGGCAGGATCGAGATCCGCCCCGCCATCCGGTTCTTCAGCTCATCGACGTCGATGTAGCGCTCGGGGTCGACGCGGATGGCGATGTCGTGTCCCTCGGCGACCACGCCGCGCAGGCCCAAACGCTGCCCGCGTACCTTGACCCGCAGGGAGTAGACGAGGTTGTCCAGCTGGGCGGGCCCAGGCCCGTATCTGTCCTGAAGCGACCGCACGATCGCATCAAGCTCCTCCTCGTCCTCCGTGCCGGCGAGCTGCCGGTAAGCGCCCAGCCTGAGCTTCTCGTCGCGGATGTATGAACGCGGGATGAAGTGATCGAGGGGCAGGTCGAGGTTCATCTCGGTGGTCGCTAGCACGTCACCGATGACGGTTTCCTCCGCGCCGGTGCGAAGCTTGCCCACCGCGCTTTGCAGCATCTGCAGATACATCTCGAACCCGACCGCGGCGATCGCGCCGTGCTGCTCAGTACCGAGGAGGTTGCCCGCGCCGCGGATCTCGAGGTCGCGAAGCGCGATCTTGAATCCCTGGCCGAGCTCGTGCAGCCCTGAGATGACGTCGAGCCGCTTGTCGGCGTTCTCGGTCAGCGAGCGGCGCGGGTCGTACAGGAAATACGCGTACGCGCGACGGCCGGAGCGCCCGACGCGACCGCGCAGCTGGTACAGCTGAGCCAGCCCGAAGCGGTCCGCGCGCTCGACGATGATCGTGTTGACATTCGGGATATCCAGCCCCGACTCGATGATGGTCGAGCACACGAGGACGTCGTACTTCGCCGACTCGAAATCGACCATCACGTGCGCCAGCTGGTCCTCGGGCATCTGCCCGTGGCCGACGATCACGCGCGCGTTCGGAACGAGCCTGCGCACACGGTCGGCCGCCTTCTCGATCGTGCGCACCCGGTTGTGCACGTAATAGACCTGGCCGCCGCGCTGGACCTCGCGGCTGATCGCCTCTTTTACCAGCTCGTCTTCGTCGGCGGTGACGTAGGTCTTGATCGGCTGACGCTCTTCGGGCGGCGTCTGGATCACGCTCATGTCGCGGATTCCTCCGATCGCCATGTGCAGCGTTCGCGGTATCGGCGTCGCCGACAGCGACAGCACGTCGAGCTGCGTGCGCAGCTTCTTCAGCCGCTCCTTCTGCATGACGCCGAAGCGGTGTTCCTCGTCGATGATCAGCAGCCCGAGCCGCTTGAACCGCACGTCACGCTGGAGCAGCCGGTGCGTGCCGACGACGATGTCGACCTGCCCGGCCTTCACACCTTCGAGCGTGTGCGCCTGCGTCTCCTCGTCGACGAACCTCGACAACATCTCGACGGTGACCGGAAAGTTCTTGAGCCTTTCGGTAAAGACGTGGAAGTGCTGCTGCGCCAGGACGGTGGTGGGCGCGAGCAGCGCGACCTGCTTGCCGCTCATCGCCGCCTTGAAAGCCGCCCGCAGCGCCAGCTCCGTCTTGCCGAAGCCGACGTCGCCGCAGAGCAGGCGGTCCATCGGCTTGTCGGACTCCATGTCCGCCTTGATCTCCGCCAGCGCGGCGAGCTGGTCGGCGGTCTCCTCATACGGAAAGGACGACTCGAGCTCCTGCTGCCAGGCGTTGTCGGGTGCAAATGCGATGCCGGGCCGGGCCTCGCGCAGCGAATAGATCTTCAGGAGCTCCTCGGCCACGTCCTGGACCACCTTGTGGGCGCGACTGCGCGCCCGCGACCAGTCGCCGGTGCCCAGCCTGTGCAGCGTGGGCTCGGTCTCGCCGCCGAGGTACTTCTGGACGCGGTCGAGGTTCTCGACCGGCACGAAGAGCTTGTCGGCCTCCGCGTACTCCAGCTCCAGGTATTCGCGGTGCGCGCCATCGGATTCGAGGATGCGCATGCCCCCGAAGCGGGCGATGCCGTGGTCGACGTGGACGACCAGCTCGCCGGGTGCGAAATCTAGCGTGAACTCGCGCGTCAGCTGCGCGGCACGGCCGCGCGACGATCTGACCGGCCGCGCCGGTCTGCGCAGGCGGCCGAACAGCTCGGCGTCCGTGATGAGGTGGAACCCGATCGATGGCTGCACACAGCCGGCGGCAATGTCGATGTCGGCCTGATGCAGCCCAGGCTCGAGCTCGAGGTCGAGGTCGAGCTCCATCTCCCCGAGCCGGCCGCGGACACCGCCTTCGTCGAGAAGCGTCTTCAGGCGCTCCGACTGTTCGGTGGCGAAGGCGACGGTGGCGGTCGCGGCCAGCGCCCCCAGCTCGCCGACGGCGCGGGGGCGGCCAACGAGCGGCTCGGCGTCTCGCCAGCCGAGGTCGATCGCGCCCTCCACCCCCTCACCCGCCGTGAGCTCCAGGCGCGGGTGCTCGCGTACGGCCTGCATCCGCTCGGCGGAGACGATCGGGAGCGCGAAACCGCGCGGCAGCTCGGCGCCCTCGGCTTCGGCCGCGGCCAGCATCCCAGTCTCCTCGATGAGCACACGCGCGTCGGATTCCTGCCGACCGGGCTCGAAATCGAGCACGGCCATGTCGTCGGGGAGGTGATCAAGCAGCGACGGCAGCGAAGGGTCGAGGTAGGCGGCGTAGAACTCGACACCCGGAAAAGCACCCCCCGCCTCCAGCTTTTCGATCTCCTCATCCCAGTCGGCTCGAACATCTGCCCGCAGCGATTCCAGCGACACCGCCTCGCGCAGGCGGTTCGCGGCCGCAGCGCCCCGGCGCCCACCGAGCAACAGCTCACGTCCCGGATGGACCGTCACCCGAGCGACCGGCATCACTGAGCGCTGGTTGACCGGGTCGAAGAGGCGAAGCGTCTCGATTTCGTCGCCGGCCCATTCGGCTCGCACGGGCGAGTCGGCGGCGGCCGGAAACACGTCGAGGATGCCGCCGCGAATCGAGAACTGGCCGTGCTCCTCCACGAGCGCCTCGCGCGAGTACCCCATCTCGACCAGCCGGGTCGCTACAGCCACGGGATCCGGACCGGCACCCGGCGCCAGCACCATGGTGCCCTGGGCAAGGTCGCTCGGCGAGATGGTTGCGCGCGTGATTGCACGCCGCGACGACACCACGATGCTCGGCGCCGACCGATCAGCCAGAGCGTTCAGCGCCTCCATTCTCTTGTTGACGGCTTCGTCGAAAGCGGGCGGCCGGTCAAGGAACGAGACAGCGACCTCGGCGAAGACGTAGGCCGGAGGACGTCCCGCCAGCCATGGCCTCAGGTCATCGCAGAAACGATCGGGGGCAGGGACGAGGATCAAAACCGAACGGCCCGCGTCCGTCAGCGCGCGAGATGCTGCCCCCGCCACGATCGGCCACGCCGGCCTGGGCAGGCGGGCAACAGCCAGCCCGCCGGCGCCTCGAGCCGGCCAGCTGCGCAGCGCGGGCGCCTCCTCGAGGACGCGCTCCCACAAACGGCTCACGACACCTCCTCGCAGCCAAGCGAGCCCGCCCGATTGAAACGGTCCATCGCTCTTTCTATGCCCGCGTCGAGGGCCATCTCAAGCGCGCCGGCCACGCCGTCGACGATGGCCGGCACCCGCTCGGCCTCCGCCTTCGTGAACCGACCCAACACGTAGCTGCGGCCGGCGGGCGAACCCTTGCGCGCGGGCTTGCCGATGCCGACTCGAAAACGCACGAAGTCGGGCGTGCCCAGCGAGCTGATGATTGAGATCACGCCGTTGTGGCCCGCGCCCGAACCGCCGCGCCGGATACGCAGCCGGCAGAGAGGCAGATCCAGCTCGTCGTGCACGACCCATAGCTGCTCGGGGGTGAGCTTGGTGTCGCGAAGAGCTTTGGCGACCGCCTCTCCGGAGAGGTTCATATAGGTCTGCGGCAGGACGAACCACACCCCGCGCGCTTCCGAGTGGCCCACCAGCGATTGCCACCGCTTGCGATCGATTTTCACCTCGAGCCGGCGCGCGAGCTCACGCACGCACGCAAATCCGAGGTTGTGGCGCGTGTCGGCGTAATCCTCTTCGGGATTGCCCAGCCCGACGATCAACAGCTCTTGGGGACTCATCTCTCGCTTTCATGTAGACGCGAAAGGGCCCGCGGCGAGCGCCGCAGACCGGGTCGTTGAGTTTAGAGGCGACCGCGGGCCAAGGTGAGATTTGAGCGCTTCAGAGCCGCACGCGTCAGCCGGTTCATCTCCTTACGCTCGGCCGCGGTGGCATGGTCCCAGCCGAGGAGGTGCAGGAAACCGTGCACGACGAGCAGCCCGAGCTCTGTCTCCGTCTCATGCCCAAACGTTTTTGCCTGGCGGACCGCCGCCGGCCACGAGATGGCGATGTCGCCTACGTGATCGCCCCCGCCGGCAAACGAGAGCACGTCGGTGGCATGGTCAACGCCGGCGTAGTCGCGGTTCAGCTGCGCCATTTCCTCGTCGCTCGTGATCCGGATGGCGACTGCGCACCTCTCATCGGGCAGTCGGGCCGCCACCTCGGCCAGTTTCGCAGCCCGTGTCAGGACGCCCCGGACGAACGCCGGAGTCACATCAGCGCGCACGGCTTTGACGACTTCCGCTTCGATTACAGTCACCTAGATGAAGATTCTCGTCACTGGCGGCGCTGGGTTCATCGGCTCACACGTCGCCGACGCCTACATCGCGGCCGGGCACGAGGTAGCGATCCTCGACGACTTCAGCACCGGCAGCGAAGGCAACGTCAACGGCGAGGCGAAGGTGCTCCGGTTGGACGTCCGCAATAAAGAAGGTGTGGCGGCGGCGGTGGCCGCCTTCCGGCCCGAGGTCGTCAACCATCATGCGGCGCAGTCGGAGGTGCCCAAGTCGGTCGCCGATCCGGGCTTCGACGCGATGGTGAACGTTGTCGGCGGGCTCAACGTGCTGAAGGCGAGCGTCGAGGCCGGCGCGAGAAAAGTCATATTCAGCTCCACCGGCGGCGCTCTGTACGGCGAGCCCGATGTGATCCCGGCGGACGAGGACCATCCGGTGCGGCCGCTGTCGCCATATGGCACGAGCAAGGTGTCTTTCGAGCAATACCTGGGCACATTCCATCGCACCTTTGGGCTCGAGTACACCGTGCTGCGCTACGCAAACATCTATGGGCCGCGCCAGGACTTTCACGCGGAAGAGGGCCGGGTGATCGCGATCTTCGCGAGCCGCATGATCGCGGGCAAGCCGGTGACCGTCGACGGCGACGGCGAGCAGGCGCGCGACATGCTGCACGTCGCCGACGTGGCGGTCGCGAACATCCACGCCCTGTATCGCGGTGGGGGTGGCACGTATCACATCAGCACAGGAATCCCGGTCACGATCAATGAGCTCTTTCGAAAGCTCGCGATCCTCACCGACTACAAGCTCGAGCCCAACTTCGGCCCGCGTCGCAAAGGCGACGTGTTCCGGATCGCCCTCGACAACACGCGGGCGCGCAACGATCTCGATTGGGAGCCGAAGGTCGATCTCGAGGAAGGCCTGAGCCAGACCGTCGAATACTTCCGCCAGCAGGTTAGCGCCCTCACTAGTTGACGGACTCGCTCGTCTTTCTTCATGTGCTGGGCGCTCGTGCGCTCGTCGCCTTCTCAGTTGTTCTTGGGATCTGGGGCGCGTATGGCTACTTCCGTCACGCCCAGGTGACTGGCGGTTTTCGTTCGAGCTACCTGATCATGGCGGGTCTGACCGCCGTCCAGGGTCTGTTCGGACTCGCCCTCTTTGTCACGGGTCACCCGCCAAGCAGAGGCGTGCTGCACATCGTGTATGGAATCTTCGCGGTCCTATTCCTACCCGGCGCATACGCCTGGGCCCAGACCGGTTCGAAACGTCGCGAGGCGGTGATC
>VBGM01000155.1:0-28891 GCA_005880855.1 Chloroflexota bacterium
CACCACCGCCCACACGCGATCGGCGGGCGCGTCGATGTCGACCTCCTCTCGCAGTTTGGTCACCCTGCGATTATCAACGCGAGCAGGTAGTTGAGCGAAAGCGACAGCGCACAATCCGGCAAGGCCCGCGCGACAGCGCTGGGAGCGCTTCGGCATCGAAACTACCGGCTCTTCCTCGTCGGCCAGATCGTCTCGACCATCGGGACCTGGATGCAGAGCGTCGCCATGCCGTGGCTGGCGCTGGAGCTGACGCACAGCGGCCTGCTCGTCGGTCTCGTCCTCGCCACGCAGTTCACCCCAGTCCTGCTGGGCAGCCAGCTCGGGGGCGTCGTCGCCGACCGCTATCGCAAACGGAACATCCTCCTCGTCACGCAGTCGCTGTTCACGCTGCCGTCCTTCGCGTTGTTTTTGTTGTCGGCAAGCGGCCACGCCCACTACTGGATGGTTCTCGTTGCGGCGGCCGCAACCGGAACCATCAACCTGTTCGACGTCCCGGCGCGCCAGTCCTTCCTGATCGAGATGGTGGGCCGCCAGGACCTCATGAACGCGATCGCCCTCAACTCGTCTGTCTTCAACGCCGCCGCGGTCATCGGGCCATCGATCGCCGGCCTGATCATCGCAGCCGTCGGGGTGCCGATCTGCTTCCTGGCCAACTCGCTCAGCTACCTCGCAGCGGTGGGCGCGCTGCTCTTGATGAAGGACCTACCCGCGCTCGTGCCCGATCGTCATGAGCAGAGATGGTTCGAACGGATCGCACAGGGTGCCGCGTACGCACGCAGGCAGCCGATCGTGGGGATGCTGCTGATCGCTGTCGCTGTCTTCTCGCTGTTCGCGATGAATCGCCTGACCCTGATCCCACTGTTCGCCGACCAGGTGCTGCACGTGGGGGCGCAGGGTTTCGGTTTCCTGATGGCGTCGATGGGTCTTGGCGCGCTGGCTGGCGCCCTCACACTCGCATTCGTCCCGGCCATGGGGTCCGATCCCCGGCGGCAGTTCTGGATTGCGCTCATCTGGGTGGCCGGGCTGCTGGTGTTCTCAGCGTCGCGTGTCTACCTGCTCTCGCTGGCCACACTCTTCGTGGCCGGCTACTGCCAGATCTCCTTCGTGGCCGCAGCCAACAACCGCATCCAGACGATCACGCCGGACAACCTGCGCGGCCGCGTCATGGCGCTCTACTCGCAAGCGCTCATCGGCGTGGGCCCGATCGGCAGCATGCAGGCCGGAGCGCTGGCGTCGTGGCGTGGCGCGCCGCTGGCGATGGCGATCGGCGCAGTCGTGGCGGGTGCTGTCATCGTCGCGATCCGGTTGGCCAGGCCGGAGGTTTTCCAGCCGGGCTACCCGAAACGGACCTCGAGCAAGGCTGCCAGCGCGAGGGCCGGCACGAGCCAGCGCAGCGAGCGCACGTAGTCAGCGAGAGCGCCCATGGTCCGCGTGGTCCAGCCTCCGTTCGGCTGCATATGGATTGCTGCGGCGCCGATCTGGATCACGAGGCCGCCGGCCACGATCGCGGCGGGGATCTCGACCAGGCCGTTCGGATACACGCCGCCGAGAGCCACGCTCCACGATGAGAGCGCCGCCGCATAGCCGAGCAGGAAGCCGGGCAGGAACGTGAGCGCGAAACCGCTCAAGCCGGCCGTGAGGATCGCCAGCAGCGCCGCGAGCACGAACGCGAGGAGGTTGTGGCCGAAGATGCCGATCGCCTCTTGGACTGGCGTCGCTCCGCCTGACGCGCTCAGCAGGCTGGAGAGCGCGGGCTTGACGACCGCGCCCGGAATGGCGTTCGTCTTGCCAGCCAGGAAGCCGACACCCATGCCGGCCACAAAACCGAATGCGGCAAGGGCGAGCGCGATGCGACGGAGCCACAGCAGACGAACGATGCCGGGGCGCCCCCGAAAGCTCCAGCGGATCGCCACGATCGCGCGCTGCAGGGGCTTACGCAACCCGACGTCACGCGCCAGCAGTGCTTCACGCGAGAAGCCCGCGAGGCCCATTCTCAGAAGGACGATCGCGAGGACGATCATCAGGGCCGCGAATCCCCATAGGTACTCGGAGCGGCCGATCAAGATCAGCGCCGCCTCGACCTGGAGGACAACGGACATCGGCAGGATGATGAACGAGGCCATCACATTGGCCGCGCGCATGGTGCGGGCGTTCAGACTGATGATCACCGCGCCCGCCACCATCGCCGCCACCTGGCAGATCGTCGAGAGCGCCAGGGCGATCAGCACACCGAGCGGGAAATAGCCGAGGCCCGGAAAGACCGCCACGCAGTAGACGACGAGCCCGCCATAGCAGAGGCCAAGCGAAACCGCGAGCACGGCCGCGACCTTGCCCGCGTAGATCTCCGTCTCGCGCAGCGGCGTCGACAGCAGCACCTCCAGCGTTGTGCGCTCGCGCTCTCCCACGAATGCCTCCAGCGCCAGCACGAGCGAGAAGCTCGCTGGGATGAAGACGACGAAGAACGCACCCACAACCGCGAGCCGGTTGACCACGGCCGTGCCACCACCGAAATAGGCAAGCGCCCTGACCCCGATCGCGCTGGCGATGGGAATGGCAAGGGTCAGCGCGACCATCGCGAGCACGAGCCGAAGCTCGCTGGTCGCGTCCCGAAGATCGCGCCGCGCCACCAATTCTGCCCGAGAGACGAAGTGGGAGATGTCAGCCCGATCTTTAGAGCCCAAATCTTCGGGCCGGCCCTCCCTCCTCATGTCTATGCCGATCTAGGCTCGGCCAGCTCACGGTGGTTGCCCACGATGGCGAGGTAGATGTCCTGGAGGGTCGGCAGCTCGCGCAGCTCCCTGCGCGGCTTCAGGCCTGAACGCCGCCTCAGCTCGGCGAGGTCGCCGACAGCCAGCGCTCGGCCGGCCGACATGATCCCGATCTCACCAGCCTCGCTACGGGTCCCCGCGAAATCGCCAGATTTCGTGGGGCTTGCGAGCGTTTCGGCCTCTTCCATGCTGTGCGTGCAGATCACGAGCGCGCAGCCCTGCTTCTGTAGGTCCTTCAAGTAGTCCCACGCTCGCCGCGCGCTGTCGGGGTCCAGCGCCGACGTCGGCTCGTCCGCGAGCACGAGACGCGGGTGATGCAATGTCGCGCGGATGAGCGCGACCTTCTGGCGCATGCCCTTCGAGTAGGTGCCCATCCACCGATCGCCCGCATCGAGGAGGTCGAACTTCTCCAGGAGCTGCTCAATGCGGTGCCGGCGCAGCTGGGGCTCGATCTCGTAGATGGCGCCGAAATAGTCGAGGTATGTCCGCGCCGACATGCGCTCGTAGAGGCCAGGTACCTCCGGCATCAATCCCACCTTGGCGCGTACAGCCGCCGGATCAGTCGCGGCGTCGATGCCGTCGACGGTCACGCTGCCCGAGGTCGGCAGCAGAACCCCGGCCATGCAGCGAAGCGCGGTGGTCTTCCCGGCGCCATTGCGCCCGAGCAAGACAAGACAGCGGCCTTCGTCCACCCGTACCGATAGGTCCCGCAGCGCGAGCACCTCGCCGTAGCGTTTGGCAAGCCCGTCAACCTCCAGCATGGCTATGGATTCTGAAGGCTGGGGCGGCGCTTTCAGTCTTTTGGCAAGTACCTGGGCAGCTCCACCAGCGACCCCAAGCCGTGCGACACGAGGTAGGCGGCGATGCCGTCGTGGACCTGCGCGATCGCGCGCGGATTGACGAACGTGGCAGTCCCGACTTGCACCGCGGCGCAGCCCGCAATCAGAAACTCGAGCGCGTCGTCGCCACGCATGATCCCGCCGATTCCCACCACCGGGATGCTCACCGCGCGCGCCGCCTGGTGCGCCAGGTGCACGGCGAGAGGGCGGATCGCGGGTCCCGAGAGACCACCGGTCCGGAAACTGAGTCGCGGCTGGCGGGCGTTGAGGTCGATCGACATGCCCACGAACGTGTTGACCGCGCAGAGAGCGTCCGCGCCCGCCGCCTCGCAAGCACGCGCGATGACGCCGATGTCGGTGACCATCGGCGTGAGCTTCACCCAGACCGGGAGGTCGGTTCGCTTGCGCACCGCCTCGGTGACGGCCGCCGCCGCTCGCGGGTCGTTGCCGAAGTAGAGGCCGCCTTGCTCAACGTTGGGGCAGGAGATGTTGATCTCGAAGCCGGCTATGCCTGGGACCCCGTCGAGCCTTGAAGCCAGCTCACCGTACTCGTCGGCGGACTCGCCGTTGATGTTGACGAGCACGGGGAAGTCCCACTGCGCCCACTGCGGCGCGTAGTCGCTGATGAGGCCATCGACCCCTGGCCCCTGGAGGCCGATCGCGTTGAGCATCCCCGACGGCGTCTCGACGATGCGCGGGGGCCGCGAGCCGGCGCGGGGGCGCAGAAAGATGCCCTTTGACACCATCGCCCCCAGCGCGAGGCGTTCCAGGAGCGGCACCTCGGTGCCGTACCCGAAGGTGCCCGATGCCGCCATCACGGGTCCCCTCAGCTTCAGGCCGCCGACGTCAACCGACAGATCGATGCTCACGCGCTGATCGCATAAGGCAGGTGCGATGGCAACATCGACCATTCGATGTCGGCGGCTCGGTAGACCGGGCCTTCCTTGCACGCGCGGTCGTACCCACCCCGCACCAGGGGAACCGCGCAGCCCAGGCAGACGCCAGTGCCGCAGCCCATGTAGGTCTCCACCGCCACCTGCGCATCCGGCCAGCGCATCGCCACGGCGGCCAGCATTCGGTTCGGTCCGCAGGCCAGCACCAGGTCGGCATCCGGCACGGCGTTTACCGCGGTGCCCGCGAATCCTTTCGAGCCATCATCGGTGGCCAAGATCACCTCATCGCCGTCGGCCTCCGAGCACAGCTCGTCGGCGCTGCGCGCGCCATGCACCCACGTCACCTGCATGCCCGCCGCTCGAGCATCACGCGCGGCCAGAGGCATGGGCGCGACACCAAGTCCTCCACTCACCAACGCAACCGTCCTTGGCCCAGAGGTCAGATCAAACCCGCGACCCAGAGGGCCGAGGCAGCTGATCATTTCGCCGGGCTTCATCTGCAGCATCTGTGAGGTACCGCCTCCAACCGCTTTGAGGATCACCTCGATGCGCTCGCCATCCGCCTTGTAGACCGAGAACGGTCGCCGCAGCAGCGGCCCCGGTGACCAGCCGAGGTTGACGAACTGGCCGGCGCGAACCGTCTCCGCGACCCCAGAAGCTTCCAGCGTGAGCACGAACATGCCGCGAGCGACCTCGCGCCGCGCCACCAGCGGGGCATCAACGAGCAGCACCCTGCCTCCATTCGTCGATGGTTCTCACCTCCATCTCGGCCGGCGCGCTCGCGGCCGATTCGAGCAGCGCGGCGGCCGTGTCCAGGGACGTGAGGCACGGGATCCTGCGCTCCACCGCCGCCCGCCGGATCTCGAAGCCGTCCTTGAAGACGGGCCCGCCCGCCTCCCCCGATTCGCTATAGATGTTCGACATCGTGTTGATGACGAGCTGTCGGGCCCTCCTCCCCGATCTTTGCCACCGGGCGCGGTGAGAAACCCGCCGCGCGCAGGGCGCGTGCCGTGCCCTCGGTGGCGACGAGGTGGCAGCCCATCTGCACCAGCCGCGACACGATGGGGAAGATCTCGGGCTTGTCCGCGTCGGCGATGGTGAGCAGCACCGACCCGCCCGGGCGTATGTGGACGCCAGAAGCGGCAAAGGCTTTCCGCATTGCGGCCGCCAGGTTGCGACCGATGCCGATCGCCTCGCCGGTCGACTTCATCTCCGGGCCGAGATACGAGTCGACAGCCGGCAGCTTGTTCATCGAGAACACAGGGGCCTTGACTGCGACGAGGTCCCGCTCTGGCACCAGACCGGTGCTCCAGCCGAGGTCGGACAGCTTCTCGCCGAGCATCACGCGGGTCGCCATGTCGACCATCGGCACGCCCGTGACCTTGGAGAGGAACGGCACCGTTCGCGAAGCGCGCGGATTGACCTCGAGCACGTAGACCTTGCCACGGTGCAGGACGTACTGCACGTTGACCAGGCCTCGCAGCCGCAGGTGGCGGGCGATGCGGACCGTGTAATCGATGACGTCGTCCAGCTCCGACTGCTCGAGGCCCGGTGCGGGGTACACGGCATACGAATCGCCCGAGTGCACGCCCGCGCGCTCCACGTGCTTCATGACGCCCGGGATGACGACCGTCTCGCCGTCGGTGACGGCGTCGGTCTCGACCTCGTCGCCCTGCAGGTACTTGTCGACCAACACTGTGCCGCGCGGCATCGCGCTGATGGCCCATGTCATATAGCGCTGCAGCTCGCGCCGACATACGAGGGGCGGACCAGCACCGGGTAGCCCGCCCGTTCGGCGATGAGCACCGCGTCCTCGACCGTAGTGGTGGTGCCGCCGACAGGTTGGGGGATCCCGATTGCGTCCAGCGCGCCCGCAAACGCGCGTCTGTCCTCGGCGAGGTCGATGGCGTTGACGCTGGAGCCGAGGATCTGAATACCGCGTTGTTCCAGCGGCTCGGCCAGGTTGATCGCCGTCTGCCCGCCGAACTGGACGAGCGCACCCGCGACGTGCTCGACGCCGGCGACCTGCGCCGCTCCATCGATGTCCAGGGGGTCGAAGTACAGGCGGTCGGAGGTGTCGAAGTCAGTCGAGACCGTCTCTGGGTTGGAGTTCACGAGCACAGCGCGCACACCCGCCTGTCGCAGCGACCACGCGGCGTGAACCGAGCAGTAGTCGAATTCGATGCCCTGGCCGATGCGGATCGGACCGGACCCGATCACGAGCGCGGTACGACCGTCGACCGGGGCGCTTTCGGTCTCTTCCTCCCAGCACGAGTAGTAATAAGGAGTGGCCGCCTCGAACTCGGCCGCGCATGTGTCCACGAGCTTGTAGGTCGGCGCGGCCGCCGGCACGCTCTCGCCGCGCAGGGCGGCAATCATCGTGTCCGAGAATCCTGCGCGGCGAAGCTCACGGACGTCTCCCGTCCTCTCCAGGCGAGTGATCGTCGCCATGCGGTCGATGAACCAACGGTCGATGCCGCTGCGCCGGGCGAGCTCGGCCGGCTCCGCGCCGTTTCGAAGCGCGTGCAGGAGCGCGAAGAGACGCCTGTCGTTGGGCTCGTCGATGAGCTCAGAGCGGTCCAGCTCGCTTGCGGCCGGCGGCTTTTGCTCGAGCGACCGCATGGCCTTGACAAGCGCACCTTCGAAGGTGCGCTCGATGGCCATGACCTCGCCGGTGGAGGCCATCTGGGTGCCAAGCCGCCGGTCGCCGGCGGGAAACTTGTCGTACGGCCAGCGCGGGATCTTGACCACGCAGTAGTCGAGAGCCGGCTCGAACGCCGCAAACGTGCGGCCCGTGATCTCGTTGCGGATCTCCTCGAGCCGTCTCCCCACCGCCACCTTGGCTGCCACGCGCGCGATCGGATACCCGGTGGCCTTGGACGCGAGCGCGGACGAGCGACTCACGCGCGGGTTCACCTCGATGACGTAGTAGGTCGAGCTCGCCGGATCCAGCGCGAACTGGACGTTGCATCCACCCTCGATTCCGAGCGCGCGAATGATGCGAATCGCCGACGAGCGAAGCATCTGGTGGTCGCGATCGGAAAGCGTCTGCGCGGGCGCGACGACGATCGAGTCGCCGGTGTGCACGCCCATCGGGTCGAGGTTCTCCATGTTGCAGACCGTGATGCACGTGTCGGCCGCGTCGCGCATGACCTCGTACTCGATCTCCTTCCAGCCCCACAGGGATCGCTCGATCAGAACCTGGTGGATGGGCGAGGCGTCTAGGCCGCGCTTCGCGACAGCTCTCAGGTCCGGCTCGCTGGTGACGAATCCGCCGCCTGTTCCGCCCAGTGTGTAGGCAGGCCGGATCACTACCGGCAGCCCGATCTCATCGACGAACGCCATCACGGCCTCGATCGATTCGCAGACGCGCGACAGGGGCACCGGCTCGCCGATCTGCTCGAGCATGTCCTTGAAGGCCTGCCTGTCCTCCGCCTTGCGGATCGTCTCGATGTCGGCGCCAAGCAGCCGCACGTTGTAGCGCTCGAGCACGCCCGCGGCGGCCAGTTCTGTCGCGAGGTTGAGACCGGTCTGGCCGCCCAGCGTGGGCAGGAGCGCGTCCGGACGCTCGCGTGCGATCACGCGCTCGACGGCTTCGACCGTAAGCGGCTCGAGGTAGACGCGGTCCGCCACCTCCTCGTCGGTCATGATCGTCGCGGGGTTGGAGTTGACCAGTACCGTCGCGATGCCTTCCTCGCGCAGGGCTTTGCAAGCCTGCGTGCCCGCGTAGTCGAACTCCGCGGCCTGGCCGATCACGATCGGACCGGAGCCGAGGATGAGGACGTTCTTCGGTTTCTCGGGTAGAGCCGCGCCGCCAACTGCCTTGAGGACCGGCCTACGCTCGCGCACCATCTCCACGAAGCGGTCGTACAGATGCTGGTTGTCCTGCGGGCCCGGAGAGCCCTCGGGGTGGTACTGCACGCTGAAGGCCGGCAGGGTGCGATGGCTGAGGCCTTCGACTGACCCATCGTTCAGGTTGCGTTGCGACACGAAGAAGTCGCCCGGCGGCAGCGAAGCCGCGTCGACCTGAAACTCGTGATTCTGGCTCGTGATGCGCACGCTTCCTGTCTGCAGGTCCTTGACCGGGTGGTTGGCGCCGTGGTGGCCGTAAGGCAGGCGCGAGGTGGTGGCGCCGGCAGCGCGGCCCATGATCTGGTGGCCGAGGCAGATCCCGAACAGCGGGATGCGCCCGAGCGCCTCACGTGCGAGCTCGACCGGCCCGTCGAGCACGGCGGGGTCGCCCGGCCCGTTCGACAGCACGAGCCCGTCCACGCCGGCGGCCGCGACGTCCGCCCACGTCGCCGTGTGGGGGAACACCACCACGCGGCACCCGCGCTCCCGCAGCGAGCGGAGGATGTTCGCCTTCACGCCATAGTCCACGACCGCGATCGCGAGACCGTCGCCGCCGGTGCGATGCGCCGGTCGGAGCTCGGGCGGGAGCGCCTCCAGCCATTCCTCGGCCGCCGTGCGCGACGTCTGCGCGACCAGGTCCTGCTCTGAGAGCGGCGTCACGCTTCGCGCCGCTTTCGCCAGGTCGGCCAGCCTCGCATCGTCAGGCGCTGTGTCCTCGTGGGTAAGGACGGCGCGAAGCGCGCCGTGCTTGCGGATGTGCCGCGTCAGGGCACGCGTGTCGATGTCGGTGATGCCAGGCACTTGCCACCGATGCAGATATTCGTGCAGCGACGCCTCACTCGAGTGATGGCTTGGCGACGGGCACGCCCAGCGCACCACCAGCGCGCGCGCCCACGGGCGCGTCGATTCGCTGTCGGCGTCTCGCACGCCGTAGTTGCCCTGCAGCGGATACGTCATGCACACCATCTGCCCCGCGTAAGACGGGTCGGTGAGCACCTCCTGGTATCCGGTCATGGCAGTGTTGAAGACGACCTCGCCTTCCCCGACAACATCCGCGCCCAGGGCGGCGCCGACGAAAGCGCGGCCATCCTCGAGGACGAGTGCGGCGTGGGACCTCTCAGACGGCAACGATCACCGCCTGGTCGATGCCGTCCTCCTCGGCGACAAGGACCTCGATGCGCTCAGAGTCCGATGTGGGCACGTTCTTGCCGATGTAATCCGGTCGTATCGGCAGCTCGCGATGGCCACGGTCGATGAGCACCGCCAGCTGGATCGCTCGCGGGCGCCCGAAGTCCATGAGCGCGTCCATGGCAGCCCGCGCGGTGCGGCCGTGGTGGATGACGTCATCCACCAACACGACCACCTTGCCGTCGATGTCGGGCACATCCGATTGTCCGCTGTGCGACGGCACACGCAGATGAAGGTCGTCGCGATGCTTGCTGATGTCCAGCGCGCCGACGGCAACCGGCGCGCGCTCGAGCTCCATAAGGCTGTGGGCGAGCCGGCGGGCGAGGTGGTCGCCCTTGGCCATGACACCCACCACGACCAGGTCGCCGGCGCCGCGGTTCCGCTCCAGGATCTCGTGGGCGATCCTCGACAGCGATCGCCGGATCTGCTCTCCGTCCATCACCGTCGCCTTGAGCCGTCCCTGCTGTATTGCGCTCACGACAACAACTTGTCCAGCAGGGCCATACGGATGAACAGCCCGTTGCGAGCCTGGCGAAAGTACGCCGCCCGCGGATCGGCGTCGACCTCGGGCGCAATCTCATCGACCCTTGGCAGCGGGTGCATCACGATTGCGTCCTTCCTCATGCGAGCCAGCGTCGAGCCGTCGATGCGGTAGATGCCCTTCAGCGCAAGGTAAGACGCTTCGTCGCTGAAGCGCTCCTTCTGGATCCGCGTCTGGTAGATCACATCGACCTGGGGTAAGACGGCGTCCAGGTCCTCAAAGTCCACCCAGGCCACGTGGTGCTCGTCGAGGTGTGCCTTGATGTCATCTCTCATGGCCACCTGCGGCGGCGCGACGAACCAGATGCGAATGTCGCGAAACTTGCTGAGGAGGTAGGCGAGCGAACGCACGGTGCGCCCGTTGGCGAGATCTCCAACCATCGCGATGCGGATGCCGTCGATGTGGCCGAGCTCGTCGCGAATCGTGTAGAGGTCGAGCAGCGCCTGCGTCGGGTGCTGGCCCGGTCCGTCGCCGGCGTTGATCACGGGCACCGAGCTCACCGCGGCCGCGCGCCGGGCGGCGCCCTCTTCGTTGTGGCGGAGAACGATGACGTCGGCGTAACCGCTGACGATTCGAATCGTGTCCTCGAGCGTCTCGCCCTTGGCCGCCGACGAGAACTCGCGCGCGTTGTCGGTGCCAACTGTGCGGCCGCCGAGGCGCAGCATTGCCGCCTCGAACGACAGGCGCGTGCGCGTCGAGGGTTCGTAGAACAACGCCGCCATCACCTGCCCGTTGAGGCGGCCTGAGAAATGGTGCGGCTGTGCCTTCATCTCTTCGGCGCGGTCGAGGAGCTCTTCCAGCAGCGGCCTCGAGAACTGCTGGCTCTCGATCACGTGCTGCAGGCGACTACCGATGGCCATGAAAAATTCTCCTTCCCGACCTCTCGTGGATCGGACTTAAAGGAACCCGACGGCTAACCGTCCCGCGAAGTTTATCAGCTACCGTAAGCGAGGTGAATAAGCGTCCAGGCAGTGTGGTGGTGACGACCGAGGTCGGCTTCTGCTCGTTCTGCGGCCGCCCGCGAACATTGCGCAGCGAGGCACATCAGCTCGGCACGCTGGTCCGCACGATCGTCACCTGCGAAACCTGTCACCGCACCCTTTCGAGCTCGATCGGCGTCGCCAGCGCCGAGCCCGAGCCTGCGGCCGCCGCACAGGAACCCGAGCCCCCCGCGCCGGCCGCTGCGGGAGTCGCGCCGGCGGCTCCGAAGGTAAAGCCGGCGCCGAAGGCAAAACCCGCCGCCAAGACCGCACCCAAACGCGCCGCCGCGACGACGAAATCCACCGCATCGAAGAAGAGCTCGCCAAAGAAACGCAGTTGACGGAACCCGCGGTCTCGGTAGAGCGCCTCGAGAAGACGCTCGGCAAGAACAAGGTCCTGCGCGGAATCTCGTTTCAAGCGCAGCCAGGTGAGATCTTCGGCTTGCTCGGACCTAACGGGGCCGGCAAGACCACCACGCTGCGCCTCATCTCGACACTGCTTTCGCCGGACGCCGGAACCGTCAAGGTGCTCGGCTTCGATACGCGTACTGCGCCCGAGGAGGTTCGTCGCCGCGTCGGAGTGGTCACAGCCGACATCGGCGTCTATCCGCGACTGTCGGCGCGCGAGAACATCGCCTATTTCGCCCAGCTGAGCGGCCTGGACGGCCGCAAGCTAAAAGCCCGCGTCGAGGCCGTGATCGAGCGCCTGGACATCGACTCGTTTGCCGGTCAGCGCGCCGAGAGCCTGTCCTCGGGCCAGAAGCAGAAGGTCGCCATCGCGCGCGCGATCGTCCACGACCCGCCCCTGCTCATGTTCGACGAGCCGACGTCCAACCTCGACGTGCTCGCGTCCAGAGAGGTCCGCGAGTTCATGGTCGAATCCAAGGGCCGCGGCAAATGCGTCATCTTCTCGACCCACGTCCTCCATGACGCCGAGCGCCTGTGCGACCGCATCACGATCCTCCACCAGGGTGAGGTCGTCGCGAGCGGTTCGACGGCAGAGGTGCGCGGCATTCGGCCCGAGCTCGAGGATGCGTTTCTCGAGCTCGTGGGAGTGCAGTGATGCGCGCGACCTGGATCGTCTTCCGAAAAGAGGTCATCGAGATCCTGCGCGACCGGCGCACGCTGATTGCGATTGGGCTGGCGGCGTTCGCAACGCCGATCGTGCTGGGCGTCATCTCGCAGGTCTCGACCAAGACGGCGACGCAGGCATACGCGATCGGTTATACGGGCGACATTCCGACGGGGCTCGGCGAGCTGCTGACGGCGACCAACCTGAAGCTCGTGCCGGTGATCGATCCGGCGGCCGCGGCCAAGCAGCAGGTGGACCTTGGCGTTGCCTTCAAAGCCGGCGAGATCGATGAGTACTACGACCCGACCCGGCAGAGCGCCCAGATTGCCGACATCCGCCTGCAGACCGTGCTCGGCCAGTACAACGCGGCGAAGGCGGCGGCCGCGCTGCAAAGCAAGGGCGTCGACCCCGGCATTCTGACCCCACTTCATCTGCTCCCCCACCCGCTGAGCTCGCCTGTCCGCGCCGCGTCCAACGCTTTTCTTAGCTTCTTTCTGCCGTACATCCTGATCACGATGATCCTGACCGGCGGCTTCTCCGCCGCCCTCGACAGCACGGCAGGGGAGCGAGAGCGCAAGACTCTGGAAAGCCTTCTCTTGACGCCGGCTCCACGGAGCCGGGTGCTGCTCGGCAAGATCGCGGCCGTCACAACCATCAGCCTTGTCGCGGCGGTGGCCGCCATCGGTTCGATGTTCGTCGCGCTGACGCAGATCTCGCTGCCCGGGCCTTCTGAGTCCTCGCACATCAGCCTCAACCCCGTGGCGGTGCCTTTGATGGTGTGGGTCGCACTGCTGGTCGCCGTCAGCTTCAGCGCGGTGACCCTCGCATTGGGCACACTCGCGAAGTCGTTTCGACAGGGCCAGGCCTATGTCACACCGCTGTACTTCATCACCATCTTCCCTGCGTCGATCGTGCTCTTCATCCCCGACTTCAACCCCAGCCTCGCCTATTACCTGATCCCGATCCTCAACGCTGTGCTGGTGTTGCGGGACGCCATCGTCCACGACACGGTGGCGTGGCCGGCGCTCGCAGTGACCTCCCTCAGCCTGCTGGCGACGGGCGGGCTCGCCTGGTTCGTGGCGCTGCGGCTCTTCACCCGCGAGGCCCTCCTCACCCGCAGTTAGCGTTTCGGTGGCAAACTGAGGGCGATGCGTGAGAGCGAGCTTCGCAGCCTCGACCGCCAGAGGATGTACACGATCTTCGCTCCCCTGGACGCCCACGAGCAGCTACCCCGCGAGCTTGTCATGGAGGCGCGCCGGCACCGGGTATTAGGACGTCGAGAGGTGGCGGGCGTGCTATGGCTGCCCGCTCTCGTTGTGGCCGTCTATCTCGCAGGAGCGGTCAACGTGAACGGCGTCGCGTTCCTGATTGTGGTCGGCGTGCTGCTGCTGGGATTCATCATCTTCGCCATGTCCGGCGGCCGCGAGCACCTGAAATAGCGACCGACCACAAGGCGTACTAAGCTTCAAGCCATGACTCAAGCAGTGATCGCAGCCTTGGGCCGTTCCGCGATCGGTCGAGCGCGCAAGGGATCGCTGGTGGATGTGCGCCCGGACGACCTGGCCGCGTTCGTGGTCACGAAGGTCCTCGACAAGGTGCCCGAGCTCGAGCGCTCCGAGATCGAAGACCTCATCTGCGGGTGCGGGCTGCCCGGAGGCGAGCAGGGGCACAACATCGGACGCGTGGTCTCGATCCTGAGCCGCCTCGACGTCCCCGGCGTGACCGTCAACCGTTACTGCTCCTCGTCGCTGATGACGACCAGGATCGCCGCCCATGCCATCGAGGCAGGCGAAGGCGATGTCTTTCTATCCGTCGGCGTCGAGTGCGTTTCGCGTTACGGCAGCGGCTATCCTGACGCGCCGGACACCTACAACCCCCGGTTGGTGCCCGGCAACGCCGAGGAGTATCCCGACATCTACATCGCGATGGGCCAGACCGCTGAGAACGTCGCTCGGCGCGAGAAGATCAGCCGCGAGGAGCAGGACCGTTACGCCGTGAAGAGCCAGGCCGCTGCCGTGAAGGCGCGTGACGACGGCTTCTTCGATCGGGAGATCATCCCGGTGCCGCTTCCCAACGGCGAGACATTCACGAAGGACGATGGCCCGCGGCCAGGCACGACTATGGAGGTGCTGGCAACCTTGAAGCCGGCCTTCCGCGATGACGGTACGGTGACCGCGGGCAATTCGTGCCCTCTCAACGACGGGGCCGCCGCCGTGGTGGTGATGTCCGAGCGCCGGGCCAAGGAGCTGGGCATCAAACCGCTGGCCCGGGTGGTCTCGACCGGCATGACCGCGCTCGAGCCGGAGCTCATGGGCCTGGGCCCGATCGAAGCGTCGAAGCAAGCGCTCAAGCGCGCGAAGATGACGATCGACGACATCGACATCGTCGAGATCAACGAAGCTTTCGCCGCCCAGGTCATCCCCTCAGCGCGGGGCATCGGCGTCGACCCGTTCAGCGACAAGCTCAACCCCCACGGCGGCGCCATCGCGCTCGGCCACCCCTTCGGGATGACCGGCGCCCGCATCCTCTGCACCTTGCTCAACGGACTGCGCGACAAGGACAAGACCTACGGGCTCGAGACCATGTGCGTGGGTGGCGGCCAGGGCATGGCCATGATCGTGGAGCGCCTGAACTAAGGCACCACGATCCAGCGCTGGAGCTCGTCCGCTGTCAGCGCATCGCCGAGCCGGATGCGGTAACGCCCCGGCCCGGGAATGAACACGGTGATCTCGCCCGTCGCGGGCTTCGTGAACGTGATCCCCCAGTCGGCGAGTTGCACCGTCCGGCCAAAGACATCGA
Source organism: Chloroflexota bacterium (assembly GCA_005880855.1). GTDB lineage: Bacteria > Chloroflexota > Dormibacteria > Dormibacterales > Dormibacteraceae > UBA10449. The sequence goes on from VBGM01000155.1 coordinate 14,933, forward strand.
ACACTTGTGGCCAGAAGTAGCCGTGCTCCAGCTGCATCCCAGCCTGCGTCGTTGTGCTGTTACCGGCCGGCCGCAACTTCTCCTCCTCATCCAAGATTGGTCCGTCGATGGTCCATCGAACGATCAGCGTGGTCGCGCTCGAGCGTATCGATGTGAAGGTGTAGGTGGCCTGCGGCAGCCTAACCGGCGCCGGCAGCGCGAGTGTGCGAGCCGGCTCCGCGACCAGGGTTGCACGCAGTGTCCAATCGCCATGGATCTCGCCAGCGCCTCGCAGCCACAGCGCATCGATGCTGATCACGTGCAGCGTGAGGCGTGCGCCAACGGTGGATGCGGGCCAGGCAAGGGGCGTGAATGGAATCCAGTTTGGTGAGCCGACTCCGCTGGGAACATAGGTATGGCCGAACTGGTCGGTCAGGCTGAAGTCGCCCAGCCCGTAGTCGCCAGGATTCATGCCGTATCCCTTCGGATTACCGTCCAGGCCCTTTCCATCCACTGATACGAACAGAACCGTTCGCAGGCCGTCCGCATAACCGGCAGCCAGGCGCAAGGTATGGCCGGACGAAGTCGCCGAGTCGTTGATCGCAGTTACCTGCCCCGCGCTCAGTCCAAAGGTGGCGAGGATCTTGCTCGACGGGCCGCCGACGCCAGGAGCATCCGCCAGCGCCCGGCTGTAGGTCGGCGCGAAGTAGGCTGCGGCCAAATTCGCGAGCATCACGACCACGATGGTCGTCGCGACCGCGCCCAGGCGCACAACCCAGCGCCGGTTCGCACGCGCAGGTTCGCTCTGCGTGCGGGCAGCTGGAATGCGCAGCTCCATGATTCGGCCCAGCGCTCGCGAATCTTCCGGCCCGGCGATGAGCGTCTCATCGAGAGAGCGCAAGCGCTCGTCGATCTCTTCAAGGGTGATGGGCCGGGTCATGAGGACACCTCCTGAGAGCTGGATGAGAGGCGCGCCCGCAGGCCGTCGCGCCCGCGGAGCAATAGCTGTTTGGCAGCGTTTTCGCTGCAGCCCATGATTCGGGCGACGTCGGCGATCGCCAGGTCGTCGCAGTAGCGCAGCCAGAGCGCCGCACGCTGGCGCGAAGGGAGCCGTCGCATGGCGGCGACCAGCTCCGGGTCGATCTCAGATCGGAGGCTGTTGGGCGCAGCCGCGTCCCAGCCGGCGGGGAGGGGGATCCACTCCGGTACGCGGCGGCGGCTGAGGCGGTAGACGATCGCAAGAAACCAGGGTCGAAACTCACCGCTCCTCGTCGACCGGTATCGCCATCCGCGTAGTGCGGCTTCCTGGACGATGTCCATGGCCTCGTCTGGGCTTCGTCCCAGATGACGGGCGAGCAAGAAGGCCGACCGGCTCACCTGCCTGAAAGCGGCCTCGAACTCCCGCGGATCGTCGGAGAAGAGCGTGACGGTCGGGGTCTGGCCGGCGTCAGGGGCCGCCTGGGCGATCACACCAGTTAGACCTGTTTTCGCCCCGGAAGGTAACGTGCCGAGTGGGCCCCGGGTTGACGGCTAGAGCTTGGCGGGCTCTGGGGTGGCCCTGAGCAAGCCGTCGAGGGCCCGGCGCATCAGCCTGATCAGGGTCGCCCGCTCCTCGGGGCTGAGCTCTCGCAGGATCTCCTCTTCCAGACGCTCCCGCGCTTTCTCCGCGTGGTCGACCGCGGTCTTCCCCGATTCGGTGATCTCGACGAGGTGACGCCTACGGTCGTGCGGGTCGCGCTTGCGCACCGACCAGCCGGCCGCCTCCATCTCGTTCAGGAGCAGCACGACGGCGTTGGCGTCGATCAACATGGCCGTCTCCAGCTCCTGCTGGGACACGCTGCCCCGGTCGCGGACGTAGCCGAGGACCATGAACTGCTTCAAGCGCATGCCCAGGAGCTCCTCCGAGGTCCTCCGGTTCAGCGCCTTGCTGATCTGGGTGACCAGGGCGACCAGCCCCGCCCCGCTCTCCTTCTCCATCTCTTTCGCCTCTTCTGATCCTAGCACTAGATGAGAACCATTCCCACTTTCCAGATAATCCATGCAATAAGGACGATAATGATCCTGTTATAGTGATCGTCACGAAGGCCGGTTCATCTGTGGAGGCGTTATGAAAATTCATTCTTCGGCAATCCGACCCCCGACAAGCGACCTGCGGCGCTGGGTCGCCCTGGTCGTGGTCTGCCTCGGGCAGCTGATGATCGTCCTCGACTCGACGATCGTGAACGTCGCGCTGCCTGCGATCCAGCGGGACCTGCACTTCACGCAGGCTGACCTGACCTGGGTCGTGAACGCGTATCTGATCACCTATGGCAGCTTCCTGCTGCTGGCCGGCCGCGCCGGCGACCTGATCGGCCGCAAAAAGGTCTTCCTCGCGGGCGTGATCGTCTTCACCGTCACCTCGGTGCTGACCGGGCTCGCCCGCGATCCCGCGACCCTGGTCGCCACGCGCGCGTTGCAAGGGCTGGGCGGCGCACTGTCGGCCGGCGTCATCATCGCCCTCATCGTCACGGGCTTTCCGAAGCCGCATGAGCGAGCGCAGGCGATGAGCGTCCTCACGTTCGTGGTCGCCGGTGGCGGTTCGCTGGGCCTGCTGGCCGGCGGTTTGCTGACTCAGATGATCAACTGGCACTGGATCTTCTTCATCAACGTGCCCATCGGGGTCGGTACGTTGCTGCTCGGCTGGTGGCTGATCGAGGAAAACGAAGGCATCGGCCTGAGCCAGGGTGTCGACATCGCGGGCTCCGTGCTGATAAGCGCAGCCTTGATGCTCGGCGTCTATGCGATCGTGACTGCGGCCGGGCAGGGCTGGACATCCGCGCACACGCTCGGCTTCGGCGGGGCGTCGCTTGCACTGCTCGCCGGCTTCATCGTGGTGGAGTCGCGCGTGAAGAATCCGATCATGCCGCTGCGCATCCTCAGACTCCGCTCGCTCACCGGCGCCAGCGCCGCACGCGCGTTTCTCGTCGCCGGCATGTTCACGAACTTCTTCATCGGCGCCCTCTACCTCCAGCACGTCAAGGGGTTCAGCGCGATCGGCATCGGCCTCGCGTTTCTGCCCTCGACGCTGGCACTGGCAACGCTGTCGGTGGGCATCACGGCGCGGCTCATGGCGCGCTTCGGCGCGAGGAGCCTGCTGGTCGTCGGTCTCTTGACCATCGCCTCAGCGCTGTTCCTGCTGTCGGGAGCTGACGAGCAAACCAGCTACTTCCCGAGGATCTTCGCCGCCTACCTGTTGTTCGGGCTCGGGGCGGGCTTGTCGTTCATGCCCATCCTGACCATCTCGATGTCGGAAGTACCCGCCGCCGACGCCGGCCTCGCTTCAGGTTTCGGCAACCTGTCGATGCAGATGGGCGCATCGGTTGGGCTGGCCGCGCTGGGCACGATCTCGACCGACTACGCGAAATCACTGGTCGCACAGGGTGCTTCATTGTCGACCGCGCTCACCGGCGGCTACCAGATCGCGTTCTTGCTCGCGGCCGTTTGTGTGGCGGCCGGCCTCCTCGTCGTGCTGCTGGTGCTGCGAGCCCCTGCCGGCAGCGATGAACGCAGAACCTCGGCTGGTCACGTGTCGGAGAGAGCCGAAGAGGCGGCCTGAGCCGCTGCTCGAGAGGGCGCCGCCCTAAGCGGCGTCCTCATCTCCGGCTTCCAACTCCTCGGACGCGCTTGACCTCTCGGATTCGCTCTCCCGCAACCAGGTGAGGGCAAGCACGATGCCGGCAACGATCAGCGCGGCGCTGATGCCGAAGACAAGGCGAAAGCCGCCGGTCAGGGCATTGGGAAGGCTCTGCCCGGCGGCGAGCAGGCTCTCGGTCTTCGAGGCGGCGACCGTCGCCATGACGGCCAGGCCGAGCGCTCCACCCACCTGGGCGGTGGTGTTGAGAAGCCCAGACGCCAGGCCGGAGTCGCTCTCGGTCGCGCCCGACATCGCAAGCGTCGCCAGCGCTGGAAAGGTGAGCCCGGCGCCGACCCCAAGCAACAGCATGCCGGGTAACAGATCGATCGCGTAAGTACTGTGCACGGGCAAGCGCATCAGCAACCCCAAGCCGACCGCGATGGTGATGAGGGCCGGCGTCAGAAGCCGGCGCGCGCCAAACCGCATCGTCAGCCGAGCTGACCAGCCAAGCGAAAGAACCCCGATGGACACCGCGACCGGCAGGAAGGCGAGCCCGATGTGCAGCGGGTCGAGCCCGACCACGCGGCGCAGGTAGAGCGAGCTCAAGAAGAAGAAGCCGAGCATCCCAGCGATCAGCAGGAACTGAATGAGGTTCGCGCCCGACACGTCCCGCGATCGAAAGATGCGCAGCGGCAGCAGGGGGTTGGATGCAGTGGCCTGGCGCGCGATGAATCCGGCCAACAAGACCACTGACACGGCACCGAAGCCGAGCGTATGCAAGGAGGTCCACCCGTACTGCGTGGTCTCCACGATCGTGTAGACGCCAAGCATCAGAGCCGCGGTGACCAGGATCGCGCCAGCCACGTCTGCGCCCTTGCCGAGGCCGACGCCCCGATCGGTCTGGAGCAGGCGCGCCGACAGCACAGCGGCAGCGATGCCGATGGGCCCGTTGACGAAGAAGATCCAGTGCCAGCTGATGGCTTGAGTGAGAATGCCGCCCGCGAGCAATCCTATGGATGCGCCCGCTGAGGCCACGAAGCTGTAGACACCGAACGCGCGAGCTTGCTCGCGGGCGTCCGGAAACATGGTCACGATCATGCCGAGGGCAACTGCAGAGCTCAATGCGCCGCCAACGCCCTGCACGAAGCGCGCGGCGATGAGCATCTCCGGGCTCCCAGAGAGACCGCATACCAATGAGGCCCCTGTGAACACCGCCAGGCCGATCACAACGAGGCGCTTGCGGCCGATCAGGTCGCCGAGCCGGCCGGCCAGGAGCAAGAGACCGCCGAACGCGATGAGGTAAGCGTTGACGACCCAGGCCAGGCTCGATTGTGTGAAACCGAGGTCGCTCTGGATCGACGGCAGCGCAACGTTCACGATCGTGCCGTCGAGGATGATCATCAATATCCCGGCGCAAAGCACCAGCAGCGCCACCCATCTGCGGTCGCGCGCGACCGTGGAAAGTTCAACGATTGGACCTTTCACGCCACCTGCAACCGGCCCGCGGCGGAGACTAATTCCGTCCGCGGACCAGGTATCTATCCAGGAACTGCCCGATACGCTCCATCACGAGCTGCCGGCTGTCGAGCCGCACGAAGCCGTGACCTTCATCGCCCAAAGTGAGGTACTCCACCGGGCGGCCGAGCGAGAGCAACCGGTCGACGAGCTGGTCTGACTCCTCGCGCGGGACGCGCGGGTCGTTGTCCCCTTGGATCACGAGCAGCGGGCAGCGCACGTTCTCGACGTACGTGATCGGCGAACGCTGAATGAGCTTCTCGCGATCGGTGTCGAGGTCGCCGATCCAGAGCCTGTTCCACCGGCGCCAGTTGGGAGGATCGTTCTCCAGCATCGTGATGAGATTCACGGGACCGACCAGATCCACGCCACAGCACCAGAACTCTGGCAGCCGCGTCACGCATGTCAGGGTGGCGAATCCTCCATACGATCCTCCAAGGACGCCCAACCGATCCGGATCGAGCTCCGGGTGGGCGCGCATCCATTCCGCGACCGAGCGAAGGTCGGCGAGGTCGATCCCGCCCCAGTCCCGATGAATGCGGCGCTGCCATTCCTTTCCATAGCCCGTGGAGCCATGGATGTTGGGGACGACGATCGCCACACCCTGGGCCAGCAGGTCGAGCAAGAACGGATCGTCCATCGACGGCCGCGATTGGCCTTCGGGTCCGCCGTGGATCACAAGGAGCGCCGGCACGCGGGCGGCCGCATGTTCGGGGCGATACAAGTAGCAGGGGATGTCGCCTTCGGTGCCTTTGATACGGAGCGATTCAGGCCTGGGGCCGTACTGAGGGAGCGCCTCTCCGGTCACCAGGATGCGATCGTCTCCGGTGGCCAGGGTCAGGACCCTGATCTCCTCCGGGCCGGCCAGCGGAAAGAGCGTGTAGGCGGCCCGAGTACCGTCAGCAGCGACGACCACGTCGCCGACCTGCCCATCAGTCTCGCGCTCCGCGGTCGGGCCGCCCGCAAATCTCCAGCGCAGCCGCGAGTAACCGTCTTCGTTGACACTCCACACCACCCCACGCCCATCGGACGATGAGGCGGCGATCTCGACGTCTGCCTCCGGATGCTCGAAAAGCTCACGCTTTCCGCTGTGGAGGTCGATGGCTTCGAGATGCAGGAACTTGCTGTCGTGGTCGGTGATGGCGAGCATGCGTCCATCGGCGAGCCAGCCCGCCGGCACGTTCTGCATCTCGCCCTGGTGCGAGGCGACCTCGATCACCTCACCCGACGCGTCCTCCACCGCGAGCAAGTCCTGGTCGGTGTTCTGCGCGACGCGCATGACGGCGAGCCAGCGGCCGTCTGGAGACCATGAGCCGGCGACGTGCCATGCCGGGCCGGAGATGACCAGGCGCTGGAGCCCGGTAATCGTGTCGGCGATCGCGATGTCGACGTCGGCCGCATCGCGAGCGTTGGTGCCGATCGCAACCTGCCGCCCGTCGGGGGAGACCGCGGAATGCGAGAGGTGGTGCTGCACCCGGTCGCCATCGCTGATCGCGAAGTCCTCGACGTTGCCATCGGCACGCCGCACGTAAACCTGCCAGTGCTCGGATCCGCCGCGGTCCGCCGAGCAGAACAGCTCGCCGGTTTGCGACCAGGACAATCCGTGCACCGATGCGCCGGCGATCGCGAATGCGGGGCGTAACTTGCCCCCGCCGACCGCGATTTCGCAAACCAACGCAGGCCCCTGCTGACGTGAGGCGATCGCAAGGGTCGATCCATCCGGCGACAGCGCGAGCTGCGAATACCCCGAGTAGCGCCGGACCGTGTGATAAGGGGGGTAGACGATCGGTGGCGGTGGCGCGGTTTTGGGCTTGGCTTCGTCCGTGGTCACGGCGCGATCCTCCTGCTGTAGAACCGGCACGGCGGGGACTCCGCGGTCGTATGGAAGTTCCAGTGCCGGCACCACGCGGTGCCGTCGAACATGCGACACGTGCCGCAGGTGACCTTCGGGTGCTCAACAGGACTCTTTTTCATATGATGTTCAGAGCGTTCACCCGCGAACCCAGCTTTCACAGCTGCGACCGCACCTCCCACAGCTCGGGGTAGAAACGCTTGCTCAGAGTCGAGCGCAGGTACTGGGCGCCGCTGCTGCCGCCGGTGCCGGGCTTGGAGCCAATCTGCCGCTCGACCATCAACACATGTCGCGCGCGCCAGTGCGCGAACGCCTCGTCGTGGTCGAGCAGCTCTTCGCACAGGTCGAACAGGTCGCCGTGGCGCTCGCGGTCGTGGAAGATCTCCAGCAGCGTCGGCGAGCCGCGCCGCTCGACCAGGGCATGGAACGCATCGGCGAGCGACGGTTCCTCGAGGCGTCGCTGCAGGCGCCGCATCTCGTCCGAGCTCGCCTCAAGGCGAGCCAGATATTTCTCGTCCTTCGACCCGGACAGGAACTCGATCTCTCGGAACTGGACGGATTGAAAGCCGCTCGCGGGGGCGAGCTGCGAGCGGAACGCCAGGAAATCCTGAGGCGACATCGTCTCCAGCACATCGATCTGCTCGACCAGCAGCCGCTCGATGACGTGCACGCGGCGCAGGTGATGCCGAGCGAAGAACAGATCGTCGCGATCGATGGTCGCCCGTGCCGCCTCGAGCTCGTCCAGGACGACCTTGAACCAAAGCTCATAGACCTGGTGGGCGACGATGAAGAGGAGCTCGTCGTGCTCGTGGCTGAGTCCCTGCTGCAGGGTGAGCAGCTCGGGGATCTTGAGATAGGTGGCATAGGAGAGCTTGCGCCCCTCTTCGCCAAATCGACTGGACACTAGTGTTTGAAGTGGCGCCGGCCGGTCACCACCATGGCGATGCCGGCTGTGTCGGCCGCGGCGATCACCTCGTCGTCCTTCATCGAGCCGCCGGGCTGGATCGCGGCGGTGACCCCGGCGCGAATTCCCTCTTCCAGCCCGTCGGGAAAAGGAAAGAAGGCGTCGGATGCCATCACCGAGCCGGCTGCCCGCTCGCCCGCGCGGCGGACCGCGATCTGCACCGCTTCGACGCGTGACATCTGCCCCGCGCCCACACCGATCGCGGCGCAATCCTTGAAAAGAACGATCGCGTTCGACTTCACGTGTTTCACCGCCGTCCACGCAAACCCGAGCTGCTCCCACTCCTGCTCGGTGGGCTGCCGTCGTGTGACCACGGTGCACGACGCGCGGTCGAACCCGGCCGCGTCCCAATCCTGGACCAGGAAGCCGCCTGCGACTGTGCGCACGTCGTAGTCGAACAGCCCGCGCGCACCCTCTTGCGCGGCCAGCACCACCATGGTCTTGCGCCGGGCGAGCGTCTCGGTCGCCTCGTCCAGCACGGCGGGCGCGATGACGACGTGGGTGACGATCTGGACGATGAGCTCCGCGGTCGAGCGGTCCAGCGGCCTGTTGACGGCGACGACGCCGCCGAAAGCGGAAACCTTGTCGCATTCGTAAGCCATGCGATAGGCGGTGGCGATGTCCTGCGCCACGGCCAGGCCGCACGGGTTCATGTGCTTGATGATCGCTGCGGCCGGGCGGTCGAAGTCGCTCACGAGCGCCAGAGCTGCGGCCGCGTCCTGGATGTTGTTGAAGCCCGGCTCCTTGCCCTGCAGCTGCACCGCCCCGCCAAGCCCGCCGGGGTGTGACCCGAACCGGTAGAACGCCGCCCGCTGGTGCTCGTTCTCGCCGTACTTCAGCGCTTCTGCGAGCTGACCCGCGAAAGAGAGCTCGGGCGGAAATCCCTTGTCATCAGAGCCGCGGATGTACGCGGCGATCCACGAGTCATAAGCGGCCGTGTGCGCGTAGGCCTCCGCGGCCAGACGCCGACGCATGGCGAGATCAACTCCCGCGCCCTGTAGCGCCGCGAGCACTTCCGTGTACCGCTCGGGCCGCACCACGACGACCACGCCTTCGTGGTTTTTGGCCGCGGCTCTGATCATCGCCGGCCCACCGATGTCGATTTGCTCGACCGCATCCTCGAAATCGACGGCCGGCCGGCTCACGGTTTCCACGAACGGGTACAGGTTGCAGCAGAGCAGGTCGATGGTCTTGAACCCGTGGGTCTCGAGGGCCGCCATGTGCTCGGGCTTGTCCCGCCGTGCCAGCAGCCCCGCGTGGACGCCCGGGTGCAGGGTCTTGACGCGGCCGTCCATCATCTCGGGGAATCCGGTGAGTTCGGAGACCGGATTCGCATCGATTGCGGCGTCGGAAAGCACCTTCAGTGTGTTGCCGGTCGCGAAGAGGTCGAAGCCCAAACGCTGGAGTCCGCGCGCGAAGCCGGTCAGCCCGTTCTTGTCACTGACCGACAGCAGGGCTCTGGGCAAGTCTTGCCTCCAACAACCGGATCGCCGCGGGAAGGATCCTGTGCTCGGATTGGTGTATTCGCCCGCGCAGGGTCTCCACCGTATCGCCTTTCAGGACCGGGACTCGTTCCTGGGCCAGGATCGGGCCGGCATCCAGGTCTTCGGTCACCAGGTGCACCGTCGCACCGGTGACCTCGACGCCGCTCTGCAGCGCCTGCTCAACCGCATTCATGCTGCCGCTGAATTCGGGCAGAAGCGAGGGGTGGACGTTGACGATGCGGCCTCGAAACGCTTCCAGGAACGGGCGCGTGTGGATGCGGTCATAGCCGGCATCGATGACGAGCTCGACGCCGTGGGCCATGAAGAAGTCGCGCATCGCTTCGTCGCGCTTCGCCTCCGAAGCAAAGCCTTTCACCGAAAGCTCTCCGAGCGGAATGTCGCGTTCGCGTGCAAACGCGGCGCCACCGCACGACGGACGGTTGGTCGCCACAGCCACCACCTCGAAGTTGCGCTCGACGAGGTTGCGGAGATTGGAACCTTTCCCGGAGACGACGACCCCCAGTCTCATCGGGGTCCCCGCAAAAGGGGCCCCCGCGAAATCGCTAGATTTCGTGGGGTAGGCAATTTCGCAGATTTTGTGGGGTGAAGTCTCATCGGGGTCCCCGCAAAATGGGCCCCCGTATCGCTAGATTTCGTGGGGTAGGCAATTTCGCAGATTTTGTGGGCTGCAGCCTCATCGCCGGGCTAGCTGATCACCACGCGCTCACCGGCTTTGTGCGGCACCACCTCGCCCACCACCTGCGCGCTGCGGGGAACCTCTTCCGGATCGACGACCAGGATCATCCCGAGCCCCATGTTGAAGGTGCCGAACATCTCGTCGTCGGCGATGCGGCCGCGCTTGCGCACCAGCTCGAAGATCGCCGGTTCGACCCAGGAGCGCCGCCCGAGGCGTGCGCCCAGCCCTTCCGGCATGCAGCGCGGCAGGTTGCCGTAGATGCCTCCGCCGGTGATGTGGGCGGCGCCTTTCCACGCAATCGAACCGAGCTCTTGCAAGTACGACCGATGCGGCTCGAGCAGCTCCTCGCCGAGCGCGCGGCCCAGCTCCGAATACACACGGCTGAGAGGAACGCCTTCGAACACTTTGCGGACCAGCGAGAAGCCATTGGTGTGGAGGCCGCTGGACGGCAGCCCGATGAGAAGGTCGCCGGCGCGGATCTCCTTCGGATCTCTCATGAGGCCAGGCGGGACCATGCCGACGATGAAGCCCGCCAGGTCGTAATCGCCGAGCGCATAGACGCCAGGCATCTCGGCCGTCTCGCCGCCGAGCAGCGCGCAGCCCGCCTCTCGGCATGCGATCGTGATGCCCTCGATCACCTGCGTGAACACCGACGGGTCGAGCTTGCCGGTGGCGAAGTAGTCGAGGAAGAACAAGGGACGCGCGCCGGCGGTGGCGACGTCGTTGACGCAGTGGTTGACGATGTCGACGCCGATGCCCTGGTGAGACGCCGCCGCGATCGCGACTTTGATCTTCGTGCCAACGCCATCGGCGCTTGCCGCGAGGTGGCCGCCCCCCGGAAGGGCGAACAGTCCTGCGAACGGGCCCACGCCGCGCGCGACCTCCTCGCCATGGGTGGCTGCGATCAGGGGCTTGACCCGCTCCAGCGCCCTCTCATACGCCTCGATGTCGACGCCGGCCGAGGCGTACGACAGTCCTTCGCTTGTCATCAGCTCTTCAGTTGAATCATTGAGGGCGAGGGCGGCCCAGGGATGTGGTCTGATTTCGCCGGCATCTCGAACTGCATCTTGTCCATCTCGAGCTGCTGGGGAACCGGCACCGGGTACGAGCCGTCGAAACAGGCCCGGCAAAACTGCTCCGCCGTGCCCCGCCCGATCGCGCGCATCAATCCCGGTATGGACAGGTAGGCGAGGCTGTCGGCCCGGATGTGAGTTCGCACCTCTTCCACCGTGCGGCCCGCTGCGATCAGCTCCTTGGTCGAGCCGATGTCGACGCCCATGAAGCATGGGAAGCGCATAGGCGGGCTGGAGATGCGCATGTGGATCTCGCTGGCGCCGGCGGACCGCAGCCTTTCGATGATTCGGCGCGAGGTCGTGCCTCGAACGATGGAATCGTCGACCGCGATCACACGCTTGCCCTTGATCGATCGAGGCAGCGCGTTCAGCTTGAGCATCACGCCCGCTTCTCGCAGCGACTGGTCGGGCTGGATGAAGGTGCGATTGATGTACCTGCTCTTCATCAGCGCCTCGCGGAAAGGTATGCCCGAAGCCTCCGCATAGCCGATGGCCGCGGGCGTTCCAGAGTCCGGGAAAGCAATGACCATGTCGGCTTCGACCGGCGCCTCTTTCGCGAGCTCGTTGCCCATGCGAATGCGCGCCTCCTCCAGCTCGCAGTTCTTGAGGATGGAGTCGGGACGCGCGAAGTAGATGAACTCGAACACGCACATCGCGTGCTTGCTCGAGGTCTGGAAGGCGAGGTTGTGGACGCCGTGCTCGTCCATCACCACCATCTCGCCGGGCTGCACCTCGCGAACAAACGTAGCGTTAACCGTGTCGAGCGCGCAGGTTTCCGACGCGATCACGTGAGCCGGCTGCCCGGGCAGCGGGATGAAGCCGATGCACAGCGGCCGGAATCCGAACGGGTCGCGTAGGGCGATGAGCTGCGTCGGCGTGATGATCCCGCATGAGTAGGCACCGACCACGCGAGCGAAGGTCTTGCGGATCACCTCCTCCCACGTACGCCCGTGCGTGTGCTCGATGAGCCTCGCCATGACCTCGGTGTCGAGCGCCGAATCGAATGTGGCGCCCTGTTCTTCGAGCTGCTTGCGAAGCGAGTCAGCGTTCAGGAGATTCCCGTTGTGCGCGATGGCGCCGGGTCCGAGCTGCGGGTGATGGAACGGCAGTGGGTGCGCGTTTTCCGCGCGACTCGAGCCGGTGGTCGAGTACCGCGTATGGCCCAGCGCGAGGATGGATCCCTCGCCCATGTCTCGAACCGTCTGCGGGGAGAACACCTGGGCGACCAGGCCCATGCCTCGATGCACGCGAACCGACTGGCCGTCCGACACCGCGATGCCCGCCGACTCCTGGCCCCGATGCTGGAGCGCGAACATTCCGAAATAGGTGATGTTGGCGACGTCGACGCCCCGCGCCGCGCAGATCCCAAACACCCCACACATCTAGAGGACGAGTCCTCCTTCCCACGCCTGCCGCATCTCCGCGAGCGACAGCCGAAACTGTCCTTCGAACTCGACCGTCTCGCCTCCCGCCATGCCGAGCAGCGAGATCTCGACGTGGTGGCGGCGCGATAGGGTCTGGAGCTCGGGCATCGCGCGGGATGGCGCGCTGACGATGAAGCGTGCGGGTGTCTCGCCGAAGAACGCAGCGTCGAGACGGAGCGGAAGTTCGGGACGAAGCGCCGGACACCTCACGCCCAAGCCGCCGAGCAAACAGCACTCGGCCAGGGCCACGAGCATGCCTCCCTCTGCGCAGTCATGGGCCGAGCGAAGCAGGCCCGCCTTGGCCGCAGCCAGGATCAGGCGGTTGACGGCGCCCTCGCGCGCCAGGTCGAGCCCAGGCGGGCGACCGGCCACAGTGCCGTGCTCGACCTTGAGATACTCGCTGCCGCCGAGGTCGTTATGGCTCGATCCGACCAGCAGCACGAAGTCGCCCTCGTGCTGCAATCCCGCCTCCAGGCGGCGGCCGTAGTCGTCGATGACGCCGATCATGCCGACGACAGGGGTTGGATGTATCGGTGAACGGCCCTCGGAGTCGTTGTAGAGGCTCACGTTCCCGCTCACGATCGGAACCTCCAGAGCCCGGCAGGCCTGGGCAAGGCCCGCGATCGTCTCTTCCAGCTCCCAGTACACCTCCGGGCGGTCCGGGTTTGCGAGATTCAAGCAATCGGTGACGGCCAGCGGGCGCGCGCCGGTGGCGACGATGTTGCGGGCAGCCTCGGCGACCGCGTGCTGGGCGCCAAGGTTGGGATCGAGGTGGCAGTAGCGCGCGTTGCAGTCCGTCGTCATCGCCAGACCAAGACGGGTGCCTTTGATGCGCAGCAGCGCGGCGTCGCCGCCAGGCGGGACGACCGTCGAGTCGCCGACCATATGGTCGTAGCGGCGGAAGATCGGCCGGCGGCTGCAGAGATTCGGGCTCGCCAGCAGGCGCAGCAGCGACTGAGCCGCATCGACGAGCGGTGGCAGCGAGTCAAGATGCAAAGAGGGCGGCGGCTCGGGCGAGATACCTGCCAACCTGCGCAGCGGTGCGCCGTCAGTGAGCAGATCGATCGGCAGGCGCGCCACCACCGTTTCGCCGTCGAAAACTGTCAGATGGCCGTCGTCGGTTACATCCCCGATGACCGCCGACGTCAGGTCCCAGGTCTGGAAGATCCGCTCCACCTCGGCCTCGCGGCCGCGCTGGACCACCACCAGCATCCGTTCTTGCGACTCCGAGAGCATCACGTCGTAAGGCGTCATCCCGCGCTCACGCCGCGGCACCAGCGCGACATCGATGCGGGCCCCGGCACCCGGAACTCGGCCCGCGCACTCGGCCACCGACGACGTCAAGCCCGCAGCGCCAA
>VBGM01000155.1:28913-46383 GCA_005880855.1 Chloroflexota bacterium
ATTTCTCGAGAAACGGGTTGCCGACCTGCACGGCGGGACGGCGCTCAGAGCTGGACTCGTCAAGCTCGACCGACGCGAACGACGCGCCGTGGATGCCGTCCTTACCGGTATCGGCGCCCACGAGCATGAGGCTGTTGCCGGTGCCCTCCGCCCGGGCGCGCATGAGCCGGTCGACGCGAACCAGCCCGACGCACATTGCATTGACGAGCGGATTTTGCTCATAGCACTCGTCGAAGTAGACCTCTCCGCCGACCGTCGGAATCCCGATGCAGTTCCCGTAACCGCCAATCCCGGCCACGACGCCGTCGAAGTGGCGGCGGGATCCGGGCAGCGGCCCGAACCGCAGCGAGTCGAGCAGCGCAATCGGCCGCGCACCCATCGCGATGACATCGCGGATGATGCCGCCGACCCCGGTGGCCGCGCCCTGGTACGGCTCGATGGCGGAAGGGTGGTTGTGAGACTCGATCTTGAACACCGCCGCCCAGCCCTGGCCGATCTCGACAGCTCCCGCGTTCTCACCGGGCCCTTGGAGGACCGCTTCTCCGCTGGAGGGCAGCCGCCGCAGCAAGGCCTTCGAAGTCTTGTACGAGCAGTGCTCCGACCACAGCACCCCAAGCATCCCCAGCTCGACCGCGTTCGGCGGCCGCCGGAGCTTCTCCACGATCACGCGATACTCGTCGGGCACCAGCGCGACCTCCCTGAGCCTGCGATCGTCCACCATGCCCAGGCTCAAGAGACAAGCACCCTCATGGCATTGCCGGCCACCGAGCGGAACAGCTTGACGCCATCGGCGCCGCCCAGCTCAGCCTCAGCGCAGCGTTCGGGGTGCGGCATCATCCCCAGCACGTTGCCGCGCTTGTTGATGATGCCGGCGATGTTGTGCAGGGAGCCGTTGGGATTGGCGCTGGGCACGACACGGCCGTTCGGGTCGCAGTAACGGAATACGACCTGGCCGTTCTGCTCCAGCCGCGAGAGCACCGCGGGTTCGGCAAAGTAGCTGCCCTCGCCGTGCGAGATAGGCATACGCATCACATCCCGCTCACCGCATGCGGATGTGAATGGAAGGTCCGTGCGTTCCACCATCACGTGCGTCCATTCGCAGCGGAACTCGAGTGAGGAGTTTCGGATCAGAGCGCCCGGCAGAAGGCCTGCTTCGCAGAGGATCTGGAACCCGTTGCAGATGCCCCAAACCAGGCCGCCGCGGTCCGCGAACTCTCCGATCGATTCCATCACCGGCGCGAACCGCGCGATCGCGCCCGTGCGGAGGTAATCGCCGTACGCAAAGCCGCCCGGCAGGATGACACAGTCGCAGCCCTTGAGATCGGCGTCCTTGTGCCACAGGTATTGGAGCTGCCCGCCGACCACCTGGTCGATCACCCAGCCGCAATCGCGGTCGGACCACGTTCCAGGAAACACCACTACACCGAATTTCATCGGTGCTTGCCGCCGTCATGGTCGAGCTCGAAATGAAAGTCCTCGATGACGTGGTTGGCCAGGAGCTGCCGGCACATCGCTTCCACGCGTTCACGTGCCTCGTGCATGGTCTCGGCCTCCAGGCTCACCTCGATGTACTTGCCGACGCGGACGTCCTCGACCTCGCGGAATCCCAGCGTCATCAGTCCCTGCTTCACCGTGAGGCCTTGGGGGTCGTTGACGACCGGCTTGGGCGTGACGATGACTCGAGCGGTAGCCCTCACTTTTCGTTCCGCGGCTTGGGTGGAAACAGGGGCTTGCCTACCAGGCGATGGTATGCGGTGAGGTATCGCTCGCGCGTCTGCGCGACGATGTCGTCAGGCAGGCGGGGCGGATCCGACTCCCTGTCCCAGCCGGACCTAGTGAGCCAGTCGCGTACGAACTGCTTGTCGTAGGACTGGGGCGAGGTGCCGATCTGATAGGTCGCGGCCTCCCAGTAGCGCGAGCTGTCGGGGGTCAATGCCTCGTCGATGAGGACCAGGTCGTCGTCGATGAGGCCGAACTCGAACTTCGTGTCAGCCAGGATGAGCCCGCGTCGTTCAGCGAGGGTCGACGCAAATTTGTAGAGCTCGAGACTAGCGTCGCGAAGCTTGGTGGCGAGCTCGTCGCCGAGCTCCTTCTTCAGCTGCACGAAGGTGATGTTCTCGTCATGACCGCTCTCCGCCTTGGTGGCGGGCGAGAAAGTCGGATATGCCATCCGCTCGCTCTCGCGAAGGCCGGGCGGCATGGATTCGCCGGCAAGCGTGTGCGACTCCTGGTATTCCTTCCATGCGCTGCCCGCGAGGTATCCGCGGACCACGCACTCGAAGTCGATACGCTTCGCCTTGCGCACGATCATGAAGCGGCCCGCGAGCTCGTCCCGACGATCGCGGAGAGCGGCCGGTAGGTCGGGCACCATCCCGGACACGAGATGGTTCTCCTGGAAGGAATGCGTTTGCGAGAACCAATAGATCGATAGCTGCGTGAGGACCTTGCCGCGGTCGGGAATTCCGTTCGGCAGCACGTGGTCGAAAGCCGAGATGCGATCGGTCGCGACCA
Source organism: Chloroflexota bacterium (assembly GCA_005880855.1). Lineage (GTDB taxonomy): Bacteria > Chloroflexota > Dormibacteria > Dormibacterales > Dormibacteraceae > UBA10449. Next base: position 31,425 of record VBGM01000155.1, read on the forward strand.
TCAGCAGTTGGTCGGGACCGAGCACGTAAGTGTCGCGGACCTTGCCGCGCGAGAAGAGCTCGAGCGGAAGGTCCGTCTCGGTGACTGCCGCCCCCGCGATCATCGGGCCTTCACGATAGCGAGCCAGCCAGTCGATGCTCAATCAACGCCGGACCCCGAGGCCGAGCCTCTCGTACGCGAGGTCCGTGTGCTCCAGGCCCGCCCAGGGATCGAATACCTCGTCGAGACGGGCCCCGATCCGCCTCATGACCTCGGCGTCTTTCTCGAGGATCGCGCGGAAGCCCGGCCCCTCCTCGTCGAGCGCTTTCATCGCGGCCTTCTGCACGACCAGATATGCATCCTCGCGTGACATGCCGCTGTCGAGAAGGGCCAGCATCACCCGCTGTGAGAACACAACGCCACCACCGAACTGAAGATTGCGAAGCATGCGATCCGGCCTGACCTGGAGTCCCGTCAGGACCTTGGCCATCTCGAGCGCCATGTAGTCGACTGCGGCGCACGCGTCCGGAAAGATGATGCGTTCGGCTGAGGAGTGGCTGATGTCGCGCTCGTGCCAGAGACCGGTGTTCTCGAGCGCCGTGACGAGATGTCCGCGCACGACCCGCGCGAGCCCACACACGCGCTCGGTCATCACCGGGTTGCGCTTGTGCGGCATCGCTGAGCTGCCCTTCTGCTCTACGCCGAACGGCTCGAATGCCTCACCGACCTCGCTTCGCTGCAGGTGGCGGATCTCGATCGCGATTCTCTCCAGGGCTCCCGCGGCCAGCGCGAGCGCCGACATGAAAGACGCATGACGATCACGCGCCACGACCTGTGTGGAGACGGGATCGGGCTTGAGCCCGAGCTCTGCGCAGACATACTCCTCGACGCGGGGATCGACCGTCGCATGCGTGCCGACAGCGCCACTGATGCGACCCACCGCGACTTCGTCCGTGGCGCGCGCCAGGCGGGCTATTGCGCGGTCCAGCTCTGCGACCCAGCCGGCGACCTTGAAGCCGAATGTTGTTGGCTCCGCCACCACGCCATGCGTGCGGCCGGCCATGAGCGTCCTGCGATGGCGCACTGCCAGCTCGGCCGCGGCCTCACGCACGGCGGCACCGCCATGGCGTTGTCGTTGAGGTCCTGGCTGGTCATGCCGAGGTGGACGTAGCGAGCCTCGGGCTGGCCGATCGACTCGTTGACGACCGTGAGAAACGCGATCACGTCGTGGCCGACCCTGGCCTCGACCTCGGCGATCTTGGCCGCGTCGAAGGTGGCCTTGCGGATCTTCGGCAGGGCGTCCTCCGGGACGCGGCCGAGCCTCGCCCAGGCCTCGGTCGCGAGGATCTCGATGCGAAGGAACAGCTCAAACCGGTGCTGGTCGGACCAGACCGCCCGAATCGCAGGCGGAGAGTATCGCTCGATCAATAGAGGCACCGGCTCCCAATGGACACTGGGGGACAGGGCGATTATAACTGGCGCCATGCGAGCAGATGTTGTGGCTGCGTCAACGAAGGCTACAAGATGCTGTGGCACCGGAATGTGTCGTGAGACTGTCCGACCCTCCCATCGATAATCGACAGCTAAATGCCGCCGAGCCCCCTGCTTTTGCCCTGTAACCAGTTCGGGCGACCCCTCGTTTGAACGGGCACAGGCTGAAGAGCCAGTGAGCGATCCGCAGCGCGACGAGGAGCGAGAGCTCGTCGAACAGGCCAAGCGGGACCCCCGTCAGTTCGGGGCGCTCTATGACCGGCACTTTCAGCAGATCTACAGGTTCGTGTATTCAAGAGTGAGGGAGCAAACCGCGGCAGAAGACGTCACTTCGGAGATCTTCATGAAGGCTCTGAAGGCTATGCCCCGATACCAGGACACGGGGCGGCCGTTTGCTGCCTGGCTGTACCAGATCTCGGTCAACGCCATCGCCGACCGCTACCGCACCCTGCGGCCGTCCTCTCCGCTCGAGGACTTCCACGACCTTTCGATCGCGGAACCGCCGCTCGAAGAGCAGGCGGCGCACCGCGACGAGATCCGCCGCATCTGGGCCCTGGTCGAGGCGCTGCCGGTCCAGCAGAAGACCGCGCTGGTGCTGAAGTTCCAGGAGGACATGAAGATCGAGGACATCGCGGTAGCGATGGGCAAGACCCCGGGCGCGGTCAAGCTCCTGATCCACCGCGGCGTGAGCCGCCTGCGCGACGAGGCCGACAGCTTGAGGCCCGCGGAATGAGCATGCCGCACGACCCCGACCTCGAAGACGTCCTGCAGGACCAGGAGCTGAGGCGCGTGGCCGATCTCCTGCGCGAAGCTCGTATGAGCGAGCCTCCGCTCGACGACGCCTTCCGGTCCGACCTGCGCCGCCGGCTGATGAGCCAGGCGTGGGGCATGGGCGGAGGCGGCACGCCCTGGTGGCGCAAGGTGTTTGGGCCGACCGGCATGGTTTGGGCCACCGCCGCGGTGGGCGTGATCCTCATCGGCGCGGTGGTCGTGCTCACTGCGACAAACCAACCCGGCCCCTCGGACCAGGTGGTCGTGAGCAGCCAGCTCGCAAACCAGAGCGCCGTCCGACTGCAGCAACCCATCCAGGTCACGTTCAACCAGCCGATGGATCACCGGTCGACCGAGGCCGCGGTTCAGATCGCTCCGGCCACCACAGTGGCTTTCTCATGGCACGAGAACACGCTGTCCGTGACGCCTACCGCCGGCAACCTGGCGCCCAACACGCAGTACCAGGTCACCATCGGTCCCGGCGCCAAGACCGCATCGGGCCAATCGCTCACAGCACCGAAAACGATCACATTCGTGACGCAGCCACCGCCCCCCTCCCCGTCGCCCACGCCGACAGTAAAGCCAACGCCCCCGCCCACTGTGCTCACCAACCAGCACCTGCTGGCGAGCATGCCTGACGGCATCACCAACGTGCTGTGGTCGCCCGACTCGACCACTGTGTACTTCGTCACCGGCAAGGGCGCGCTCGAGTCGGTGCCGGCGATCGGCGGCAACCCGACGGTCCTCGCCCCTGACGGCGTCGGCTCGGTTGCCATCAACCCAGCCGGCGATCAGCTCGCGTACATCCGCAAGGGCAACATCCAGATTCTCGCCATCGGCCAGGGGACGACAACAGAGGTCGTACCCGCCGCTGCGCCCGTGCTCGTCGGGTGGGCCACCAGCGGTGTGGAATGGGCCACCGCCGACGGCGTCTACACCGTCGGCCCCGGCGGTCAGGGCAAGGTCGCTGCACTGCCCGCGACGGGCACCGCCACCGCCATCTCGTTCGCGCCCGACGGCGCCCACCTTGCCTACGCGCTGGACCAATCGCTGAGCGTGCTCGACCTCGCTACCGGCAAGAGCACCGTGCTCGGATTGCCAGGCGCTCACTTCCAGGGCTGGTCGCCCGACGGCACGGGCGTCATGTACTCCGGGGCGCAGGCGGTCGTGCTCGCGGACCTCGGCGGCAGGAACACCACTTCATTGCCGGCCGGGGAGCCGAGCTGGTCCTCGCAAGATGAGGTGCTGCTGGGCAGCGATGTCAACCTCTTCGTGATGCGGCCCGACGCCTCGGGCCAGACCAAGCTTGCGGATGGGACTTTTCACCTGCCCGCCTGGGCGCCGAACGGTATCGCCTTCACATACTTCCGCAGCGGCGAGCTTTACACAGCCTCAGCGCCCACACCGGCGCCTCCGGCCACCTCCCCGCTCGACGCCGCCGCCTCGGTTGTGAACCTTTTCATGAAGGCGCGCAAAGACAACCCCGACCGCGCGAACGCCTACCTCGACGACAACGGCAGGAAGGCATACATGAGCTCGACCGGCGGCCTGAATCTGCAGGTCACGGGCGACCCGAGCTTCTCGCGGTACTACGTGCTGACGGGCCAGATCACCGGCAGCCATCCGGATACCGCGCAGTTCGTGGTCAGGATCGTCCTCGCCCACAACAGCCTCGATGTCAAGTCGTTGGAGGAGACGCTGACGCTGGTGCGCACCCAGGGAAGCCAGCAGTTCCTCGTCGACCAGGCCGCCGCCGGGCCGGTGCTGACGCTCGGCGCCACCGCCGAGGTGGTCAGCGTCGATGTCACCGCGACCTCGGTCAAGGTCACGTTCGACAGCGACCTCAAACCGGAAACGGTGACGGCAGGGGTGATCATCCTCGACAGCAAGGGCAAGCAGATCGGCAACATGCCGGCCTACGCCAAGCGCACCGTGACCGTCGACGGCCTCGACCTCAAGGCCGGCAAGAGCTACAAGCTGGTGGTGCTCTCGACCGTCCAGGACGTGGGCGGCAGCAACATCGCCGCGGAGTACGACCTCACCTTTTCGGGCCCCGCCGACACGCACGGGGACAGACACAGAGACACGAGCCCGTCGCCGATCCCGCAGCCTTCGCCGACCGCCACTCCTTCCAGCTAGATCAACTTAAGGGCGCGGGCGGCGCGCACGAGCGATGTGACCGAGCCCGAATGGGCGATCCCCCCATCGAGCGCCGACTGTAGTGCGTCGACGAACGGCAGCCGCATCACCTCCATGTCCTGCTCGTAGGATTCCGGATTGCGCTCTGACGCCGTGATGCCTTGCGCCATGAACATGTGCGCCCGCCCTGTGAGGAAGGCGGCGCCATGCACGACGCCGAGCGAGGTGTAGCGCGTGGCGATCAGTCCTGTCTCCTCCGCCAGCTCGCGACGCGCGCAGGTCATCGCGTCCTCGCCCTCATCAAAGGTTCCGGCCGGCACCTCCCATGACGATTCCTCCCAAGCGTGGCGCCACTGGCGGACGAGCATGGTGTCGCGGTTGTCGAAATAGGGGACCACGAAGGCCGAGTCGGGGTTGGTCACCACTGTGTAGACGGCTTCGGCGCCATCCGGAAACCGGATCACATCGTCTCGAATGACAAATGGACCTGAGCGCCCCGCGACCTTCGTGCTGACGACCTCGAAAGGCCGCCCCCGGGCAGGATGCGGCAGCTTGCTCAGGTTGTCCGGTGCACGACGGCCGCCACTGCGGCTGCGGCGGCGGCGACGTGGCGAGGATCGGGGCCGTAATCGAATGGAGACACCTCGCCGGCGAGCTGTTTCGCCCTGTCGACGAGCTCGGGGTGATCGTCGATAAAGCGCGTGCTCAGGTTGCCGGAGCGGAAGTCGGGGCTGTCGAGGATGGCGCGGTGGTAGCTGATCGTGGTCGCGGGCCCGACCACGACGAACTCGCGTAGGGCTCGCCTAGCGCGGGCAATCGCCTCGGCGCGATCGGCCCCGTGGACGATGAGCTTGGCCACGAGGGAGTCGTAGTTTGGCGGCACGTCCGAGCTGGGGCCGAATCCCGAGTCCACGCGGACACCGGGCCCGGCGGGAGCGACCCACCGCGTGATGCGCTTGGGATTGGGCAGGAACTTGCGCACTGGATCCTCGGCGTTGATCCGCATCTCGATCGCGTGCCCAGTCCACGTGACGTCCATCTGCGTGAACCCCAATTCCAAACCGGCGGCGACCTTGATCTGCTCCTTGACAAGGTCGATGCCGGTGACCGCCTCGGTGATGGGATGCTCGACCTGCAGCCTCGCGTTGACCTCGAGGAAGTAGAACTCTCCTTCGCTGAAGATGAACTCCACGGTGCCGGCATTCACGTAGCCCGCAGCCCGCGCCGCCTTCAACGCAGCCTCGCCCATCGCCGAGCGGATCTCCGGAGTAACCGCGGGCGACGGCGTCTCTTCCATGATCTTCTGGTGGCGGCGCTGGATCGAGCACTCACGCTCGCCGAGGTGGACCGCATTGCCGTGGTTGTCGCAGATGACCTGTATCTCGATGTGGCGTGGCTTGCGCACGTAGCGCTCGATGTAGATCGTCGGATCGCCGAACGCTGAGCGCGCCGCCTGTGCGCTGCTCTCGATGGCGGCATCGAGCTCGTCCTCCGACTCCACCACCTTCATGCCGATGCCGCCGCCGCCGCCTGACGGCTTCACCAGTACCGGCAGCCCGATCTCCCTCGCGGCTGCCACGGCGGCAGCCGGGTCCGTGATGGCGCCGCTTCCAGGCGTCACCGGCACTCCGTTCTCGACCGCGAGCTTGCGGGCCGCGAGCTTGGAGCTCAGTGCGCGCATGGCCGAGCCCGGTGGCCCGATGAACTTGATCCCGGCCGCATCGCAGGCATCCGGGAACGCGGCCTTCTCCGAGAGGAATCCATAACCGGGGTGGATCGCCTCAGCGCCACAGTCGTGCGCGACCTTGACGATCCGGTCGAGCTGCAGGTAAGAGTCGGAAGGCGCTGCACCGCCGATGTGGTGTGCCTCGTCCGCGTAGCGGACGTGGATCGCATTTCGATCCGCGTCCGAATAGACGGCTGCGGTCGCGATGCCAAGCTCACGACACGCGCGCATCACGCGGATCGCGATCTCGCCACGATTGGCGACCAAAACCTTATTGAAAAGCTTGCTTTTCATTCCTTCAAATGTTCGAGCTTGTGCTTCATCCCACCGCGAGCAGAGGCTGTGAGGGACTGACGACATCACCCTCCTTGACATACACCTCACGCACCGTGCCGGCGACCGTGGTGACGATGTCGTTCTGCATCTTCATCGCCTCGAGCACCGCCACGACATCGCCGAGCTTGACGGCGTCGCCGGGCTCGACCGGGATCTTCACGATGAGCCCCTGCATCGGCGCGATCACGGTGCCTTCGCCCAACCTCGGCGCCGAGGGGCTCGCCGCCGGCGCCTGCGAAGCGGCGGCCGTGCCCCCACCGGGTACGACCGTCATGCCCGCGCCGCTGACGCGGACCTTGAACACCTCGCCATCCACCTCGACGTCGAACTCGGCGGTGTTCGACACGGCCGCCGGACCGGGATTGGCATGGGACGGCGCGGGAACCGGGGCGGGCACAGGGTCCGGCGGGTCAGCAGCGCTCACCGCGACGGGGCGCTTCTTCTCAGCGGCCGGCGGGGCAGGTTCGCGCAAATAACCGATGGCGAGGTTCGGAAGCAGCAGCTGGATGAGCACGGAGTCATCGCTGGTGTCGAGGTTCATCTTCCTCAGCTGCTGACGCGCCGCCTCGACCTGAGGTTCGAGCAGATCCGCGGGCCGGATGGTGATCGGCTCGTCGCGGCCAAGGACCAGCCGGCGCAGCTCGTGGTCTGCCGGCACCGGCGGGCGGCCATACAGGCCCTGCAGATAATCCTTCAGCTCCTGCGTCACGGTTGCATAGCGCTCGCCGCCGATGACGTTGTAGACGGCCTGGGTGGCGATCATCTGCCGCAGCGGCGCGACCAGGGGCGGGTAGCCGAGCTCTCGCCGCACGCGGCTGACCTCCTCCAGCACGTCATCAGTGCGGGCCTCCGCGCCATGTGCGTCGAGCTGGCGGTGGATGTCCTCGAGAGTTGCGCCGGGCATGTGATAGCGGAGGATGCTCGCGTCGACACGATCTGCAACCGGGCTGAGGTCCTCGATGTGCTCGCGCTTGAGGGCCTCGACGTCGCCCTGGACGTCCCACATCTCATCCAGGTTCAACCCTGTGTCGTACTCGCCGCCCTCGAGCGCGGCCACGACGCTCTCGGCCGCCGGCTGCGACGTCCCCCAGGCCAGCGGTGACATGGCGACGTCGAGAATCTCGGCGCCGGCTTCGACCGCGGCCATGTAGGCCATCGGGGCCATCCCGCTAGAGCAGTGCGAGTGGACGTCGATGGGCACCTTCACGATCTGCTTGAGCGCGGTGACGAGCTCCCAGGTCGCTTGCGGGCTCAGCAGGCCCGAGGTGTCCTTGATCACGACCTCGTGGCAGCCCATGTCGACCAGGCCCTTGGCGAGAGAGCACCACAGCTCGATGCTGTGCGCGGGCGACACCGCGTAACACAGGGCTCCCTGCACCTTCTTCTTCGCCTTCAGCGCGGCACCGATCGCGGCTTCCATGTTGCGCAGGTCGTTGAGGGGGTCGAAAACTCGGAACACGTCGATGCCCTGTTTGGCCGAGTGCTTGATGAAGAGCTCGACGACATCGTCGGCGAAGTTGCGATTCGCAACCAGGTTCTGACCGCGGATCAGCGCCTGGATCGGCGTGTTCGGGGTCACTTTGTGCAGCTTGCGCAGGTAGGCCCATGGATCCTCGCGGCGCCGCACCTGGGTCTCGAAGGTCGCCCCGCCGAACGCCTCCATGGCGACGAAGCCGAGACGATCCATCTTGGCCGCGACGGGCACGATCTCGTCGCCGCGCAGATGGCCGCCGAGCAGCGACTGCTGCGCGTCGCGGAAAGTGGTGTCGAGCAGGTGGACGCGAGCAACTTTCTTGGCCATTAGGTCGCGAGTGCTGCCCGCCTTTCGTGATGGTGCTGCGCGACGCCGGCGTCGGTGATTCCGATGATGCGAGCGGCCAGCCAGGCCGCGTTCTTGGCGCCGGCCTCACCGATCGCCACCGTCGCAACGGGGATTCCAGCCGGCATCTGCACGATCGAGTACAGCGAGTCGACGCCGCCTAGATGCTGCGTGGGCACCGGCACGCCGATGACCGGAAGATCGGTCCACGCGGCGACGACTCCGGGAAGATGCGCGGCTCCGCCCGCTGCCGCGATCACGACCTTGAGCCCGCGATCGCGCGCCGAGGTCGCCCATTCCATGACGCCTTTGGGGTTGCGGTGCGCGGAACACACCTTCAGCTCGTGCGTCAATTCCAGCTCGTCGAGAACTTTGACGCACGACTCCATCAGCGGTAGGTCTGACCTGGAGCCGAGGATGATGCCAACTACAGGGTTCAACCTACGGCCTCCTCAGCAATATCAGTACGGAAAAACGCCCCCTGGAATCGTACCTGCCGGGCCCCGGCAAGCGCCTTCTCGCGAGCTTCGCCCACGGTGTCGCCCAGCGCCACCGACGTCACCACCCGGCCGCCGTCCGTGACGAGTCCGCGGCCGGGCTCGAACTTGGTCCCTGCGTGGAAGATCTGCACCCCGCGGGGCATCTCGGCGAGGCCGCTGATTTGGAAGCCGCTCTTCACGAGCGCGTCATCGGGATAGTTCGCGGACGCGACCACCACCCCGACCGCCGCCCGCGGGCTCCAGGTCGGGTCGGGGAGGCTCGCCAGAGTGCCCTTTGCCGCCGCCAAGGCGAGGGTGACGAAGTCCGATTCGAGACGCGGCAGCACGACCTGCGCCTCGGGGTCGCCGAAACGGGCGTTGAACTCGAGCGTGCGGATGCCCGACGGCGTGAGCATCAGCCCGGCGTAGAGGACGCCTCGAAACTCATCGCCTGAATCCGCCAGCTCGCGCACCGCGGGCTTGAGCACCTTTTCCAGCACCTCGCCCAGCACAGTCCGGTCGACGCCGGCCGGCGGCGAGTAGGCGCCCATCCCGCCGGTGTTGGGGCCATGGTCGCCGTCGTGCGCACGCTTGAAATCTCGCGCCGGGGCGAGGGCGACGACATCAGTGCCGTCGGTGATCCCGAGCACCGAAAGCTCAGCACCCTCGAGCCTCTCCTCCAGAACGACAGTGGCGCCACTTTTCCCGAAGCGACTCTGGACCAGCATGGCATCGATGGCTGAGTTCGCCTCCTCCACGCTCGCGCACACGATCACACCCTTGCCGCGCGCGAGCCCGTCCGCCTTGACCGCCACCAGCCCGTTGCGCTCACGTGCCCACGCCCGCGCCGGCTCTGGTTGGGTGAAGACGGCGAAGTCCGCCGTGGGAATGCCGGCGCGGACCATCAGCTGCTTGGCGAATGACTTGCTCGATTCGATCCTTCCGGCTCCGCGGTTGGGCCCGAACACGTTGAATCCCGCGCTGCGCAGCGCATCCCCGACCCCGGCCTCAACGGCGGCCTCCGGTCCCAGGATGACCAGGCCGAGGCGCTCGCGCTTGGCGAACTCGACGATCCGCACCACATCCGCGGCGCCGATCGGGACGTTGCGCGCCATGCCGCCGGTGCCACCGTTGCCCGGCGCGCAGTACACGCGCTCGACGAGATCGGACTGCACGCATTTCCAGACGAGCGCGTGCTCGCGAGCCCCCGACCCGACCACGAGAACCTTCATCGACAGTCCTCGCAATACGGACGTTTATCGCCAGCGGTGCGCAATCCCCGCGGTAGTGCGGCACGTTTGGCGTCACACGTGCCGAGTTCCGCAAGCACACCGGACGCGGCTCTTGTGAGCCCGCCTACTCCCACTCGATGGTGCCGGGTGGTTTCGACGTGATGTCGAAGACGACCCGGTTGACGCCCTTGACCTCGTTGACGATGCGGTTGCTGATGCGCCCAAGCACCTCGTAAGGGACCCGCGCCCAATCCGCGGTCATCGCGTCCTCGCTGGTGACCACGCGCACGGCGACGACGTTTGCGTACGTTCGATAGTCGCCCATCACCCCGACCGTGGACAGAGGCGTCAGTACGGCGAACGACTGCCATACCTGGCGGTACAGGCCGAAGTGCTTGATCTCGTCGACGACGACCCAGTCGGCATTGCGAAGGATCTCGAGGCGCTCGGCGGTGACCTCGCCCAGACAGCGGATCGACAGGCCCGGGCCAGGGAATGGCTGCCGGTACACCATCTCCTCCGGCATCCCGAGCTCCATGCCGACCGCCCGCACCTCGTCCTTGAACAGATAGCGCAGCGGTTCGATGAGCTGGAAACGCAGGCCCGGAGGCAGCCCGCCGACGTTGTGGTGGGTCTTGATTTTCGCCGCGGTGGCGGATACGTCAGGCGCAGTCGACTCGATGACGTCGGGGTAGAGCGTGCCCTGGGCAAGAAAGTCAATGCGTCCCAGGCTGGTCGCCTCGGCCTCGAAGACCGAGATGAACTCGCGCCCGACCACCCGCCGCTTCTCCTCGGGATCGATGACACCGCGGAGCGCATCAAGGAAGCGCGCGGTCGCATCTACGAAGCGGATGTTCATGTCGAGGTTGCCGCGCATTACGGCGAGCACGCGCTCAGGCTCCTCTTTGCGCAACAGGCCGTTGTTCACGAACACGCACGTGAGCTGGTCGCCCACAGCGCGATGGACGAGGGTCGCGGCCACGGCCGAGTCCACACCCCCAGAGAGCGCGCAGATGACGCGGCCATCGCCGACCTGGGCGCGAATGCTCTCCACCGCGTCGGCGATGAAAGAGCCCGCCGTCCACGACGGCTCACAGCCGCAAACACGAAACAGGAAGTTGCGCAGGACCTCGCGGCCGCTTGGCGTGTGAACGACCTCGGGGTGGAACTGGATGCCGTAGATGCCGTTGCCATCGGTGAAAGCGGCGAAGGGTGAGTTTCCGCTCGAGGCGAGGGCGTGGAAGCCGGGTGGCATCTCAGTGACCGCATCGCCGTGGCTCATCCAGACCGGCAGCTCGCCGTTGAGTCCCTCGAACAGGCCGGCCTTTTCGCTGACTGCGACCAGCGCGGGGCCGTATTCGTGCGCGCGGCCGGCGTCGACCTTGCCGCCGAGGTGATGCGCGATGAGCTGCATGCCGTAGCAGATGCCCAGCACGGGAACACCGGCCTTCAGCGCCTCCGGGTCGACCTGAGGCGCGCCCTTTTCGTAAACGCTGGCGGGACCTCCGCTGAGGATCAGTCCGGCGGGATTGCGCCCCTTCAGCTCCGACCATGGTGTCGTGCCGGGCACGAGCTCGCAGTAGACCTTCGCCTCTCGCACCCGGCGCGCGATCAGCTGGCTGAACTGCGACCCGTAGTCGAGGATGAGGACGGTTTGTTGTTCGGTGACTGGCCTGGTCTCCTCACGGTGGCGCGGGGCCACAGCAGACCGCGCCAACCTACTTGCCCATACCCACGTGCTGGGATTGCTGGAGCGACTTGCCCTCGGACGTGATCGCAGGGGCGATGACCATCTCGACGTGCTGGAACTCGGCGATGTCGTTGGCGCCGCAAACCCCGAGGGCGGACCGCAGCGCGCCGGCGAAATTCTGGCTCCCATCGTCGACCCGGGCAGGGCCGAGCAGGATCTCTCGCAGCGTCGCCTTGGTCCCCACGTGGACGCGTGTGCCACGTGGGAGGTTCGGGTCGGGCGTCGCCATGCCCCAGTTGAAGCCCCTGGAAGCTGACTCTTCGGCGCCGGCCAGCGGCGTTCCGATCATCACAGCGTCGGCTCCAGAAGCGAATGCCTTGCAGACGTCGGCACCTATGCGCATCCCGCCGTCGGTGATCACGGCGACGCGCATGCCGCCGCGACGCATGTGCTCGTCACGCGCGGCCGCCACGTCGGCTGTGGCGGTCACCTGTGGCACGCCGACTCCGAGCACGCCGCGCGTCGTGCAGGCGGCGCCCGGGCCTACACCTACGAGAATCCCGGCGATCCCCGTCTCCATGAGCTCGAGCGCGGTCTCGTAGTGGACGCAGTTGCCGACGACCACCGGGATGTCGCAAGCGCGCACCAGCGCGTCAAATGCGAGCTGGTGATAGGACTTCGACGAGTGGCGCGCAGTGAGCACCGTGCCCTGGACGACCAGGACGTCGGCCCCGGCGGACTGCACCAGCGCGGCGCGCTCCTCTGCCCGAGCGGGCACCGTCGATACCGCGCATGGGACGCCGGCGGCCTTGATCGTCTTGATGCGTTCGGTGATCAGCTGGGGCTTGACCGGCTCGCGGTACACCTCTTTGAGGACCGCGTTGACGCTCGCCTTGTCTGCGGCGGCAATCCGCTCGATGATCGGCCTCGAATCAGCGTATCGGGTGTGGACTCCGTCGAGGTTGAGCACTGCGATGCCCCCCAGCGTGCCCATGGCGATCGCGAAATCGACGTCGACGACTCCGTCCATCGCCGCACCCCACACGGGGATGTCCAGGCGAAAGTGATCGCTCATCGCAAACGAGATGTCGACCTCGTCCGGGTTGAGCGTGACTCCGCCAGGGACCAGTGCGACCTCGTCGAAACCGTAGGCACGTCGCGCGCGCCGCCCGATCCCGATCTCGAGGCCAGACTGCTCCCGGGTCACTGTGTCACGGGTTGCGAGCCGGCTCTGATTCAGGCTGTGTTTACTCCAATGGCGGCGGGGTTCAATGAATTATAGGAGAGACGAGGACGCGGGGACGGAAGTCAATATCCTTAAGGCGTGTACAGAACGTTGGAGTACCTGAGAGGAATCTCCGACTCCGACGTTCGGCGACTGCGAGCGGCCGGGATCAATCACACGAACCAGCTTGTCCACAAAACGTCCCTGGAGATCGACCGCAAGCGCCTCTCCAAGCGCACTGGAATCTCGACCGAGCGCCTTCTCGAGTTCGCGCATCAATGCATGCTCATGGAGATTTCCGGCATGGAGCGCTCCCTGCAGATCGTGCGAAGGTTCGGGGTCGAGACCATCAAGGACCTGAGGGCGCAGGATGCCGACGACCTCCATCACAAGCTCGTCGAGGCCGTGGGGCTCGCGGGCGCACCGCGAAAATCGGACGTGCAGTACTGGATCAGCCAGGCGAGCGCGCTCGACATCATCGAAGAACCCGAGCCGGCGCCGCCCACACCCGTGGTGAAATAGAAACGCCGGCTTAAGCGGCACTTCAGGTTCGACCGGCCTGAATCATTTCCCCGCCGCCCGATTTCGTATTCAAATTCGCGAAAGTCGATAACTTGCGTGCAAGCCTCAACGCCGCTGATTCGTTAAGCGGGTCGAGAGGAATGGTTCACCGGATACGCGCAACCGTTGGCGCGCTCTGGCGATGGGGGCGTTCGCAGCGCAGTCAGGCGCTGGTCGAATTCTCCATGGTCGCGCCGATTTTTCTGGTCGTGATTTTCGCGGCCATCGACATCAGCCGCCTCCTCTACGCCTATACCGCCATCTCATCGGCGGCGCGCGATGGAGCGCGAACGGCGTCATTCCAAACCGCGATCTACAGCGACTGCCAGATCATCCAGGAGGTCGAGCTGGTCGGCCAGGGATTCCCTGTGAAGATGGATCCCAACTCCCTCGTCGGGGACAGCGACCCCAACAACCCCAGTGGTGCTCTGCAGCCGAGCAATCCGCCGCCCAACGTCGGTTATGCATACATCTGGCCCGCCGTGGCGACGGCCAACCCGCCCGACGCCAACTGCAACTCCGCCCAGCCACGGGCTGTGAGCCAATCCGTGAAGCACGTCGCTGTCGAGGTGCAGTACCACTTCGTCGCGGTGACTCCGTTCATCGCACAGCTCACCAACGGGATCACGGTGAAAACCGTCAGCGTGATCACGGTCGAATGACGGGCCTCATCGGGTCGCTGAGGTTCGCCAGCCCCCGCAGACAGTCCGGCCAGCTCCTGCCGATTGCGGCAATCGCGTTCCTTCTCATGTGCGGCCTCGCGGGATTGGCGATCGACTCCAGCCGCGACTACCTCGTCAAGCGACAGGCTCAGAACGCCGCGGACTTCGCGACGCTGGCCGCGGCCAAGCAGCTTTCACTCTCCGGCAACCTCAGCGGCCCGTTGGCGCCCAACTCGAACCCCGTCAAGGTCGCGCACGACTTCGCGGCCAACAACGGCTTCTCCACCATCTACGCGAACGGCTGCGATGTCTCGGGCGGCGGGACGTTCTCCGCCACCTGGTTCGACGTAAGCGGGCTGCCATGCGCCGCCACCACCGGGTTCACTAACAAGGTCACCATCAAATCGCCCCCGATCGGATTCGCGGGCTACCCCGTGCCAACAGGCTGTTCGGGCCAGGGCCAGTTCGGCTGCCTCCAGGTCGTCATCAGCACGGGCATTCCCCAGCTGTTCACGAACATCCTTGGCATCAAGAACGCGTATGTGACCGTGGCGGCCACCGCCGAGGTCACGCTGCCCGCTTCGGCCTTCGATACGCCGCCGCCCAACGCGCTCGTCCTGTACGAGCCTCAGGCTGGTTGCAGCACAGGCAGCCAGCAGTGCTTCGACGAGAGCAAGCCCGTGGGCCGCACGCAGCTCGCGTGCACTGGCGGAACCAACAATTGCCCAACTTTCTGGACGACGGCCAGCGTGAGCATCTATGGCTTCGACGGCTCGACGCTGACTCCCGCTGCCGACCTCACCACGCTGCAGTCGAACGGCGACATGGTCATCCAGCAGCGCACCACCA
>VBGM01000253.1 GCA_005880855.1 Chloroflexota bacterium
CCATGATCAGGTTCCACGACTGCGCAACCACGGCCTGGACGAAGAAGAGGATCAACAGCGTGATCAGGTAGGTGCCGATGTTGATGCGGACGAGGAGCAACGGGAGCACGATGCCGGCGGCGAGGAGTCCGCCCACCGTCCACAAAGACACCTGGCGCCACGGCGCCGCCCCGCGGTCGAGCGCAGGGCGAGTCGGGCCAACGGCCGCAGCGTCCCGCGCGCTCACAGCCGCCTCACCTCCCCGATTCCGAACAAGCCGTTCGGCCGCAGGATCAGCATCAGGATGATCAACAGGAAGACGCCGGGCTGCGCCCAGGCGACGCCGTAGTAGACCTCCACGAAAGATTCGAAGATGCCGAGCACAAAACGAGGCCGCCGAAGATGGTGACGATCAGGGCCTGGATCATCGGGTTGAACCCCGAGTTGGGATTCAGAAAGAAGAAAGGCGAGAGCAGCACACCCGCCAGACCGGCCAGCGCGCCGCTGATGGCGATGACCATGCCGTAGGTGCGCACGACCGGGATCGACATCAGGCTCGCCGCCTCCTGCTGCTGCGACACGGCACGGATCGCCATCCCCTGGCGGGTGTAGGTGAGGAACAGGTAGACGAGGCCGAACAGGGCGAGCGACGTGGCGATCACGAGCAATCCCTGTTTGGTGATCTGGACCTCGCTCACCGTGAAGTTGCCCGAGATGATGGGCGGGACGACCTTGTACTCCGGGTTGAAGATGAGGATCGCGGCTGCGGAGACGGCGATCGAGATCCCGACCGTGGCGATCAGGGTCGAGTTGTCGAATCCCGGCTTGCCGATCACAGGGCGGATGAAGATGAGGTGCATCAGGTAAGCGAACGCCGCCGCCGCCAGCACCCCGATCGGCAGCGCGACCAGGATCGGCAGGTTGAGCCTCGACACCACCCAATAGGCGGCATAGGACCCGACCACGAACAGGGCGCCGTGCGCGAGGTTCAACAGCCGAACCGCCCCCCAGACCAGGGTCAGCCCGAGGTGCTCATCCCAGGTAGCTCTCCAGCAGTGCCTTGTCGCGGAGCAGCTCGTCAGCCGGACCCTGCCGCACGAGCGATCCCGTCTCGAGGAGGTAGACGCGATCGGCCAGGCCGGCGACGTGGTTGGCGTTCTCGTCGGCGATCAGGAGCGACAACCCGCTGTCTTTGACCTTGTGGATGCTCGCGTAGATCTGCTGCGTGATCAGCGGCGCGAGGCCGAGTGAGGGCTCGTCGATCAGCAACAGCCTTGCCTTCGACATCAGGCCGCGGCCGAGGGCGAGCATCCGCCTTTCGCCGCCGGAGAGCGTACGGGCCAGCTGACCCCCCCGCTCCTTCAGCCATGGGAAGAGCTCGTACACGCGGTCTAGACGCGCGTTGCGCTCCGACCATGTCGGGCGGTGGTAGGCACCCATGAGCAGGTTTTCAGTCACCGTCATCTCAGGGAAGAGCAGGTAAGAGACCGGTGATGGCACGAAGCAAAGTGGTCTTGCCGTGGCCGTTCGGACCCAGGACGACGACCCCCTCGCCTTCGTTGACAACGAGGTCGATCCCGTGCAGAACCTCGCCCCCTCCGTAGCCGGCGACAAGGCCTTTCACCTCAAGCACCGGGGGGCGCCCCCTCAGGACCCGTCGGCACCAGGTTGCCGAGATACACCTCGATCACCCGCCGGTCTCGAAGCACCGTGGAGGGCGGACCGATCGTGATCTGCTGCCCATGATGGATGACGAGGATGCGGTCGGCCAGCGCCTGGACCGCCTTCATCACGTGCTCGATCATCAGGATCGTCATGCCGGTCTTGGCAACCATCCGGATCAGCTCGATCATCTGCCCGCGCTCGGCAGGGTTGAGGCCGCCGAACGGCTCGTCGAGCAAGAGCATCTTCGGACGCATGGCGAGCGCGGTGGCCAGCATCAAGCGCTTTCGCGCGAGCACCGGCAGCTGGCCGGCGAGGGTTCGCTGCCGGCCGCCCAAGCCGCAGAGGGCGAGGGCGTCGAGCGCGTCATCCTGCGCCTGATTCTTGAAGGAGAGCGTCGCATTCTCTCCGTCGCGCCCGAACGTGCTGCCAACCAGCACGTTGGTGAGCACGGTCTGACTGTCGAACGCGACGGTGGTCTGAAAGGTGCGAGCGAGACCGAGCCTGCTGATCTGGTGGGCGCGCAGCCCTTGGATCTCGCGGTCTTTGAACTTGATGACGCCGCTGGTGGCTGGATTGACGCCCGAGATGCAGTCGAAAAGGGACGTCTTGCCGGCGCCGTTGGGCCCGACGATGGCATACACCTCGCCGGGCTCGACGGCAAAGCTCAGGTCGCTTACCGCGAGCAGTCCTCCATAGGCCTTGCTGACCTTCTGGCACTCGAGGATCGGCATTCCTGGATTCAGTCTGGCGGTTTCTGGGGGTTTACCTCATCCAGCTGGGCAGCACAAATGTGCCGCTCGTGAAGGGTGTCGGGGAGACGACCTTCTGCTGCCCGTCCTGGATCTGCACGATGATGTGCGGCTGCCCGACGGATGCATCCGCTGTTTGCGCCGGGAACTGAACGCCGGTGTGGTCCACGAATGAGATCGAGCCTGTCGTGCCTCGCCAGATGACCGACTCGGTGGCCTTCGCGACCGCCTTGTAGTTCTTTGGGTCGCCCGCGATGGCGACCGCCTCCGCCCAGACGTTGACCTCGTCGTAGCAGCCACCCGCGTTGGCCCATCCGGGCTGCGCGCCGAATTTCGCCGCGTAGCGCGAACGGAAGTCATTACCGATCTTATCAGGCAGCAGCCCGAGCACGATTGCCCAAACGATCCCGTTTGATGCGGCTCCCGCGAGGTTCAGGTACTCAAAGACGGACGGGCCGTACTGCTGATAGACGAGGGTCTTGGTCGGGCTCGCCGCCCAGGCCTTGGCCATCGCGGCGTCGTCGGCGGGCGAGAAGTCGCTGGTGAACAGCACCGTCGGCTTGGCCTGCTTGACCTTGGAGAGCACCGGGCCCCAGTCAGGCACGGCTCCCTCGCTGACGCCGTCATTCGTCAAGACAGTCCAGCCGAGCTGCTTGATCTGGGTTTCGAATCCGGTGGCGATGACCGTGCCATACGCGCTCTTGCCGCTGATGATCGAGCAAGTCTTGACCTTGGAGTTGAGCAGGCCCGCGTTGAGGGCGCCGTCCACCCAGTAGGCGAAGCCCTGGCCGTACCAGGACTCGGTCGGGTCGCACTGGAAGATGCCCCAGTACTTGCCCGGGTTTCCTTTGTAGCGCTGCACCCAGGCGATCTGGGTGTTGACGTTGTAGTACAGAGCGCCGGCGTTGGCGACGATGTCGAACTCGGGCCCCGAGGCGAGGTGGTAGCCGGAAAAAATGACGTCAGCCTTCTCGACG
>VBGM01000097.1 GCA_005880855.1 Chloroflexota bacterium
AGCAGGCTTTGCATTTCGCGGCGAACCTGATCCAGTCCGGCGTCTGCGACATCACCATCGCGGGCGGCGTCGAATCGATGAGCAGGGTGCCGATGGGATCCAGCGCCGTGTCACCCGGCACGCCATTCCCGCCAGAGCTGATGGAGCTGTACGACCTCGTCCCGCAAGGAATCTCGGCCGAGCTGATGGCGCGCAAGTACGGGATCTCGCGCCGCGCGATGGACGAGTTCGGTGTCGAAAGCCACAAGCGCGCGCATGAGGCGACCGAAAGGGGCTACTTCACCTCGCAGATCATGCCCGTGGACGTTCCCATGGAGGGCAACGGCCACACCCAGATCTTCTCGAAGGACGAGGGCATCCGTGCCAACGCCAGCTACGACGCGACCGCCGCCCTGCAGCCGGCTTTCAACCCGGAGCATTCCATCACTGCCGGTAACTCGAGCCAGATCTCGGACGGCGCCGCCGCCGTCCTGCTGATGTCGCTCGAGAAGGCGAAGCAGCTCGGGCTGCGGCCACGCGCACGCATCCGCGCCCAGGCCGTCGTCGGCACCGACCCCGTGCTAATGCTCGAGGGACCGATCCCCGGCACGGCCGCGGTCTTGAAGCGCGCCGGCCTGGACCTGAAGAGCATCGACCTTTTCGAGGTCAACGAGGCCTTCGCTTCGGTCGTGCTCGCGTGGCAGAAGGAGACCGGCGCCGACCTCGAGAAGACCAACGTCAACGGGGGCGCGATCGCGGTCGGGCATCCGCTCGGAGCGTCAGGCGCCATCCTCATGAACCGCCTCCTGTACGAGCTCGAGCGCCGCGACCTCCGTTACGGGCTCGAGACCATGTGCTGCGGCGGCGGGCTCGGGACCGCGACGATCATCGATCGCGTCGTCGAATGAAGACGTTCGAGCCCGTGAGCGCCCTCCGGCCGTATCAGCTCCGCGACGGCATCACCGCGCGAGCGGTCAACGGAGAGCGGATCACGATGGCAGTCGTCGACCTCGAGCCGGGCGCCGTCTCGCCCGAGCACCATCACGAGAACGAGCAGCTCGGGTTCGTCATCACCGGCTCGCTGACGATGCGAATCGGATCCGAGAAGCGAGTGCTCCGCGCCGGCGACACCTATGCGATTCCCAGCAACGTGCCGCACGACGCGGAAGCCGGTCCCGAAGGGTGTACCGCGGTCGACGTCTTCGCACCCGTCCGCGAGGACTGGGAAAAGCTGGCCCGGCTAGACCCGGCGCCCGGGCGCTGGCCTTAGAGCTTTAGGGATCGGCCGCGGCCTAGCCGCCACGCGCTGCCTTGGTTAGCTTTCGCGAGAGGTGCGGCGAGTCGTAACAGAAACGTAAGAGCCGCTTCTCCCAGCGTCCGGTCCCCTGGACGCCGATCCTCGGCGTGACAAAGATCCGTCGCCTGGGTTCAGCGTCATCGACGACGTAGAGCTCAGGCGGCTGCAGAGCGACACCGTTCAGGGCGCGGTCGATGCTCAATGCGCGCGTCACCAACCCGGGACCGGCGCACCGCCCGACGCCAGGGCCTGGCTCCAGCGCTCGGACCAGAACGGCCTGCGGAACGCCTTCCTCTCGCGTGACGAAGTTCAGGCACCAGTGCATGCCATAGGTGAAGTAGACATAGGCATTCCCCGCAGCGCCGAACATGACCTCGGTGCGCGGCGTTCGCCGCCCGCCGCGTGAATGCGCGGCCAGGTCGTCCGGTCCGAGGTAGGCCTCGACCTCGATGAGCCGCCCCCACAACAGCACACCGTTGATCTCGCGCACGAGCAGCTTGCCGAGGAGGTCGCGCGCGACGGTGACGGTGTCGCGGTCGAAGAATTCGGGGCCCAGCACATTGCCGGCGGCGACGCGCTCAGCCAGAGGCGCCCTGCGCCCGGCCGGCGCCGACTTTCTTGCGATGCGCATGACGGCGCCGCTTGTCGACATAGAGGGCCTTGTCGGCCAGCTGGTACATCGCCTGCCAGTCCATCCCCGGCCGCCACGCGACCACGCCGATGCTGAACTCCACCGGCACCGGCGCATTGCCTTGCCGGTTGAGCTCCTCGAGCGCCGCGCGTACACGGCCGCCCACTTCGTTGGCATGGCGCTCGTCCGCGTCGGGCATCGCCACCCCGAACTCGTCGCCGCCCAGGCGGCCGCAGGTGTCGGTCGCGCGCACGGCGCGCTGCAGC
Organism: Chloroflexota bacterium; assembly: GCA_005880855.1. Taxonomy (GTDB): domain Bacteria; phylum Chloroflexota; class Dormibacteria; order Dormibacterales; family Dormibacteraceae; genus UBA10449. Next base: position 2,174 of record VBGM01000097.1, read on the forward strand.
TCATGGGCCAGCACGCGGATGGCTTCGTCGCCGATGTGATGGCCGTGGTGGTCGTTGATCTCCTTCAGGTTGTCGAGGTCGATCATCATCAGCACCAGGCGGCGTTTGTGTCGCTCGGAGGCGGCGACCGCGCGATCGATCGCCCGCTCGAACTCGGGCCGGTTGGCAAGCCCGGTGAGGTAATCGGTTCGCGCCTCCCTGGTGTGCTGGCGCGCGCGGTCGAGGGCGACCGCGATCTGGTCGGCGACCGCGGCGACGAACGCCAGGTCGCTCGGCTCGAAGGTCCTCGGCAGCCGGGTCGCCACCGTCATGGCGCCGAGAAGGACGCCTTTGGTCCTCAGCTCCGCGCGGATCGCGCTCCATTCGCCGGCGATCCGGTCGACGCGCGACTCGGCCGGCCCGGACGCGATCTCCACGACGCGCACCCGCCCTCCCGCGCGTCCGGACTCGAACTCCTCCTCCTCGCCGGGCTGCAGGCCCACCGTTTTTGCCAGCGTCAGCCGCGCGCCTTCCCGGGTCCAGACGGCGCCTGCCTGTAGGCGCAGGACCGTCAATGTCTCCCGAAGACCGACTTCAGCGATTTCGACCACGTCGAGGGACCGACCGAGGGCACTCGCGATCTGATACAGCCCATTGAGCTCGCTTTGCCGGGCGCTGAACCGCTGTTCCGTGGAGTCGAGGTAGCCGCGCATGAAGCTCGAGCTCAGGTGCTCGACGACCTCCCCGAGCCGGCTCTGGGCCAGGAGAAGCACCTCGTCGGCGTAGTCGCGGCCCGCGACCTCCTCCGTGACCCTTGCCATCACCGAGCGGCGGAACACGGCCAGGCCTTCCAGGACCGAATCGAGCGGGATGCCCCTCTCGGCGTACCGGCGGGACGCCACCCGGGCCAGGTTGTAGTAGTGCTGCCAGGGCACGCGCGCGTCGGCGCGGAGGGAGCGGAACAGGATCTCCAGGAAGCCGACCGAGGTGCGCACCAGGTCGTCGATCGACCCGCCTTCCTTCTGCATCCGGAGCAGCTCCGGCTCGAGCGTCCTGACCGATTCCGCCACCACCTGGCCGCTGTCGCGGGAGTCGGCGGAGAGCCGGTCCGCGAGCTCGCCGAGAAGGTCGCTAGCTCGCTCGGTCATGTCGGTGCACTATAGAGTGACGGCAGTAAACCGGAGTACCTGCGGCACGATATATCCGCACTAACCAAATGTGTAAGAGGAGCTGATGGCTACTGTCACCAAGGGCGCGTTGAAGCTGGAGGAGATCCTGGGCGCTGAGGCGTCCGACCTCCTTGGCCACAAGTGTGAGACGGTGCCGGCTTCGCAGCTGCACCTTCCCGGGCCCGATTTCGTCGACAGGGTCTGGAAGGACAGCGACCGCCCGACGCGGGTGCTGCGCAGCTTGCAGTCGTTGTTCGGGCACGGCCGGCTGGCCCGTACCGGGTACCTGTCGATCCTGCCGGTCGACCAGGGCATCGAGCACACGGCGGGTGCCTCCTTTGCCGCCAACCCGATCTACTTCGACGGCGAGAAGATCGTCGAGCTGGCCATCGAAGGCGACTGCAACGCGGTCGCGTCGACCTTCGGGGTGCTCGGATCGGTGGCCCGGCGCTACGCGCATCGAATTCCGTTCATCTGCAAGATCAACCACAACGAGCTACTGACCTACCCGACCAAGTACGACCAAATCTTGTTCGGCACCGTCAAGGAAGCCTGGGAGCTCGGCGCCGTCGCGCTCGGAGCGACCGTCTATTTCGGCTCCCCGGAGTCGAACCGGCAGCTGCAGGAGATCGCGGTCGCCTTCCACGCCGCCCACGAGATGGGCATGGCGACGGTGCTGTGGTGTTACCTGCGCAACTCGGCTTTCAAGAAGGATGGTGTCAACTACGAGACGGCCGCGGACCTCACCGGCCAGGCCAACCACCTCGGGGTGACGATCGAGGCCGACATCATCAAGCAGAAGCTTGCCGACACCAACCGCGGTTTCGAGGTGATCGGATTCGGTAAGACCGCGCCCGGTCTGTATGACAAGCTCGCCACCGACCATCCCATCGACCTGTGTCGTTACCAGGTGGTCAACTGCTATATGGGCCGCTCTGGCCTCATCAACTCCGGCGGTGAATCTCGCGGCGCGAGCGACCTCAAGGACGCGGTTCGCACCGCTGTGATCAACAAGCGAGCGGGGGGCATGGGGTTGATCTCCGGCCGGAAGTCGTTCCAGCGCCCAATGAAGGAGGGAGTCGAGTTACTGCACGCAATCCAGGACGTGTACCTGGACAAGACGGTAACCATCGCCTAAAGCTCGCCTTCCTGGGTACGGGAGCGGCTTTTTCCACCGACCGCTACAACGGAGCGGTCGTGGTGAACGGCCGCCTCCTCCTCGACGGCGGCGCGCCCCTGCTTCCTCACATGAAGCGGGTGGGCGTCGACCCGGGCGCTATCGACGTGGTATTCCTCACGCATTTTCACGGTGACCACACCTTGGGCCTGCCGACGTTCGTGCTGCACCGAGTCTTCGTCGATGACCGGCCGCTCACTTTCGTCGGGCCAGAGGGCGTCGAGGAAAGGCTCGAGGCGCTCTGGGACGTGAGCTGGGGACCCGACTGGAAAAGGGTCATGCGACCCAAGTTCAAGGTCACCTACCAGACCGCCACGCCGGCGGGCACCGCGGCTGGCTTCGAGTACGAAACCATCAGGCTGGACCACGGCAGCAGCGGCAGCAACGGCTACCGCATCCAGGTCAACGGCCGCGTCCTCGCCTACTCCGGCGATACCGAGGCGACCGCACCGCTCGACGCGCTGGTCGAGGGCGCCGACGTCGCCATCGTCGAGGCCACCGGCCCGGGCGACATCTTCAGCCACATGAGCTGGGAGAATGCCGCCGACCTGAAGCGCCGCCATCCGAAGACCCGCTTCATGTTCAACCACCTCTACTCCGGCACGCTCGAGGACGCCGCGAGCGACCTGCAGGTGATCGAGGTCTGAACGCAGCGAACGTAGCGGGCGCCGTGATCGGGATCCTTGCCGGCGCCGTGGTGCTGGCAGGCTTCATCGGTCTCGGCCTCCTGCTGGACAGCCGGGTCGCCAGTGAAGTTCCGGTCGTGGTGCTGACGCTGGCGGGCGCGTATGCGGCATGGCTGGTCGGCGTCATCGTTTTCGGCGCGATTCGAGGGGGCAATGGCAGCCAAGCGCGCGAGCCCTGACGAGGTCTCGACACGGCCGTTGCTCGACAAGTTGGGCGTCAAGCCGGGGTCGAAGGTCGCGATCGTCAACCTCGACGACCCTGCCTTCAAAAGGCAGATCAAGGAGCGGACCGCTGACGTCGTCACCCGCAAGCCGCGCTCGAAGGTCGATCTTGTCTTCATGGGTGCCGATGACGCCGCCGACCTGGAACGCCTTCGCGAGGTCAAGGAGTGGATAGAGCCCAACGGCGCGGTCTGGGTGGTACGCCTCAAAGGTGGACGCGGCGCTCTTCGCGATACCGACCTCATCGACGCCGGGCTGGCCGCGGGGCTGGTCGACAACAAGATCGCGAGCTTCTCGGACACCCATGGCGCCATGCGGTTTGTCTACCGCCTTCGCGACCGACCCAAATGAAAACCCCACAAAATCTTCGATTTTGCGGGGGCCCCTCATGACCGTCAGCATCCGACCCGCGACGCGTACCGACGTGCCGGTCATCGCCGAGCTGATTCGCGGGCTCGCCCGTTTCGAGAAGCTGGAGCACGAGGTGGTGATGACCGAGGACCTGCTCGCCACCGCGCTGTTTGGTGAGCGGCAGTACGCAGAGGTTCTGCTGGCCGAGGACGAGGGCCAGGCCGTTGGCTTTGCGCTGTTCTTCCACAACTTCTCGACCTTCCTCGGACGTCCCGGCATCTACCTCGAGGACCTGTTCGTGATGCCGGAGCACCGCGGCAAGGGCATCGGGCGGTTGCTCCTGGCGAGTCTCGCCCGCCTCGCCGTCGAGCGCGGCTGCGGACGCCTCGAGTGGGCGGTGCTCGACTGGAATCGAGAGGCGATCCGCTTCTACGAGCGACTCGGGGCACGGCCGAATTCCGACTGGACGATCTACCGCCTGACCGGTGAGGCGCTCTCGGGTCTTGCCCGACAATAGTTCAGCCATGGAAGTCTTGCGCCCGAAGAAGCTGGAGACGCATTCCGGAGACCAGGTGATCCCGTGGGCGCGGCGCCAGCTCGAACTGGCCCACGAGATCCTTGACAACCCGGGCGGCGGCCTTCTGTTCGCGACGCAAACGATTGGCCAGGTGCGGGCTGCCCTGCAGGAACGTGATGCTGATCGCTGGGCTGAGGTCGTCTCGATTCTGGAACGTGCGGAAGACCAGGCCGTCCATCGAGAGTTCGAGGATTCCCGGCAGCTGCTTACTCAGGCCATAGAAAAGCTCTCATCTAAGTGAACCTGGCGCAGGCGCTGTTCATGGGCCTGCTGCAGGGCGCGACCGAGCTTTTCCCGGTTTCGTCACTCGGACATTCGGTGATCATCCCGAGCCTGCTGCACTGGCGCTTCAAGCAATCGGACCCCACCTTCGTGCCCTTTCTCGTCCTGCTCCACCTGGGCACGGCCGGCGCGTTGCTCGTGCTCTACCGCTCGGAGTGGGTCGAGATAATCCGTGGCTTCTTCGCGGCGGCGCTGCGTGGAAGCATCACGACGCCGGCTGAGCGGCTTGCAATGTTGCTGCTGACCGGGACGATTCCCGCCGCGATCCTCGGTGTCTTTTTCGAAACCCGCATCAAGTCGCTCTTCGCGAGCGCGTACGTCGCAGCGGGATTCCTCGTCGTCAACGGCGTGCTTCTCTTCGCGTTCGAGCAGCTCCGGCGGCGCGCCGAGCGTCGCGCGGCCCTCGACACCAAGACTCGCGAGGAACAGGAGCAGACCTTCGCGCAGGCCGAGCGGATCAGCTTCTTCGCCGCGGCCGTGATCGGGGCCTGCCAGGCGCTCGCGTTTCTGCCTGGAATCTCGCGCTCGGGAGTCACCATAGGCGGCGGCCTGCTGGCCGGGCTCCGGCACCAGGAGGCTGCGCGATTCTCGTTCCTGCTCGCGACGCCGACGATCCTCGGCGCCGGCATCGTCGAGGTCCCCCAGCTCTTCTCGACCGGCGTCCCGCTCGGTGAGTACCTTGCGGCCGCGGTGCTGTCGGGTCTCGCGGCGTATGCAAGCGCGCGATTTCTTCTCAGGTACTTCCGCTCCGGCCGTCTCGATCCGTACGGCTGGTACTGCGTCGGCGCCGGGCTCGCCAGCCTGGCTTTGTTACATTTCAGCCTGTGATGAAATCGAGCTCGCTCGCGATCGGTCTGGCGGTTCTGGGGATTGTTTTTCTGATCGTCGCCGCTCTCTACGCGATAGGCGTGCTGCAACTCTTCGCATCCACGACCTCGGGCCCGCATTTCAAGCACGCGATCCTCTTCGGGGTGCTGGCCGTGGCCAGCTTTGTCGCCGCGAACTTCGCGCGGCCGAAGACCGCCTAGCTCTTCGGCGCCGCTCCCGCGGCGA
>VBGM01000098.1:0-2336 GCA_005880855.1 Chloroflexota bacterium
TCTTCGCGCGCTTGATCAATCCCTCGCGCTCCTGGCCCGAGCCGATGAGCAGGAACTGGATGTCGTCGCGTCCGCGCTTCTCGAGGACCTCCGCGGCGTCCAGGATGCTGTCGAGCGAGTTGGACGCGACGAAGCCGCCGAGGAACATCACCCGAAACGGGCGGGTCGGCGCGCCCTCGTATGGCTCGAGCTCTTCGTATCGCGCGAGCTCGACCCCGTGCGGCACCCACAGGATTTTCGAGGGCGCGACCCCCTGCGACTCGACGTAAGCATCTGTGTGGCGCCAGAGCATCACGATGCGCTCGGCACGGCGGAACAGGAACCGCTCGAGCGCGCGCATCCAGCGCGCGACACGACCGTCCGGGCTCAGGCGCCCGAAATCGATCAGGGTCTCGGGCCAGAGGTCCGTGACCTCGAAGAAGAAGCGCGCACCCTTGATGCGCGCGAGGAAATAGCCGCTCAGCGCCGCGAGCGGATGCACAGACACTCCGACCACAACCTGCGGACGCTCGGGCCGGATCGCGCCGGCGACGAAGGCAAGGATGCTGAACACCAGCATGTTGAGCACCCGGCGCCAGTCGTTGCCTTTGTAAGACGGGGCGGCAATCCAGACATAACGAACGCCCTCGATGTCCTCGTCCCGCCACGGCCGCCACCCCAGGTTGCGGGCCGGTCGCAGGTGGTAGTGGCTGAAGCTGCAGACGAAGATCGTCGTCGGGTGGCCCTTCTCGACCAACCGGCGCCCGATGTCGAAGCTCCGGGTGGCGAGGCCGTCGGGTGGGTCCGCGTAGTGGTTGACGATCCAGATCCGCATATGCGGATTACTTGTGCGTCGAGATCGACTCGCTCACTTCCACGGCGCCGCGCACGAGGTCGATGAGGATGGGGCTGAGCTTGCGGAGGGCGGCGATGTCGGTGTTGCGGTGCTTGAGCGCGATGACGACGGCATCGAAGCGCTCGTCCGGGATCGCGCGCACGAGCTCGATGTCCTTCGGAAAGCGAGCGGCGTCGACGATGGGGTCGTAGACGAGCACCGAGTGATGCGCTGCGAGTCCGTGCGCGAACGCGAGCGCGGCCGAGGCGCGCGCGTCGGGGTAGTTCGGTTTGTAGGCGGCTCCGACGACCAGCACCCGCCCTCGCGAGATCCCGCTCGCCGACAGCAGGCCGCGAAGGTGCTCGGCGACGCGCTCGATGATCTGCTGGTTGCCCGTGACGGCGTCCTGGAGGATAGGCATCTTCAGGCCGCTCTCTTTGGCCGCGTCGAGCAGGTAGCGCGGCATCGTCGGGATGCATGTGCCGCCCGCGCCGACGCCGGGCTGGTGGGCCATGAAGGCGAACGGCTTGGTCGCGGCGGCGTCGATCACGTCCGCCGCGGTGATGCCGATGCGGCGGCACAGCTCGGCAAACTCGTTGATGAAGGCGATGTTCACGAGCCGGAAGGAGTTCTCGAGCAGCTTTGACGCCTCGGCCACCTCGACCGGGTCCACCGGGTGGGTGGTCACGCCGGCCCGCTTGTAGAGCTCAACAGTCATGTTCAGCGCCTCCGCGCTCGTCGCCCCGACCACCCGCGGGATCTCACCGAGCTCGGTGCCGCGGCCGGGATCGAATCGCTCGGGCGCGTGCGCGACCAGGCGGCCCTGATCGCCCAGGCGAGCGGCGAGCTCGCGCGTGAACCCGATCGGCAGCGTGCTCGCGAGGATCCACAACCGCTCTTTCTCGTCCAGGGCCCTCGCATCGCCTGAGAAGTGGTCGAACGCAGCCATGCTGTTCTCGCCGGTCGGCGCCAGGTTGGGAAGGCAGAGGATGAGGACGTCCGCCTCATTGAGGTCCGTGATCCGCGTCGTGAGGCGAGGCGCCGGCCCTGAATTCGCTTTGATGATGTCGCGCGCGGCCTCGACCTGATCCTCGGAGATGTCATAACCCACCGTCTGGTGGCCGGAGCGCTGCCAGAGGGCAAGCTCCTGCGATCCGATTGTGCCGAGGCCGACCACGCCGATGGTTGAGATCGCGTTCAAGTTGAGCCTTATTACGGTATCAGCCCGAGCCCCGTTGCCTCCCGAACGACGCCAGGATCGCCGACTGTGCGCTCCGTTGGCAATCGATACGCCCTGATACCTCGCACAGTCCACACTCGGCGTTAACACGCGGGGTTGCTCCTGCGGCGCGCGCCGGCCAGCATTCTCGGCATGCCGCCGAACCCGCGCATTCCGCCTGAACTGATCAAAGGTCCGTTCACTGTCGAAGAGGCGCGCCGGCATGGCGTGTCTAGAGCGCAAGTGCTCGGTGCGAGCTGGCGCCGACTCGGTCGTGGCATCTACGCCTGGCATGAGATCGCG
>VBGM01000098.1:2376-4257 GCA_005880855.1 Chloroflexota bacterium
TCTTCACCGGACCCACTGCTGCCTGGCTTCACGGTCTCGACATCGCACCATGCAGCCCGATCGAGGCCGTGGTGCCCAGTACAAGCCACATTTCGAGGCTCGTTGGGGTGGTCGTCCGCCGCTGCAGCATTCCCACGGCCGAGATGTCGGTCCGGCGTGGACTTCCCGCCACGTCCGCCGTTAGGACCATTGCAGACCTCGCGTGCAGGCTTCCTTTGACCGACGCCGTCGGGTTGTTGGATGCGGCGCTGCATGGTCGTCTTGTCAACAGCGGCCTGCTTCGTGATTGGGCCAGCGCCCACACTGGTTACCGAGGGATACGGCGCCTGAAGCGCGCCCTCGACCTGGCCGATCCAGCCGCCGAGAGTGTCATGGAGACGCGATTACGACTTCTCCTGGTTCTGGCTGGACTGCCGCATCCGAGGAGCCAGGTTTCCCTTCGCGATGATTTCGGGCTCTTTCTGGCACGCCCCGACCTCTACTACCCCGACGCTCGGCTCGCGATCGAGTACGACGGCGCGACGCATCGCGAGAGCCTCGCCGCAGACAACCGCCGCCAGAACCGGCTGATCGATGCCGGGTACCGACTTCTGCGCTTCACCGCAGCGGATGTGCTGTCCGCTCCCGATTCGATCGTGGCCCTTGTGAGACGGGCACTGTCCGCGCAATAAGCGGTCAGCGAGTGTGCCGCGGATCGGCATTGGTGCCCAATCGATTGCCTCTTTTTCAAACACTCTCGGCGCATTCGCATGCGTATTCCCAGAGGTGCTTTTAAGCGAAGAGTTGGGCGAAGCCTGACAGCAGGCGTGTGGACTCTAGGTGCCGGAACTTGATACCACCACCTGGTGAGAGAAGCGGTAGGCGCGAAGAGTTGAATCCACCGTCCAGAGATGCTCCACCTCGCGATCGTCATCGGCGCTTAGCAGAACGATCGCGTCCACCCATGAGAAAGTCTGGTCAACGTATCTGGCCAGCAGCTCTATGGAGCGTCTGTGCGAGTCGCTGGGCATGCCTCGTATCTCGAAGAGTTCTGGGTCCGCGTCGAGCAGACCGAAGACTGTCAAGGCAGGCCGGGCATCGTGACGGCCACTGACGCGGCGGTCGTATCGGAGCTTCGTGTACGCCTCGCCCACGACGACCTCTGGGACCACGATGCGTGCCAGCAGCTTTCGCTGCGATTCGATGACGTCGACCGCCCAGCGATGGTGTCGATCACCGCGGTTGAGGGCGGCAATCAAAAGCCCGGCGTCGGCGACAGAGCTCAGTCGCCGTACACCGTCTCGTCAATCGTTTCAGAAAGGTCGGAGGGTCCCTGGATGACACCGACGAAGTTGCGCAGGCGGTCGATCTGGCCGGCCTCCGCAGCCAAACCCGTCTCCACGAGATGGACGATGAGCCCACTTTGAGTAGTGCCGCGCTTACGGGCTGCCTTGCGAAGCCGTTCATCGAGAGAGCGGGGAAGGGTGATGTTTTTTCTAACGTGCGTTGCCATGAGCGCGATGATACACACTACAGCCGCCCCGCTACACACTACTGCCCGCGCCCCGCGCTCTTCTAGGCATTCGACTCCAGAGCAACCGTGCAGGCAATCGGCATTGGAGGGCGTTCGATTGCCTCTTTTCGCACCACCGGCCGCAGGGGGAGGCCGGTTTGCCTCGCCAAGTACGGGCCAAGTATCATGGGCCGACTTGTGAGCGGCGGCGATTGGACAGTGGAGTCAAGCAAGAGCCTTCTACGCCGCGAACCGTGGATCGAGGTGTTCGAGGAGCACATCAAGCTCCCCGACGGCCGCCGCGTGGACGACTTCTACACCATCAGGCTCCGGGATTTCGTCGTGGTCGCCGCCCTCACCGACGATGACGGGCTCGTCACCGTCAGCCA
>VBGM01000098.1:4283-4832 GCA_005880855.1 Chloroflexota bacterium
GCCGTCCGGATTCATCGACGACGGCGAGTCGCCCGCTGACGCGGCCCGCCGCGAGCTTCTCGAAGAGGCCGGCTACGAGGCCGCGGACTGGATCGACCTCGGCCGTTACGTCGTCGACGGCAACCGCGGCTGCGGCACCGAGCATGTGTTCTTCGCCCGTGGTGCAAAGCGCGTCGCCGAGCCGGTCCAGGTGGACCTCGCCCCGACCACGGTGCGGCTGATGCCGGTCGAAGATGCCGTCGACACGATGTGGAAGGGCGGGGTTGGCGAGCTCGCGTCCGCGGCTGCCCTGGCGCTCGCTGTGTTAAGAATCAACTCGGAAATCACGCCACTAGGAGAGTCCTGAACATTGCAGCCCCACGAGAATCGCGACAGCGATCGCATGCGAGTCTGGCAGAACCGTCACGTCCTGGTGACCGGCGGAGCGTCGTTCATCGGTTCGCACGTCATCGACAAGCTGGTCGAGCGGGGCGCCCGCAAGATCCGCGTCATCGACGACCTCTCGAGCGGAACGCTCGACAACATCCGCGGCCATATCGACAGCGGCGT
>VBGM01000098.1:4943-17374 GCA_005880855.1 Chloroflexota bacterium
TGGTCTGATGGTCAAGTCGGCGATCGATGCCGACGTCAAGAAGTTCGTCTTCGCCTCGTCAGGTTGCGTGTATCCCAACTACATCCAGCAGGACATCTCCAAGGAGCTCTACCTCACCGAGGAGATGGTCGGGCCGCCGTACGACTCCGACCACATGTATGGCTGGGCCAAGCTCATGGGCGAGCTGTCGCTGCAGGCGTTCCACCGCCAGATCGGTTTCCCATCGGTGTCGTGCCGGCTCTTCACCGTGTACGGCGAGAGAGGAGTCGAGAACCACGCGGTGATCGCGATGATCGCTCGCGCCTTCATCGGCCAGGATCCATTCGAGGTCTGGGGCGATGGGACGCAGATCCGCAACTGGACCTACGTCGGCGACATCGCCGAGGGCATGGTGGCGGCGGCGGAGAGCGGCGTCGTCGACGGCACCCCGATCAACCTGGGCACCATGGAACGGACCCGCGTCGTCGATGCCGTGCACGAGGTTCTGCGTTACACCGGCAAGAAGGCTGAGCTCAAGTTCTTGACCCACATGCCAACCGGGCCGCTGAACCGAGTCGCGAGCAACCAGCGCGCGAAGGAGCTCATCGGATGGAGCCCGAAGATGAAGTTCATGGACGGATTGCACAAGACCATCGACTGGTACTTCTCCACCAAGGACCCCGACAAGGTGCGTACCTACTTCGGGCGCATGCTCACCGAGCGCGGCGAGAAGAAAGCCGAGCCTGACGCAGCCAAGACCGAGCCACGAGCCCCCGTCGAGGCCAAGTCGCCAAGGCACCTTTAATGGCGGACAAACCACGGGTTTCGGTCATCGGCCTGGGCAAGCTCGGCGCCTGCATCGCCGCGTGCTTCGCGCACAAAGGTTTCTCGGTGGTCGGCGCCGACGTGTCGGCGAAGACGGTTGACATGGTCAACCAGCACCAGCCGCCGGTGTTCGAGCCGCAGCTGGGTGAGCTGATGGCCGGCTCCGGCGACCGGCTGCGCGCCACGCAGGATGTCGCTCAGGCGATCGTCGATACCGACGCGACGTTGATCGTCGTCCCAACCCCCAGCACGGAGGAGGGTGGCTTCTCGATCGACTACGTGATCGAGGCCGCGCGGTCCATAGGGCGTGGCCTGAAAGCGAAAGACGGGTATCACCTGGTCGTGCTGACGAGCACCGTTCTCCCCGGCTCGACCGAGTACGGCATGATCCCGGTCCTCGAGCGCGAATCGGGCAAGCGCTGCGGCCAGGACTTCGGCGTCTGCTACAGCCCAGAGTTCATCGCGCTCGGCCAGGTGATCAAGGACTTCCTCAACCCCGAGTTCCTTCTCATCGGCGAGCAGGACGAGCGTGCGGGCGAGATGCTGGCGAGCATCTACCTGGCGGTCTGCGACAACCAACCGAAGATCGCCCGCATGAACCTCGTCAACTCCGAGCTCACCAAGATCTCCGTCAACGCCTACGTGACCATGAGGATCTCTTTCGCGAACATGGTCGCCTCGCTCAGCGAACAACTTCCCGGAGGCGACGTCGACACGGTCACGGGCGCGCTGGGCCTCGACACGCGTATCGGCAGCCGCTACTTGAAGGGGGCGGTGGCCTTCGGCGGCCCCTGCTTCCCGCGCGACAACCAGGCCCTCGCCTATCTCGCGCGCCAGCTGGGCCAGACCGGAGCGCTGGCCGAGGCGGTGCACGCCTACAACGCGTCCAGCAACCAGAAGCTGGCCGACCGCGTGCTGGAGGCGATTCCCAAGGGGGGCTCCGTATCCGTGCTCGGCCTTTCGTACAAGCCGGACAGCAACGTTATCGAAGAGGCGCCCGGCTTCCTGCTTGCCAAGAAGCTGGTCGAATCAGGCGCGACCGTCACCGTGCACGACCCGATGGCCATGGACGCTGTGCGCAGAGTGCTCGGCGATCGAGTCAAGTACGCGGCCACCGTGGATGAGGCCATGGCCGCGGCGGACGTGATCGTCATCACCAACCCCGACCGAAATCGACCGTAGTCATCGACGCTTGGCGGCTGCTCCGCAAGCAGGCCGCGGCGGGAACCTCGCCGAACTACATTGGCCTCGGGCTCGGCGACGACAACCAGCGCCTCGCCGGCGCGCTCGCCGGCCTGTGGACCGACCCGGCGCGGGCCGGGGCCTGACCAAAATGGCCGCGACCGCCGACATCACGGTCATCGACCAGGTCCGGGCCTACTGGAACCGTCGGCCCTGCAACATCCGCCACTCGACCAACCCGGTCGGCACGCGCGAGTATTTCGATGAGGTCGAGGCTCGCAAGTATTTCGTCGAGCCCCACATCCCGAAGTTCGCCCAGTTCGACCTCTGGCGCGGCAAGAAGGTGCTCGAGATCGGTTGCGGCATCGGCACCGACTCCATCAACTTCGCTCGGGCCGGCGCGGACATCACGGTGGTCGACCTTTCCGAGGAGAGCCTCGAGCTGTGCAAGAAGCGCTTCGAGGTCTTCGGGCTCAAGGCGAACTTCTGCCTCGGCGACGCCGAAGAGCTGAACGAGGTCGTGCCGGTCGAGAAGTACGACCTCGTGTACTCGTTCGGAGTCATCCATCACACGCCGCATCCGGAGCGGGTGCTCGAGCAGATCAAGGCCTACTGCAAGCCCGAGACCGAGCTTCGGCTGATGCTCTATTCCAAGTGGTCATGGAAGGTCATGTGGATCATCCTTGCGTATGGAAGAGGTGCGCTCTGGCGCTCGGACGAGCTCGTTCGCAAATACTCGGAGGCACAGGACGGCAGCCCGGTCACTTACTACTACTCATTCCGCGGGGTGCGATGGTTGATGCGCGACTACGAATTGGTCGACATCCGCAAAGACCATATTTTTCCGTACCAGATCGATAAGTACGTGAAGTACGAGTACAAGTGGGTCTGGTATTTCCGGTGGCTCCCGATGCCCTGGTTCCGATGGCTCGAGCAGCACCTCGGCTGGCACACTCTGATCACCGCGCTCCCGAGGTCCGCCCCGGCTAGTTAGCTACGCCGCTCGGTGTTGGGTGGGGATTTGTGTCGTCAGCAGCGGATTGCTTAGCGGCTTTCCCGACCCGACGAAGATAGCCCGAGTGTTAGATCTGGCGGCTGGTACGGACCAGTCCATCGGGAAGTCTGGATGCGATGGCTGCGTGACCGAGATATAGCCGTGGCCCCAGAACTTGGCGAGCCTGTTCAACACCCACGCCCTCGTCGGGCGTGAGCCCCTGCGCGAGTAGGCCTGGTTCATCGTGGCGCTCTCCTCGACAACGGGGGCGGCCTCGCCCTCGCCGGGGCTCAAGCAAGTCTCCAACAAGATCGAATCCGACACCTGGCTCAGCGCAGCCAGGGCTTGCTCGGGATTCGAGAGGTGATAGAGGGTCCCGTAGCAAAAGACGAAGTCGAATTTGCCCAGAGCACCGATATCGTCTGGTCGCTCGAGGTCGAGCAGCGCCACCTTTCGCTCCGGGTAACGCCTCGTGATCTCATCCAGCAAGTCCTGCCGCGCGTCGGTTGAGAGGACCTTGCATCCCCGCTCCAGGAAGAATCCGGTGAGCAGGCCGATGCCGGCTCCAACCTCGAGCACCGAGCGCCCCTCGATCGGAAGGTGAAGGCTCGCGAGATGGTTCATTCGTGCCTGGTTGATGGCCAGTGCATTTGATTCGAGGAATGGCCAGAACCGATGTGTGCGCCGGAAGATGGCTTCGTTGATCCGCGTGAGCATCGACGCATTGTATGTGGACCCCGGCGCGTGAAGCTTTGGGCTCGAGCAGACCTCGTCAAGCGTTTGCCTAGCGCGCGGGTTTCGGATGTTCCTCCGGAAGGTCCATCGATGCGAGCCCCCAATCCGAGCCGTTGATCGGATGAAATCCGCGCGGTCCATGTACGAGCTTGCGCGCCAATTTCCGGTACTCCGCGGTGCTGAGATAGGGGACGCCTGCAGCGTCGAGGCGGTCGAACAGCCGCCGAGATTCGGGAGTCCAGCCGGAACCCTCGCCGTGCTCCAGGTGAATGGCAGCCATCGGGGGCTGCAGGTTGATCATCTCGACCCCGCCGGCGTACGCCTGAAAAAGTGCCACGCCATCCATGTGCCACGAGTAGGCGGCCCATTCCGGATAGCCGTGCATCGCGAACCAGGCATCGCGGCTCGTGAGCGTGAAATCGCCGCATCCGCTCGTATGCAGCTTCGGCAGCACCACTCGGTCCCATGCCGCCATCGTCATACGCGAGAGCTCTTTGATCGTCCGCTGGATGTCGAAGCGCTCGTGGTTGGGGGCCGCCGGCGCCGGTCGGGGTCGCGCGACGGGTGGAGCCCCCTGTGGATAGCGCAAGCCATCGCGGCGGTGCTCGCGCAAAACCGGCAGAGCTCTGCACTCGGCCGGCGTCGGCAAGCGCGGTCCGTCGAAACTGGCAAGCACATCGTGGCGATCGACTCGATACATCGCATTGGCCCTAAGGCCCTTCTGTAGGAAGTCGAAAAGCTCGTCCGTCAGCAGAATGTCGATATTCGTGGCGAGGACGAAAGGCGCTTTCGAACGCCGGATGCCGACGTTCTTGCCGATCATCTGGAAAAGCGGAAGGCCATCGGCATGCGGGTACGTCCGATGGACGTCGTGGGGGACCGTAACGACCCGCCGCTGGAGCTGATCGGCCTGTTCCCACCGTAGGGCTTCGGCGAGCGAGGGTCGATCGGCTGGCGGATTCCACTCGACGAGGACCAGCTCGATCGGCATGTCAAAACGGCGCGACTGGTCCGCGAGGCCATCGACGAAGAGCTGCATCCGCTCGAAGAGATTCCCGCCGTGATCATCATTCCGAGACGCCGCGACGATGCTGAGCTCGGGTGGTCGAGGACTCAACTTTGAGTACCAGATGCAACGGAGCCCGCAGTCAGCTCCGCGGTCCTACGCCACAACACCCAGTAGAACGCGCCGACCAGGTATGTCTGTGAGAGCACGTTGGCCACAGCCGCCCCGAGGCCGCTGAATAGCGGGATGAGCGCTAGGTTGGCGCCGACGTTCAACGCAAGTGAGGTTCCGGTGGCAATTGCGAATCGTCTGGGGTCGGTGACAGCTGCCAGCAAGGAAAGAGACATCGCGGCCGCCCCGGGTAGGGTGGACACCATCAGCACGATCACGATGGGAGCGGCGATCGCAAATCGTGCACCAAATAGAAATACCAGCAGGGGTTGGGCGAACACCGAGATGATGACGGCCGGCACGAACGCCAGGAGCGCGCTCTGCGCGGCGATTCGCTTGGCAATCGACAGACGCGTGCGCGGATCCTGTCCCGAAGCCTCAGAGAGGGCGAGCTGGCCCAGCGCCGCGGGCAGGATCACGTTCATGTCCTGGAACCTGTAGCTGGCTCCATAGATCCCGGCCGCCGCAGTGCCACGCAGCAATGCGACCAGGTAGTTGTCGATGCGCTGGTACACGGCGCCGATGGTGTTGGCCAGGGCGAACGGCGCCGCGGCCCTGAGCGAGAAGCTGGGGAGTGGATCTTCTGAGGGCCCGACGCTGGATTTGTTGCGCACGAACAGGTAGTCGATCACGCCGACGGCGATCCCAACCGCGGAGTAGGCCACCGCCACCGCGATCACGCCGCCGCCCGACAGCACCCACAGGCCTCCGCCTACCAGCACCACCGCGCGCGACGTGACCTCGCTGATCACCTCCAGGCGGATGTTGCCGGTCGCCCGGTAGGCAGTGATCACGGGGTTGTACAGCCCGGCGCCGACGATGCTCAGGCTGAACAGGGCTGGTGTGGCGAGGTTTCGCTCGCGCGTCGCGATCACGTAGAGCACGACTAGCAGCGCAGCAGCGGCCACCGCCCACATCAAGCGCCGGGTTATGACCGCATCCAGCACCTGGCGGCGGACACGGCCGGTCTCGACGACGTCCTTCGCGAGGATGGTCTGCAGTCCAAGGTCGCTGAGCGCCGTCAGGATGATGACCAGCGCGAGAGCCACGCTGACGTCCCCGAACTGGTCGAGCGGCAGCCGGCGCGCCACCAGGATCAGCCAGGCGGCCGACAGCAGCGACGCGACGCCGCGGCCGAAAGAGAGGGCGACCGCGCGCCCCACCAGCAGGCGTCCTGAGAGGAGCCTGGCTCGCGCGGTGTTGAGGAACGCGATCAAACGCCGTAGCGCCGGGCGAATCGCCAGCTGCGCACGCGCGTCCTGATCCGGCGGCTGGCGCGGAATGCGTGGCTGATCAGCTGCCTGGGCTTGGCCATCCGGTACTTCCAGCCTGACGCGGGCGCGATCCGCCCGTCCGCCCCCAGCGTCCACGTGGCGTGGGCGATGCTGTAGTAGTTCGTCCAGTGCTTGATCCACTTGCGGTTCTCGCGCGCCTCATCCCCGTCCCACACGTCGACCTTGAGCGCGTGCGCGTAGTCGTGGTTCTGATGGATCAGGGTGACGAACCGGGTCGCGTCGATGAGCGGAATCCCCGACGCCACCGTGTTCCACAACAGCCAGTTGTCGTACGCGGTCCTGCCGATCGCAAACGGCGGCATGTGCTCGTACTGCCTGCGCGGATACATGAACATGTCGATCGCGCCGGGGGAGTGCAGGGTGCCCCGAGCCACGGCGCCTGCCGCCCAGCTCTTCTCCCAGCCTTCGTCGAACTCCAGCAATCGCCGCACGTCGACGTCATGACGCTGAGCGACGAGCAGGAAGCTTTTCGACCATTCCATCGCGATGCGCGCGGCCTCGATCGTGTTCTGGGTGAGGATGATGTCCGCACTGATGAACGCCAGCACGTCGCCGGCTGCCATGATGTCAGCCTCTTTGAACATGCTCGAGACCAGGGGCGTCCCGTAAGAGTTGGTCTCGACGGTCGTCTCGACCTGCACGTCCAGGCGGCGGGCTGCTTCGGCGATGCCGGCTTCGTTGCTGAATAGAATGATCTTCGGCTTGGGATTCAAGAGCAGCCAGCTCCGAATCGCATTCTCCTGGATGACCCCGATATGACCTTTGAACGCCTTTGGCGCTGAGAAAATCGTGAGCAGCGGCGATTCGATGGGCGCGTCGTCGCGACGGGACGATGCCTCTACGTTCGTTCGCAAGGTTCACCGCCGTGCGCTGCGCGAGACGTTCGGCAGGTGGGCGAGATCGCGCTCGTATCGGCGCATCTGGATCGACGTTGGTGCGCACGAAGGCGAGACGACGTTCCCGTACGCGGCCGCGGATCCGTCGCTACTGGTTTATGCATTCGAGCCCAACCTCAATGCGGCGAGTCGAATCATGGGGCGGCTGCGAAACTACGTGGTCCTGCCCATCGCCATTGCCGAAAAAGACGGCAGCGCCGAGCTTCAGCTCAATGCCTATGAGCAGTCGAGCTCGCTCCTGCCCGCTGACGAGGCCGGCGTTAAGCGCTGGGTCACCGAGCAGGAGTTCAAGGTCGTAGGCTCGGTTACGGTGCCGACCATGCGGCTCGACACGTTCTTGAATGGCGCCGCCATTGAATCCGTCGACTTCCTCAAGGTGGATGCCCAGGGCCTCGACCTCGAGGTCGTCAAATCCGCCGGGGACCGGCTTGGCGACGTGGCCAAGCTTCAGCTCGAGGCGACGACTGTGGCGTATCGGCAGTACGAGGGTGCTCCTGGCAAATCGGTGATAGTCGAGTACATGCAGTCGAAGGGTTTCCGGCTGGCGGCAGAGGAGATCCAGTCCCACGGCCAGGAGGCCAATCTTACTTTCTTGCGGGCCTGAAACCAACCGATGGCAGACTTGAACAAGCAATCAAAAGACTACGAGGCGCGCCAGCAGGCGCACTACGACCAGATAGGCGAGGCGTACGAGGCCCACTACTCGGACGAATGGAGCAACCTCTATCGCCGTCGTTTCCTTTACGGTCCCCTCGTTGCCGGCATCGACCTGCGCGGGCGCAAGGTGCTGGACGCCATGTGCGGCAGCGGCCAGACGGCCGAGTATCTCCTGTCACAGGGCGCTCTCGCATACGGGCTGGACATCTCGCCGCAGGTCATCGAGCAGTTCCGCGCCAAGCTCCCGACCGCCGTCGGCGTCCAGGGCTCCATTCTGAACTCCGATTTCGACAGCGAGTCGTTCGACGCGGTTTTCATAACGGGCGGGCTGCATCACGTGCACCCGAAGGTGCCCGAGGCGGTCGCGGAAATCCATCGCATCCTGAAGCCCGGCGGGTGGCTCTGCTTCTACGAACCGCATACGGGTTCGTTCGCGGACGCGGTGCGCCGGTTCTGGTACCGCCACGACAATCTCTTCGAAGAGAACGAGGCGGCCGTGGACTTTGACGACCTTGTGCGCCGCAACGCCGACCGGTTCGACTTCGTCACCACCCGCTATTCGGGAGGGCCCGCGTACCTGCTGGTGTTCAACTCGATGGTGTTTCGTGTGCCGTTGGCGTGGAAGGCCGGGTATACGCGCCCGCTGCTGTGGCTGGAGCGCAACCTCGAGCGCGTCCAGCGCAAGTCGACGTCGTGCTTCACGATGGTGCAGTGGCGCAAGCGTCCTTGACGGGCAGACCTCCGCTCAGGGTCCTGTGCTGCGGATGAACAGATCGACGGTCAGCGACACGCCCTGGTAGTGGCCGAGCGGGTGTGGGCCGCTCGGCGCCAGATCGGTGAAGTGCCACGATCGGTCGAGCGCATATCCGGTGCCGGGACTTCGCACCCAGGTGGCCACCGATGTCCTCGCGGTACGCCATGATCGCCACGCACCTGCTTGCTGCACCGACGTAATCGGCCACAGTCGTCCTGGTCGGGTCGACGTCAGCCGCCGTCGTCCCGGGCACGTTCCCGTTCGCGTCCATCATCAGGTAGAGGAGCGAATTCGGCCAACCGGGACCGGGCACGTATGTGAAGCATTGGCCGGCCGAGACCTGACGACTCAACTCGTGGGCAACATCGGTCGTGACTGCCGAAAGCTGCGCATTGGAGCTCCGCTCGTCAGCCGGCCAGTTGGCGATGGCGAGGGCTCCAAGGCCGTAGACGACCAGGGTGTACGCAGCCACGGCCGCCAGCGTTACCGGCGCCGCTCGTTGCATCGGTTCGCGCCACCGCGCGGTTGCGAGACGAGTTGCGCCGGCCAGGAAGAAGATCCAGACGGAAAATGAGAACCATTCCCCGACGAGGGGGTTCTTGCTCGGGGTCAGCGAGAAGACGGTATAGAGAAGGACCGCGATCGTCCCGTAGGTCATTTCGGAAGGCCCCAAACGCCGGCGCAGCAATGCGATCGCGGACACCAGCACTCCCGCGATTACTCCCCAGGCCTCGACCTGGCCCAGCTGCGTCGGTATTCGCACCAGGAAGTAGGTGGCCCCTGTAAGCGGTCCGCCGGACAACGCATAGTCGCTCTGGTAGGCCATGATCGCCTTCAGGTACGTCACCACCGTCTGCACCCCGCCCCCGAAGACGGCCCATGGGATGAGCAGCACCGTGACCACGATCGCGGCGATCAAGGTCATGCGGGTGGCGTCAGATGTGCGCCGATTGCACAGCCAGTTGATGCCGAGCGCTGTCGCCCAGACGGCCAGCGCCACGGGCGTCGTGGACGTCTTGGACAGCACGGCGGCCGCGGCGAAAACTGCCGAGACCAGATAGGCCGACCGCCGCGGCGCACGGATGTGCTCGGCAATTGCGGCGACCGACCACAAGAGAAGCGCGAACGTGAAGAAATCCGGGCGGACGTCATTCAGCCACCAGTGCTCGTAGTAGTTCGCCTGCCCGCTGAAGAACTCCCACGAGCTCGACCTCACCCCCGCACTGACCACCGGGAGCAGAGCGGTGACCGCCACCGCGGCGATTGCCATCGCTCGCGTTGAGCGCCTGCTCACGATCCAGTACACGAGTGTGAGAAGCAGGGCCGCCGCCCAGAACCGCGCGGAAAACGCCTGCCAGGTCCCGTCTCCGAGAATCAGCTGCTGGGTCGTCAGCGTCGAGACCCACAGAGGCGAGATGCCGGTGAGCAGGTCGTGAACAGCCGTCCTCACGTGATGTCCGTGAAGAAGGAGGAGCGGCGCCCGCGCATAGACGAGGTAGCTGACCCCGTCATAGTCCGGCGGCCGGGAGAGATAACCCTCCTGGGCGCTGAAGTAAGCGTCGGCGGCGACCGCCATGGCCGCCGCCACACAGCACGCGGCGATGGCGCGGACGCTCGGCCACCGATGGGTCTCGTTATGAGGTTCTCGAGCGGATGGCGCCGATCGGCTCAAGAGCTCTCTGCCTGGGCGACCTCGGCGACGCGTCCGAAACCGCGCCATGAGTTCTGATTCCGCCAGCTGATCCTCACGTCGCGCAGGCCGCGGCGCCGGAACCAGCCCTCGAACTCGTCGCGCCGCAGGTAGAAGGCCACCGGCGCCACCAGGTGGTCGAACACGATGTTGTAGTTGCGCCGGAAGCTGAAGGACGAAAGGCTGTACAGATACTCGCGCGACGGCAGCCCCTTGAAAAGAGGGGTTCGGTGGAGCGGCCGGTACACGCCCTTGACCACCGCCTGCAGCGCCACCGCCATCGGCCAGGCGATGACCGGCAGCGCCGACGGGCGCATGCGGGTGGTCACGCCCTTGCGGAGCGGATTGATGAAGCCGTGCACGACCCCGTTGTTCTCGTATCCGTAGACCCACGCAAAGATGGCGCCGCCCGGGCGCAGGAACCGCAGCAGGGATTCGAAGCCGGCCTCGGGATCCGGCAGGTGGTGCAGGACACCGATCGAATAGATGAAATCGAAAGGGCCGGCACCGTCTCGCCTGGCAAACGGCGGGTGGTAGATGTCGCCCTGCACCACGTGTGCGTTCGGCATCTTGCCCATGTTTGCGTAGGCGGTCTCGACCGCATCGCTGAGGTCCATCCCGACGATTTCCCTCGATCCATACCTCGCGGCATAGAAGGCGTGGCGGCCGTTGCCACAGCCCGCGTCAAGGACGACCTTGTCCCGAAAAAAATCGGGCTGGATGGGATCGATCCAGTCGAGGAACTGCGCCTCGTACTGGTCGTACATCTCGACGAACTCCTGCCATTGCCACCCGAAAGCGGCCGACGTCCTTTCGACCACCGGCGAGAGGCCCGGTGGCAGCAGGCGTGGTATTCCGCCGCGAACCGGAAACAGCGCTGCGCAGGACTCGCACACCAGCTCGCCGGTGACGATCTCGGTCTCGCACTCCGGGTCGGTTTCCGCGTTGCGCAAGCGCAGCTCGCCGCCGCACGTCGGGCACCCCAGCAGCTCGACGAGCCGCGGCTTCATGACACCTTGCGGGCCACGCACAGCAGCGATGCCCCGAAGGGCATGTTCGTGCGGCGCAGGATCGGGATCTCCCACTGAAAGATGGCGCGAAGGATTCCGTTCGACCACGCGGGGTGGAGGTCGTTCTCCGTGTCGTATTCGCGGAACTTACGCCGCACCTTCAGCCACTGGCGGGCGATGTAGATGACCGGTAAGAGAAAGGTCGACACATAGGTCTGCCGTTCAACCTCGAGGCCGGCGCTGACCACGGCCGCGCGGAGCGTGCGCGCCACGTATCGCCGCTTGTGATGAGAGACCTCGTCTTGCAGGCTCCAGAGCCAGCGGTGCGCGGGCGCGAAGATGAACACCCGACCGCCGGGTTTCAGCACGCGCCGAAATTCCCGCAGCGCAGCGGCATCGTCATCGAGGTGTTCGAGCACATCGAGCGCTGTCACGAAGTCGAACTGGCCGTCGTCGAAAGGGAGAGCACGAACGTCGGCATTGCGGACGTTCTCCAGTCCGCGCTTGCGACAGAACTGCAGCGCCTCCTCCGAGATGTCGACCCCCTCGACCGTGCCCATGGGCCGCAGCTCCTGGAGCATCAGGCCCGTGCCGCAACCCGCATCGAGCATGCGAAGGTCGCCTTGCTCGGGGTACCGCTGCCGGATGGAGTCGAGGACGATGTTGCGTCGCGCCGCGAGCCACCAATGCGTGGCCTCGCTCCGGTAGAGGATCTCGTAAGTGTGTAGGTCCAACCTGCGGTATTTAAGCAGGGTCGAGCGCGAACTCAGGTCAGCGCGTAAGCCGTCCCTGGCACGAAAGCGTCGAAGCTGCCGATGCTCGTGCTCGTCGTCCCGCCGCTGCTTGCGTTGCGTACCCACACCGAGTAGCGATACGTGCCCGCGGGCAGACCAACAGTTCTCCAGCTGAAAGTGGCGTTGGTGGAGTAGGCCTGGGCCTTGGTCCATGTAGTCGACCCAGGGGCAAGGATCCAGAACTGGTACTGCGCGTTCGCGCCGCACGAGGCGCCGGCGCTGATCGTGACTGTGGTGCCCGACACCTGGGGGGAGACCGGCGACAGCGACGCCGTCGGCGACGCGCATGGCGTGTTGCTCAGCGTGTAGACAAAGCCAGGCACGTAAGAGTCGTTGCAACCCAGGCTGTTGCATGAGGTCCCGGTGCTGCCGGAGTCGCGGGCCCAGGCCGACAGGCGATACGTGCCCACGGCCTTGCCTGAGGTGTTCCAGTTGAAGGTGGC
>VBGM01000099.1 GCA_005880855.1 Chloroflexota bacterium
AAAGGTCGCGAAGTCGGTCGAGCCGGCGATCTCGTTGCCGAAGTAGTCGCCGATGAAGGTGTCGGTGGGCGCGCAGAAGCATTTGCGATCGGGTGCGTTGAGCTGCGGATCCCAGTTGTTCTCGGTGATCTTGATGTTGTGCCCTATCGGCGTCAGAGCCGCGCTGTAAAACCTTGCGGTCGCGGCCGACGGCACCGTCAGCATCGACTTCTACGACCGCCGCCTGTCATGCCCGGGCGCGGGAACGATGACGTGCTTCGGGTTGGTGGGATCGACCCGGATGTCCGATTCCGAATGGTCCTTGACAAGCATCGACCGCGATGCCGGGAATGGCGCCCGGCTGCCGACCTGGGTCGCATAGGGACCGGAGGCGCCCGTGTCTTCTCCCGTGGTCGCGCCTGGACACGGCGACTCGCCGGTGTACCCGTCGTTCGGCCCGTTGTTCGCGGCGAGGGGAACCTCCGGCCGGTAGCAGCTGACCTGCCGGGTCGTGACGAAAGCATTTGTGACCCGGTTGGCGGCGAAACTCGATGCGTAAGCGGCGTCTGTCTGGGTGCCCTGTGGGATGTTGCCGACGCCGGGATCGAGTGATGCGGAGGCGCCTGTGGCTGGATTTCCAAGACCGAAAGAAATCGCGATGAGAGCGCCGGGCAGCATGGCAAAACGCGAGCTGGTCTTCATCGATCCCCCTTTGCCTGACTGAAGCCGCCGCACGCGAGCATAAGCGCTTGCCGGTATACGAGCAAGTCGTGTGGTTGCGGCATGCACGTCGGGCGGCGGAGGATGGACGGATGGCTGCACCGATCCGAATCGTTCCGCTGCACCCCGGCCCCGCCGCCGCCGCTCCAGTCGCCGCGGCGCAATTGACGTATCGCGGAGGTCCGCTTCTGCCCACGGTGGCCGTCGTCACCGCGTTCTGGGGTGACGCTTGGCTGGCCGGAGAAGCGCCGCTGGTGGCGCGGATCAACGATTTCTTCAATTACATCCTGAACAGCGAGCTCATCGATCAGCTGTCCGAGTACTCGGTACCGGGTGTGGACATCGGACACGGATCCCTGGCCGCGACGGCAGTGATCACCGACCAGAAGCCGGGCGCGTCGGTGAGCGATGCTGAGATCCAGGTCCTCATCCGGTCCCAGATCACGGGCGGGGCGCTGCCCGCCACGACACCCAGCTCCCTGTATTTCATCTACCTGCCGCCCGGCGTCGATGTCGACCTTGGCGGCCAGCTTTCGTGCTCCAACTTCTGCGGCTATCACGACGCCATCGACGGAACGGTCTTCTACGCTGTGATGCCCTATCCGGGCTGCTCCGGATGTGTGGGCGGGCTGCATGTGCTCGACGCGCTCACCTCGACCAGCTCACACGAGCTGTGCGAGGCGATCACCGATCCCGTCCCGGGCACCGGTTGGTACGACGACTCCAACGGCGAGATCGGCGACATCTGCGCGTGGCGGTCCAAGAAGGCCGGCCCGTGGACGGTGCAGCTCGAATGGTCGAACAGGAATCGGGGATGCATCTGATGCCTGCGACCACGCCGATCGAACACGTCGTCATCGTCGTGAAAGAAAATCACGGTCTCGACAATTACTTCGGGCAATTTCCCGGCGCCAACGGGATGGCCATGCCGCACAGCCCGAATCCACCGAAGAAGGACCCGAATCACCGGCACCCCGCATGGCTGACGCGAGCGAAGACGGCGCCGCGGGTGCAGTTCTTCGAGGCCGACATCCCGAAGTACTGGGCGTGGGCACGCTCGTTCACGCTGTGCGACGCCTACTTCACCGACGTGGCCGGGCCGTCGACGCCGAATCATCTGATGCTCGTCGCGGCGGCCTCGCCGATCATCGAGAACCCGCACCCGGCTCCATTGTTCGACCTACCCACGCTGCCGGCGCAGCTCGATGCGGCGCGTTTGACATGGACCAATTACGGGGGCTACGTCTTCGACTACCTGAAGTACACGAACGGCAAGAGCAAGAAGCAGCCGGCCGATTTCGCAGTCGACGCGGTCGCGGGCAGGCTTCCGTCCGTGTGCTGGGTCTACGCGGACAACGCGCTGTCGGAGCATCCCGCCGACACGGCCGCCGAGCGCAAGGCGGGGTATGGCAACGTGACCAAGGGCATGGCGTGGACGGTCGCGCAGGTGGCCGCGGTCGTCAAAGGCGGGCTGTGGCCCAAGGTGGCGATCTTCGTCACGTGGGACGACTGGGGCGGGTGGTACGACCATGTCAATCCGCCCTTGCTGGAGAAGTGGGCTGACGGAACGCAGTTCCGCTATGGCGGCCGGGTGCCCTGCCTGGTGTTGAGCCCGTATGCCAAGGCCGGCTTCATCTCCCACGCGACGCACTCGCACGTGAGCCTGGTCAGGTTCTGTGAGAACGCGTTCGGACTGCCATCACTGAATGCACGCACAACAGCTGACGGCGGTATGGCGGATTGCTTCGACTTCAAACAGAAGCCGTTGCCGCCGCCTGCCTAGTTAGCCGAAAACTGCGTCGCGATCTCTTCGAGCCTCTCGACGTCAAGGACGCGAACGACGTTGGGCGCCGTCGCCACGATCTTGTCGTCTCGCAGCTTTCCCAATGACCGCGACACGACCTCACGCACCGAACCGATCGAATCGGCGAGCTGCTGCTGCGAGGCGCGCACGACCAGGCGCCCTGACACCAGTTGGTGGGAGCACGCGCGATCAAGGAGATCGAACGCCAACCGTACGGTGATGTCGCCGAGCGAGCGCACGGCGATGATCCGCGTGGAGTGGGCCAACAGGGTGGAGAAGTTGATGAGCAGCGCGCGGCTGACCTCGATGTCGCGAGCGACGATCATGCGCAGGAGGCCCACGTCGAGCGTCGTGAGGTCGGCGTCGGTGACGGCCTGGACGTAGAGATTGATGGCCGGCCGTCTGACGAGACCGACCGTGAGCAGCTCGCCGCGGTGACGATAGAACGCGGTCGCCTGGCGGCCGCCTTCATCGCCAATGAACACGCGAACGAGACCGCTGTTGATGATCGCCGCGTAATCCGGAGCGTCAGGCAGGTAGGCAGTGCTCCCTGCTGGAGAGGTGACCCGCCTCGAGCCGGCGAGCACCTCGCGACGCTTGCCCTCTTCCAGAAGGCTCAAGAAGTCGACGCAATCGCTCGCAGCGGGAGCGGTGTCGCTCATCCCAACCCGGCTGAATCGTACCCCTAGGGGCAAGATCAGGTGGTATTTTCGCGTCATCCATCAATACCCGGTCGCAGCCTTGTTCCCTGGAGGGGCATGTGATGTCGAACTCGGTCGCCGGACGTTTTCCGCGCTGGATCGCCATCCTCGCGGCAGCGGCGCTGGCCGCCTCGGCGGTGGTCATCAACCACGCGCCCGCAAGGGCTGCTGCAACCCTGACCGAGGTTGCGGTGCCGACCTCCAACAGCGTGCCGGAAGGAATCACGCTGGGGCCTGACGGCAACCTGTGGTTTACGGAGTTTCAGGGCGGCAAGATTGGTCGTATCACCCCGAGCGGAACGATCACCGAGTTCTCGGGCTTGGGGGGAGCTCCGTTCTGGATCACGGCGGGCCCGAACGGCAACCTGTGGTTCACCGAAATGACCAATGCGGTCGGCGAGATGACGACCGCGGGCAAGCTGGTCGGTGAGTTCGCGCTGCCCCTCGACGGCAGTGGGCTGGATCAGATCGCCCCCGGGTCCGACGGCAACCTCTGGATCACCGAGTTCAAAGGCAACAGGATCGGCATGGTCACCCCCGTGGGCGTGGTGATGGACGTCGCCACCCTTCCTACGGCAGGCGCTGGGCCGACCGCTATCGTCGGCGGGCCCGACGGGAACCTGTGGTTCACCGAGCAATCCATCAGCAAGATCGGCCGGATCACGACCGTGGGTGTGGTAACCGAGTTTGGCGGCCTGTCGGCGAACAGCACGCCGGCGGGCATCGCGGTGGGGCCGGATGGAAACGTGTGGTTCACCGAGTTCGATGGCAACCGGATCGGTCGGATCACGACTGACGGGACCGTGTCGGAATTCACGGTCCCGACTGTCAACAGCGCACCGGGCAGCCTCGCGGCGGGGCCCGATGGAAATATCTGGTTCACCGAGGAGAACGGGAACAAGATCGGCCGCATGAGCCTGGCGGGCACGATGCTGGACGAGTTCGTGATCCCGACAGCGTTCAGCGGACCGGGGGCGATCGCCGCCGGACCGGACCAGGCTTTGTGGTTCACGGAGCGGCAGACCGACCAGATCGGGCGCGTGGCGCTATCCACGGTCTCCGCGTCGACCACGCTCACCTACACCGGCCCGACGTCGGCTGACTTCAACGACGAGGTGACTGTTTCGGCGACGCTGGTCGACAGCTCGGTCACGCCCGCCGTTCCACTCGCCGGCCAGAGCGTCTCGTTCGCGCTGAACGCAACCGACACCTGCACCGGAGCGACCGATGTTGCGGGTCTCGCGTCGTGCACGCTCACCCCGAGCGAGCAGAGCGGCAGCTATACGCTCGTCGCCACCTTCGCCGGCACCAGCGCATTGCCGGGCTCGTCAGCCTCCATCTCATTCGTGGTCAACCCTGAGGAGAGCGCGATGGTGTTTGCCTCGTCCGGGCTCTTTGCCAATGGACTTCCCGCCCCGCTTGCGGCCGCGCTGATGGAGGACGGCAAGAAGCCGATACCAGGACGCATGGTCGCGCTGTCGTTGGGGTCGGGCGCCTCCGCGCAAACGTGCAGCGCGTCGACCGCGGCCGACGGGTCGGCGCGATGCTCGATCGATCCTGTCAACCAGGCCCTCGGTCCCGGACAGGCCTCGGCCAGCTTTGGCGGCGATGGCTTCTACATGCCCGCTTCGACCAGCATGAGCGCCCTCGTGTTCGCATACGCGACCGGCGGGACGTTCGTTGTCGGCGACGGCGTCGCTGCTGTGGGAGCTTCGTCCACCTTCTGGGCCGACACGTGGTCGACGCAAAACACGATCAGCGGGGGTGAAGGACCGTCGAGCTTCAAGGGTTTCGCCAACACTCCGTCCTCCACACCTCCGGTGTGCGGCGGCACGTGGATCTCGGACCCGGGCAACTCATCGGGCCCACCGCCCTCGCCGCTGCCGGGCTACATGGCGGTGGTGGTGTCCAGCTCGGTGACCAAATCAAGCTCGGCCGAGAGCGGAAACATCACACGGATCGTGATCGTGAAAACCGACGCGGGCTACGCGCCAGATCCGCAGTTCCATGGAACTGGAACCGTCGTCGCGGTGCTCTGCTCAGCCTGACGCTTTGCGCCTGGTCACGTTCGGGTCGGTGAGATAGTGCTGCAGCGTGGGGCCGAGCCATACGACCACGTCCTCCCGGCTCGCTGAAGCCAGCGGTTCGACCTTGACCACGTA
This sequence comes from Chloroflexota bacterium, assembly GCA_005880855.1. Classification (GTDB taxonomy): domain Bacteria; phylum Chloroflexota; class Dormibacteria; order Dormibacterales; family Dormibacteraceae; genus UBA10449. Next base: position 5,367 of record VBGM01000099.1, read on the forward strand.
ACGCAGCATCGCCAGGCCGACGAGCTGGCTGGCCACGAGGCCGGCGCGCAGCTCGGGATGGTCGAGCTCGAGCGCATT
>VBGM01000005.1 GCA_005880855.1 Chloroflexota bacterium
TCGGCTTCCTCGTCTTGATGCTCGCGCTCGGGCTCGTGGCATCACCGTGGGCGATTCTCGCGATCCCAGCGGCGGTTCTCGTGGGTTTCGCGTTTGCGGCCCTGGGCGCCGTAATCACCACTTTCATGCGCAGCTGGCAGGATTTCGACGGAGTGCAGCTCGGGCTGCAGCCAATGTTCCTGTTCTCGGCCACCTTTTTTCCGATCACGGTTTATCCGCCGGCGCTCCAGGTGGTTGTCGAGCTCACCCCGCTGTACCGCGGCATCGACCTCATCCGGGGCCTCACGACGGGCACTGTCGGCGCGGGACAGCTCGTCGACGTTGCCTACCTGCTGTTGATGGGGATCGCCGGCGTCACCATCGCGGCCCTGAGATTGCGCAGGCGTCTCCTGAAATAGCCCTAGGAGAGGGAGTAAATCCCGGTCAACTCGCGATACAGCCCCGCGTAGTCGAGCCCGTAGCCGATCACGAACTTGTCCGGGATCACGAAGCCGGTGAAATCGATCTTCACCTCGACCTCCCGCCGCGCAGGGCGGTCGAGTAGAGCCGCGAGCCTCAGTGACGCCGGGCCCATGCGGCGCAGCCGCTTGGCGATCACGTCCACGGTGCGGCCTGAGTCGATGATGTCCTCGACCAACAACACATGTCGGCCGACGAGCGGGCCCTCGACCATGTGCGCGAGCTTCACGTGTCCGGTGCTCGACGTGCCCGAGCCGTAGCTCGCCGCGCTCACGAACTCGAGCTCAGCGGGGATGGTGAGGCTGCGGAGGAGGTCGGCGGCGAAGACCGTCGCGCCTTTGAGGATCACGATCATCACCAGCGGCGTCTCGATGTCGGCATACATCTCGGAGATCTGCCTGCCCAGCTCGCGCACCCGCCGTGCGATCCGCTGCGAGCTGATCATCGCCCGCGCCGGCTTGGCCTTCTGTGGAATCTCCCTCTCCCCGGAGGGGAGAGGGTTGGGGAGAGGGGCGTGGATCAAACCCCGACCGGGTGCCAAACGGTCTTCATCTCCATGAAGGCGGTGATGAGGTAGGGGCTCAGCTCGTCGGCAGGGTACTTGACCACGCGCTTGACGTTGTCCGCGGCGGCTTTCTCGATCTCGGTCACCTCGTCTGGACTGCAGCCCGCGACGTCGATCGCGTTCACATCCATATGGGCGGAGAGCCAGGGCAGCAGTTCCTTCCGAAACCCACTAAGCACGTTGGCGACTCCGGCCGGCAGGTCGCTGGTCGCCAGCACCTCGGCCAGGGTCAGAGCCGGCAGCGGGTTTTCCTGCGGCGCGAGCACGACCACCGCATTGCCGCCGCACAGGGCCGGGGCCACCCGCCGCACAAGTCCCACGAGCGCGGGCTTCTCCGGAGCCACGATCCCGACCACTCCAGTCGGCTCGGGGATCGTGAAGTTGAAGTAAGGACCCGACACCGGGTTCGTGCCGCCGATGACCTGCGCCAGCTTGTCGGTCCAGCCGGCGTACCAGACCAGCGCCTCAACCGCTTCGTCGACCTCCTTGTGGGCGGCGCGCCCCGAACCGAGCAGCTCGACGAACTGAGCCCGGCGACCGTCCAGCATCTCCGCAGCGCGGTACAGGATCTGGCCGCGGTTCATCGCCGTCCGCGCTGACCATCCGGCCACCGCTCCGCGGGCTGCGCGTACCGCGTCGCGCAGGTCCTTGCGCGAGCCGCGAGGGACGTTGACGTTGCCATCGAATCGGTAGGCCCTTCCGGATTCCGAGCGCACGAACTCGCCCGCGATGAACAGCTTGTAGGTCTTCCGTACGTCGATGCGGCCATTGGTTCCGTTCTTGGCGGTCGGCATCACACGAGCTCCAGATAAGGCAGAAGGCCGTGCCGGCCCCCCTCGCGTCCGAAGCCCGATTCCTTGTACCCGCCGAAGGGCGAGGTGGGGTCGAATCGGTTGAAGGTGTTCGCCCACACGACGCCGGCGCGCATGCGCTCGGCCATCCAGAGAATCCGGGAGCCTTTGTCCGTCCAGACGCCGGCCGACAGGCCGTATGGGGTGTTGTTCGCCTTCTCGACCGCTTCTGCCGGCGTGCGGAACGTGAGCACCGACAGCACCGGGCCGAAGATCTCCTCGCGCGCGATGCGGTACGACTGCGACACGTTGGTGAACAGCGTGGGCGGGAACCAGTAGCCCCGCTCGGGCAGCTTGCATTCGGGCTGGAAGATCTCGGCGCCCTCCTCGATGCCCGACTCGACCAGGCTCTCGATCTTCTCGAGCTGCGCCTTGGAGTTGATGGCGCCGATGTCTGTGTTCTTGTCAAGCGGATCGCCGAGCCGCAGCGTGCCCAGACGCAGCTTCAGCTTCTCGAGCAGCGGTTCCGCGATCGACTCCTGCACGAGCAGCCGGCTGCCGGCGCAGCAGACATGGCCCTGGTTGAAGTAGATGCCGTTGACGATGCCCTCGACGGCCGCATCCAGCGGCGCATCGTCGAAAACGATGTTGGCCGCCTTGCCTCCCAGCTCGAGCGTCAGCCGCTTGCCGGTCCCGGCGAGCGAGCGCTGGATGAGCTTGCCCACCTCGGTCGAACCGGTGAACGCGACCTTCCTCACCCCGGGGTGCGTCACCACCAGCGAGCCGGTCTTGCCGCCGCCCGTGACGATGTTGACGACGCCCGGCGGCAGCTCGGCCTGCATGCAGATGTCGGCGAACAGCAATGCCGATAGCGGGGTGGTCTCGGCGGGCTTCAGCACCACGGTGTTGCCCGCGGCGAGCGCCGGCGCGATCTTCCAGGCCAGCATGAGCAGCGGGAAGTTCCATGGGATGACCTGGCCGGCGACGCCAAGCGGGCGTGGCTTGCGGTTGGGAAAAGCCCACTCGAGCTTGTCCGCCCATCCCGCGTAGTAGAAGAAGTGCGCGGCGGCGAGTGGGATGTCGACGTCGCGCGATTCTTTGATCGGCTTGCCGCCGTCCATCGTCTCGACCACGGCGAGCTCCCGCGCCCGCTCTTGCAGGATCCGCGAGATTCGGAAGATGTAGCGCGCGCGGCGCGACGGCGCCATGCGGGACCACGAATCGAAGGCCTCGTCCGCCGCCTTCACCGCGCGATCGACGTCGACCTCGTCGGCCTCGACCACCTCGGACAGCTTCTGTTCGGTGGCGGGGTTGATCGTGGGGAAATGCTTCTTGCTGTGGGCGGCGACCATCTTGCCGCCGATGAAGAGGTTGTAACTCGGCTCGATCTTGACGAAGTCGGTCGACTCGGGTGCGGGCGCGTACTCGAAGGTCTGCTTCGCGAGCTCTTCCGACTGTCGTTTGGTCAGGGCCATCTTCAGTCGATCGTGAAGTAGTCGCCCGACTGGTACACGCCGGTGCGCTCTTTCTCGATCTGCATGAGCACGTCGTTGAGCAGCGTCGACGCGCCGAGCCGGAACCGCTCCGGCGTCATCCAGTCAGCCCCGAGCGTCTCGTACAGCACGACCAGGTACGCGATCGCCTGCTTGGACGTGCGAATACCGCCGGCAGGCTTGAACCCGACCGGTCTGCCCGTCTCGCGTACGAAATCGCGGATCGCTTCCATCATCACCAGGCTCACGGGCAGGGTCGCCGCGGGTTGGACCTTGCCGGTCGACGTCTTGATGAAGTCGGCGCCCGCTGCCATCGCGAGGATGCTCGCCCGCCGCACGTTGTCGTATGTGCCGAGCTCGCCGGTCTCGAGGATGACCTTGAGGTGTGCCTCCCCGCATGCCTCCTTGATCGCGACGATCTCGTCATAGACCTTCTCGTGGTCACCGGAGAGGAAGGCGCCGCGGTCGATCACCATGTCCACCTCGTCGGCGCCGGCGGCGACCGCTTCTTTGGTTTCGGAGATCTTGACCGAGGTGAAGCTCTGGCCGGAGGGGAAGGCGGTGGCCACCGAGGCCACTCGCACCTTGCTGCCGCGCAGGTGGGACTTGGCGTCCGCGACCCGCGCCGGGTAGATGCAGATAGCTGCCACCGACGGGATGGTCGCGTCGCCCGGCTTGGGCCGGATGCCCTTGGCGCACAGGGCCGCCACCTTTCCTGGCGTGTCGGAGCCTTCGAGAGTGGTGAGGTCCATGCAGCGGATGGCGAGCTCGAGCGCCCAGAGCTTCGACGACTTCTTGATCGAGCGCTTCGCGAGCGAAGCCGCCCGCTCGTCAGCCCCCACCTCGTCCACGCTGCGCACGCCTCGCATGAGCGATCCGAGGTGGGACAGGGACAGGGCGGTGGCCACCAGCACATAGTAGGACGGGGAAACGCAGAGCCAAAGGTGGGCGCAGTAAGCTGGTCGCGAGGGGTCGAGATGGCCCTCGATCGAACAGGAGGCATTGCTATGCAGTTCCTGGTATTGACCAAGGCAGGCAACACCATCATGCCGCCCCAGGTCACGCTCCAGCTCGTCAGGCAGACCTACGAGTTGGTTCTCGAGAAGCGCGAGCCTCGCATCAAACAGGCCTTTCCCTTCGCGGGCGAACGAGCCGGCGCTTTCATCGTCGAGGTCGGCTCCGCGGAAGAGCTCAGCGATGTCATTTCGGACTTGCCCTTCTCCGGAATCGTCGACGTCACCATTCACCCTTTGACCACCGTCGAGCAGTCGCTCAAGATCATCAAGAAAGCCGAGCAGCGGGTCGCCCAGATGGCGCCGGCGATGGGACGCTAGATCCAGGGAATTTAGCGAATGGGCGCGGTATCTGGCTGCGCCCATTCTTCTGGCGGTGGCGGTGGCGGTGAGCGCCAACCGAACATCCGGTGGCGATTTCGTGTGAACGGCACCTAACAGGCCGGTGATCTCGCGCATAGAGTCCGGCTTATGCAGGTTGCTACAGCTTCAAAAGACGCTCGAATCTCCGTGGAAACCGCGGCGTCGGCGAACCTGGACGAGGTGTGCCGCTGGCTCATCGAGCGCCGCACCGACCCGCTCCGTCTCGACGCGCAGGATTTGCCCGCCCTCGGCCAGGGCGTGAGGCTCGTGCTGGCGCTTCCGCTGACCGCAAGGCGGGCGGTGCTCTGCGCCGTCTGGCTGCTCGGGGACGGCGACGAAAGCGCTTGCGTGCTGTCGGGCCAGCTGCGATTCGTGGCTCATCCGAGTAGCTCGGAATTGATGGTGACCTTCAGGGGACGCACCGCGATGGCGATGACGACCGCGGTGCTCTACCGCCGCGCTCACCACGTCGTTGGTCAGCTGCTGCAGCTCATAGCGGAATCGATCGGCGCCGCAGCGGCGCCCAGCCGGCCGCGGCAGGTCGCCTTTTAAGCGCCATTCGATCCGGCTCCGCTCGCGGGCCGGTATTCCGAATGTCTGACGCCAAACTCACGAAATTCCGTACCTCCAGACGCCCGTTTGGCGCCAAAAGCGCGGAACTCACGAAGCCGGAAAGTCACTAAAACTTCAGTAGCCTTACGGACGACACGCCTCCAAGCCGAGCCTAGCCTGCCGTCATGCGTTGGGCACCGGCGCCGAAGACATACGGAGGTAAGTCCTGATGGGCTTGTGGTCGCGGCTCAAGCTGATCTTTTCCACCAAGGCGTCGAGCGCGATGGACCGCGCCGAGGACCCTCGACAGGTCCTCGACTACGCCTACGGCCAGCAGCAGCTCCTGCTGGTCAAGCTCCGCCAGGGATTGGTAGAGGTGGCGACGTCGAAGCAGCAGCTCGAGCGCCAGTCCAAGAAGCTGGCATCTCGCGTTCCGCAGCTCGACGAGCAGGCCCGGCGGGCAATCGGCGCCGGCCGCGACGACCTCGCCCGCATCGCCCTGGAGCGGAAGCGAACAGCTCTCGCCGAGATCGAAGGCCTGACCACGCAGGTTGCCGAAGTCGATGCCGAGGAGAAGCGGCTCGCCGGC
>VBGM01000006.1 GCA_005880855.1 Chloroflexota bacterium
GATCTGTCTGGCACTCCCCGCGCCCGAGCGCTTAGCACTCAGGGGGGTCGAGTGCTAATTGTACTACCGCCGGGAACCGGGTGCTAAACCTGGCTCGACTCGGCGGCCTCGATGAGCTGCCTGGCCTGGTCGACCTCGGCGTCCGGGACCATGATCCTGGCCTCGGTGAAGTTCATCGCCGCCGAGTAGGCGGTGTCACCGAAGACCTCGGCCGTGATCCCGTTC
>VBGM01000007.1 GCA_005880855.1 Chloroflexota bacterium
CCGCCTTTTCCTGCGGGCCCGCGGCGTCGCCCAGGTCGCGCAGGCGATAGAGGAGGGCGGTCTTGAGCCCGCTGAAGCTGTACTCGAGGCCGGGCAGCGACGGCTTCGGCAGCGGCTGCCGTCGCGCATCGCCAGTTCTCGCCAAGCGGTCGAGCGCCGGGCCGCCAGGGTAGCCAAGCCCGAGCATGCGCGCGGCCTTGTCGAAGGCCTCGCCGGCCGCGTCGTCTCGGGTGCGGCCGATGACCTCGAACCGTCCGTGCTCGGGCATGCGAACGAGGTCCGAATGCGCGCCGCTCACCACCAGGCCGAGCAGCGGCGGCTCGAGGTCGGCACGCGTGAGCATCGCGGCGTAGATGTGGCCCCAGAGGTGGTTGACGCCGGTCACCGGTTTTTGCCACGACGCGCCCAGGCCCTCCGCTACGCCGACGCCGACGAGCAGGCAGCCGGCGAGGCCGGGACCGCGGGTGACCGCGATCAGGCCAACGTCCTCAGGGCTTGCGTGCGCCTCCGCGAAGGCGACCTCCAGCAGGTGCGGCAGACGCTCGAGGTGGTCGCGAGCCGCCAGCTCCGGGACCACGCCGCCGAAGTCCTTGTGCAGGTCGACCTGCGAGTGGATGACGTTGGCCAGCACGCGGCGACCGCCTTCGACCAGCGCGACAGACGTCTCGTCACAGCTGGTCTCGATTCCAAGGACCAACCCTTCTACTACGAGTCTTCCTTGGTCAGCAGGTCGCGGCGAAGGCCCCTGACGTCGGCTTCTATGCGCTCCAGGTTGGCCTCGTATGCGCGCCGGAATCGTGGCGAGTGGATCGAATCCGACCACATCACGATCGCGTCCTCGCCGTTGTCGGTGTAGTAACCCTTGCGCCGGCCGATCACCTTGAAGCTGAATGCCTCGTACATGTGCAGCGCGTTTTCGTTGGAGGTGCGGACCTCCAGCGTCACCCACTTCGCGCCCATGTCGTAAGCCGCCTGGATGAGGCCGGCGAAGATGATGCGTCCGTAACCGTGGTGGTGAAGGTCGCGACGGACGCCGATGGTCGTCACATGCGCCTCGTCGTACATGCGCCACATGCCGCCGTACCCGACGATGGTGGGGTCGAGGTCGGACATCGGACGCGGCGGCCGCTCCACGACGCCTTCCTGCCGCAGCACCACATAATGCGCGCTCGAACGCGACGCGAGCTCACGGTAGTACGCATTGCGCGGCCAGGGTGTGGCGAAGATATCGCGCTCGATCTCCTGCACCGTCGCGATGTCGGGCTCGCGCATTAGCTCCAGCGCCAGCTGCTGCCGGATCTGGACCATCAGGCGACCATCACGGAGTGCGAGCGGAAAAGGACTGCATGTACTCGAGTTTGACACTACCATAGGCCACTTCCGCGGCCGATTCCAGCAAACGTCCCGCGGCCGCCCCGAACGTCCGCAGCTCTGCGTCGGGCTCCATGCGCAGCCCGACACCTTCCAGCGCTGACTGAGTATTCGGCCGCAGCCATCCCACGACCGGCCAATCGCGAGGCAGCTCTCCAGGCTCAGCCACGCCCGTGCGGCCGTCGGCTGACTGGTAATAGACGCGTCCGCGGCCGGCTTCGGCGACGGCAAGAACGGACGCATCCGTCCGCGCGGCCTGGATCCCCAGCGTCGGCAGCGGGACGATGGGAATCCTGAGCCCCATCGCCAGGCCAAGGCCGAACGACACCCCCACGCGCAGTCCCGTGAACGAGCCGGGCCCGGCGGCCACGGCAACGCGAGAGATGCTCGTCCCGCCGGCGATTTCCCGGTAGCGCGAAGGCAGGTCGAATGCCGGTCCCGATTCGTCGATCTCTTCGTGAACGACATTGCCGTCGTCAATCAGCGCCAGCGCCGATCGCGCCGACGAGGTGTCGATAGCAAGGATCAACGAGGCAGGTCTCGCTCGACGGTCAGCCGGCGGCGGTCGCCGCCGAGGTGCTCGATCGATATCAGGCCGCCGCCCGCTGCCGTCAGCCGCTCGCCCCACTCGACCACGACCGCCCCCGCGTCCAGGAGCTCGTCTAAGCCCACGTCGCGAACCTCGTCGTCCTTCTCCAGCCGATACAGGTCCACATGGGCGAGCTGCACGCGACCCGGATAGATGCGGACGAGCTGGAAGGTCGGGCTCGCCACAGGCGCCGCCGATCCGGTACCGCGCGCCATCCCACGCACGAATGTCGTCTTGCCCGCCCCGAGCTCACCCTTCAGGAGAACGAGATCGCCCCGGCGCAGGCGACGGCCGAGCTCCTCGCCGGCACCCTCGGTCTGGGCGGGCGACGAGGTGTCACGCGAAATGGTCGTAGCCAACGAGCCTCATCTGCACCGGCTTCTCGTCTGGGCCGACCACAGCAACCTTGGGGTCGCGTGTGAGCGTGCCGATGGCTCGCATGCCCGCTTGCTTGATCACGGCTTCGGGGCCAGTGCACACAAGCTCGGCCTCCTCACCGCTCGTGAGCGCGTCCAGGGAGGTCGCGCCCTCAGCCACGGGCACCTCCGCGGCACGGATGATGCATCCGCACCCGGCGAACTGCGCGAACTTCTCCATCTCACGTACCAGGCCGTCCGAGATGTCGCCACAACAGAGTCCCGCGTGGTTCAGGCGCCGGCCTTCGGCAAGCAGAGGCTGAAGGCGGAGGGCGCGCTGCTCACGAAGCGCCACCGCGGCGGCGCCCAGCGGACCCGTGACCGCGACCGCCCAACCAGGCTGCGCCTGGCTGCGGGCCAAGGGCCGCGATTCCGTGTGCCCCACCACCGTGATGGTCAGCACCGCCGGTCCGTCGATCGAGCTCATGTCGCCACCGACGATGCTCATCTGCACCGTCCTCGCCAGAGCGTGCATCCCTCGATACAGATCCACGAGCGTGTCGACCTGCCACGAGCGCGGAAGCGCGACAGACGTCAGCGCCCAAGAGGGGATCGCGCCCTTCGCCGCCAGATCACCGAGCGCAAGCGCCAGCGACCGCCAGCCGGCGTCCTCGCCACTCATCCAGCCGAGGTCGAAGTGGACGGCTTCCACGAACGTGTCGGTGCTGGCGACGGTGAACCCAGGCGCCTCCTCTATCAAGGCGGCGTCGTCACGCCCGGATTGGGCCGCGAGGTAGGGCTTGATTCGCTCGAGGAGCTCGAACTCGCCGGCGCCTCCGATGGTGCTCACTCGTCCAGCATCGCACGGAGGCGGCGGGCGGCCGATTCGGGGTCGGCGGCATCGGCGATCGCCCGTATCGCGCACACGCGCCGCAGGCCAAGCGCCGTGAGCTGGGCGACGTTGGTCTCATCGATCCCGCCGATCGCGAACACCGGCACGTCCACTGCCGCCGTCACCGCCGTCACACCGGCCGGACCGATGACGCTCTTCTCTTTTTTGATCGGCGTCGAGAACGCGGGACCGCTGCCGATGTAGTCGGCGCCGGCGGTCACCGCCTTGCGGGCCGCCTCGGGGATGGACGCCGACGCGCCGATGAGAAAGCCCTCCGGTGCGATGCGACGAGCAGCATCGACGCCCAGGTCGTCCGGGCCCAGGTGCACGCCGTCAGCGCCGGCGACGATCGCAATGTCCACATGGTCGTTGACGATGAAGAGCGCCCTTGCCGCGGCGGTCACGTCACGGAGGCGCAATGCCAGCTCGAGCAGGTCGCCGCGCGCCAGGGCCTTGTGGCGGAGCTGCAGCACGTCCGCACCGCCCCGGACGGCGGCGTGCGCCAGGTCGACGACCTGGTCTGGCGTGCGGTCGGGCGTGATGACGTACAGGCGAGCCCGGATGAGCTTGCTTGAGATCAGCTCAGGATCTGGCGGAGCTTCTCGCGGAAGGCCTCGGGCGCCTTGTCCTGCTCGCAGCAGACCTTGACCAGGCGCTTGACCGACGCCTGGAAGTCGTAGCTGTCCGCGCAGTCAGGGCAGCCTTCCAGGTGGAGCTGCAGCTCGAGCATCTCGGTATTGCTGAGCTCCCGGTCGAGGTAGCTGTCTAGCTTGTTGGAACAGTCTTTGCAATTCATTCGTTGGGCACCTCCGGGGCGCCATTGCCGCGCACGATACCGGATTCGACGGCGTACTCATAGAGGGATTTCTGAAGCTGCTGGCGGGCCCGGTGCAGCCGTGACATCACGGTGCCGATCGGCACCCCGAGCGTCTGCGCCGCGTCCTTGTAGGAAAAGCCTTCGACGTCGACCAGGAGGACCACCTCCCGGTGCAGCGGGGGCAGCTTCTCGACCGCCGCCACCACCTCCGAAGCGGCCAGCTTGTCGAGCACGTCCGCCTCCGGCTTCGCGCCTTCGTCGCGAAGCTTGTCGTAGAGGACGAACTCGCCCACGTCGTCGAGGCTGACGTCGTCCTTCCGAGATCCCTTGAAGCGGTCCCAGAAGAGGTTGCGCATGATCGCGAACAGCCAGGCCTTCATGTTCGTGCCCTGCTGGTAGCTGTGCTGGTAGCGCAGCGCGCGCAGATACGCCTCCTGGACCAGGTCCTGCGCCGAATCGGGGTCGCGCGTCAGCCGGAGCGCGCCCCGGTACAGCGTGTCGAGATGTGTCAGCGCCTCTTCCGCGAAGGCAGTTTGTGCGGGACTTTCCGCCATCAGTACTGCCAGTTTAGATACACCTGTCTTTGCACCATCTGGAAGCGGTAGATGGTGCTTCCGTATTCCCTCGACCTCCCCCGCTACATTGGGAGGTACACCCTCTTGACCCTGGGGCCGATGGCCGTGAGCACCTCGTAGGAGATGGTGTTCGACCACTCCGCCACCTCTTCGGCCGTGATGCGTTCGTCGCCGTCCGCGCCGATGAGCGTCACCACGTCGCCAACCGCGACGCCTTCCACATCGCTGACGTCGACGGTGATCGCGTCCATGCTCACCGCCCCGATCAGCGGCGCGAGCCGCCCGCGCACCAGCACGTGGCCGCGGTTTCCGCGCGCGCGATGGACGCCGTCCGCGTAGCCGATGGCGACGGTCGCGACGCGAGCCTCGGACGGCGCCGACCACAACGCGCCGTAGCCCACAGTCGCCCCTTTCGGCACCCTCTTCACATGCGTCACCACGGAGCGCAAGGTCAGCGCCGGCGCGGCGCCCGGCCACTCGCACCCGTACATCGCAATGCCGGCACGGACCGCTTCGAGCGCCATCTCCGGATACCTCAAGGTCGCGGCCGAGTTGCACACGTGGCGGAGGCCGGGATCGACCCCGAGTGCGTCGAGCGTTTCCATGAACCGATCGAACTGCGCGCGAGT
>VBGM01000156.1 GCA_005880855.1 Chloroflexota bacterium
CGGCTACACGATGGTCTACGGCATCATCGAGCTGATCAACTTCGCGCATGGGGACGTCTTCACGTTGGGCGCCTACGTCGGGGCAACGATGATGGCTTTCTTCGCCAGCACCAGTGAGGACTCGTTCCTGGTTGCCAATCTGGTCGCGCTCCTGATCACCTTCCCGATCGTGATGCTGATCATGGGCGCTGTCAACATCACGATCGAACGAGTCGCCTACCGGCCGCTTCGCAACGCACCCCGTCTCGCGCCGCTGATCACCGCGATCGGCATGTCCTTCCTGCTCGAAGGGATCATGTTCCTGTGGCACGGCCCGTTCACCGTCCACGTGCCCGACCTGCTCCCGCACGGAGTTGGTTTTCAGACCACAATCGGCGGCGTGTTCATCTCTTTCAAGGACGTTTTCGTGGTCGTCGCCGCCGCGATACTGGTGACGTTGCTCGCCCTGTTCATCAATCGCAGCAAGCTCGGCAAGGCCATGCGAGCTACAGCGCAGGACCGTGACGCCTCGCAATTGATGGGCATCAACATCAACCGGACGATCGCGGCCACGTTCTTCATCGGCGCCGTCCTGGCCGGGGCCGGAGGCATGATCTGGGGCCTCTACTTCAACACCATCACGTACAACCTCGGGTTTCGCACCGGCCTCGTCGCGTTCACGTCCGCTGTCTTCGGCGGCATCGGCAACATCCCGGGCGCGGCATTGGGAGGCATGGTCATCGGTCTGACCGCGGCCTTTAGCGACAACTACATCGGCTCGAAGTGGACCCAGGTCGTCATATTCGGGATCCTGATCGGCGTCCTGGTCTTCCGGCCCACAGGCCTGCTCGGCATGAGGGTGCCGGAGAAATGAGCGAACCCACCACTGTGAAGAAACCAGGATCCTTGTGGGCCCGCCTGCACCTGCGCGAGCGCATCAAGGACCGGGACACCGCCATCTACGGCGTCCTCGTGGTCGTCGCGCTGGTGTGGCCTATGTCCACCTATTACGCAACCGGCAGCTCGTTCCTGACCTCGCAGGCTGCCCACGCCGGCACGTGGGTGTTGCTGGCCATCGGGCTGAATGTGGTGGTCGGCTTCGCCGGCCTGCTGGACCTTGGTTATGCGGCGTTTTTCGCCATCGGCGCGTATTGCTACGCCCTCTTCGCATCCGTTCAGCTCGCGTCCTCACCGCTCCACCACGCCTACCACCTCCCGTTCTGGTTGATGCTGTTCATCGGAATGTTCGTCGCCGCGGCAGCCGGCGCCATCCTCGGCTTCCCCACCCTGAGACTGCGCGGCGACTACCTCGCCATCGTCACACTCGGCTTTGGCGAGATCGTCCCCCAGCTGTTCTTGAACCTCGACCAGTGGACGGGCGGGATCAACGCGATCGGCGGCATCGACCAGCCTGAGCTGCCGGGCTGGATCACCGGGCCCTGGGCCGACGCCACCAGCATCGGGATCATCAGGGACTTCAACTTCAATTACGACCCGGTCGCGTACTACGTCCTGGTCGTGATCATGATCGTCGTCGCGGTGATCCTGGTCACCAACCTCCACCGCTCGAGGCTCGGGCGCGCGTGGATGGCGATCCGTGAGGACGAGGTCGCCGCCGCCGCCATGGGCATCAACACTGTGACGACCAAGCTGCTGGCCTTCGCCATCGGCGCATCGTTCAGCGGCTTCGCCGGCGCTTATTACGGCGCGAGCTTCGGCCTGGTGAGCCCTGACAGCTTCCTCTTCGTCGTATCGATCACGGTGCTCGTGATGGTGGTGCTCGGCGGGATGGGCAACATCACCGGCGTCATCGTCGGCGCGATCGCGATCTACTTCGTGCTCAACAACGTCCTGGTTTCGCTGCCGACCAACGCCGAGTCGTTCGCCAACGCGGTGGGGTTGGGATTCATCAACAAGACGAATGGGGACTGGCCCGGACTCGCCGAGGTAGCGCGCCGATTGCAGTTTCTCCTCTACGGACTGGTCCTGGTCAGCATGATGCTCCTGCGCCCTCAGGGACTGTTCCCGAGCCGGGTCCGCGAGCAGGAGCTGAAGCACGACGCAGTGCTCGATGAGGAGACTGTGATCGAGCAGGTTCACGCGACTTGAGCGACCAGAAACCGGCCGCCGACAACATTCTCGAGCTGACCGACCTGAGCAAGCGCTTCGGCGGCCTTCTGGCCGTGGACAGCGTCAGCCTCAACATCAAGCGAGGCGAGGTGTTCGCCCTCATCGGCCCCAACGGGGCCGGCAAGACCACGCTCTTCAACTGCGTCACCGGCCTCTACCAGCCCACCACCGGCACGGTGATGTTCGATGGCAAGGACATCACCGGCTCCAAGCCGCACCAGGTGGCGCGACTGGGCATCGCGCGGACGTTTCAGAACATCCGCCTGTTCGACTACATGTCCGCCCTCGACAACGTGCGCGTCGGCCATCACGTCCGGATGAAAGCCAAGATGTGGGACTCGCTCTTCAAGTTCCCCTGGGAGCGTAAGGAAGAGGCGGTCATCACCGAGAAATCGATGGAGCTCCTACGCTTCGTCGGCATCGCCCGCCAGGCCAACAAATACGCCCGCAACCTGCCCTATGGGCAGCAGCGGCGCCTGGAGATCGCCCGCGCGCTGGCCACATCACCGAAACTCCTGCTGTTGGACGAGCCTGCCGCCGGCTTCACGCCACAGGAAAAGGTGGAGCTCATGCAGCTGGTCAAGAAGATCCTGGCTCGCGGCATCACCGTCTTTCTGATCGAGCACGACATGAAGGTGGTCATGGGCATCTCTGAGCGGATCGTGGTGCTCGACCATGGCGAGAAGATTGCGGAGGGGCCGCCCGAGGAGGTCCGCAAGGACCGCCGGGTCATCGAGGCCTACCTCGGCAAGAGCGCATAAGTGTCCCGCACCCGAAGTTCCTTGCATCTTCGCGGCCTGGTCGGCCGGGTGCCGTCTCACCCCGCGGAATCTGACGATTCGGCGGGGACCCCGAGAGAGTCGCTGAAGCCTGCGTCGACTCCTGCGCGCGCTCGGTCCCGCATCTACGCGATGCGCTCCCTCGCGTGCTCGTCGTCTCCTTGGCTCCGGCCGCCGATGCCGCGAATTTTGCGGCGGACCTCGGGTGCGGGACACTAGTGGCCCTCCTAGAGCTGAAGGAAGTCAGCGCGTTCTACGGCCGCATCCAGGCCCTGCGCAAAGTGACGCTGGAGGTCGACCAGGGCGAGGTCGTCGCCCTCATCGGTTCCAACGGCGCCGGCAAGACCACCACCCTGAGAACGATCTCCGGCCTCATGCATCCCGCCGGCGGCTCCGTCAGCTTCGATACGCGCGACATCACGAACACAGGCCCCGAGACGATCGTCCAGCGCGGCATCTGCCAGTCGCCAGAGGGCCGGCGCCTCTTCGTGCGAATGTCGGTGCAAGACAACCTGTTCATGGGCGCATATATCCGAACGGACAAGCCCGGAATCGCAGCGGACGTGGAAAGGGTCTTCACCCTCTTCCCTCGCCTGAAGGAGCGCCGGACTCAGATCGCCGGCACCCTTTCAGGGGGTGAGCAGCAGATGCTCGCGATGGGGCGGGCGTTGATGGCGCGTCCGAAGCTGCTAATGCTCGACGAACCATCCCTCGGACTCGCACCGATTCTGGTCGAGACGATCTTCAGCATCGTGCGCGAGATCAATTCGCAGGGGACTCCGGTGCTTCTTGTGGAGCAGAACGCACACAAAGCACTCGAGGTCGCTCACCGGGGTTACGTCCTGGAGACCGGTTCGATCGTGAAGACCGGGACCGGCAAGGAGCTCCTCGAATCCGAGGACGTCCAGAAAGCCTACCTGGGGATGTAGCCCGCCGCCACGTCGCTAATCCGCCCGTCTGGCGTCAGACGTGCTGTTTGCACTGCAACTGCTGATCACTGGCCGGGAGGCCGGTAGCTCGAGACGAAGAGGTAGATGAGGACGGCGGCGAAGGCCGCGTACTCGAGGATCACGTTGCGGGTGAAGGTGTCCTCGACCGTATGTCGGACGAGGCCGCGGTTGATGTACCAGGCGAAAAGGAGCATGACCGCGAAGGGTCCCTCGCTGACAACGAGCCAGCTTGACAGCGCCGTGATCGCCCAGGCCAGGAACGTGACGACCTGGGCGACGAAGAGGGCGAAGATGAAGGCGCGACGAGGCGCGATCGTGATCCCGTTGACTCTGAAGCTGCGGTACGAGGCAAGGAACGTGATGGTGAAGATCCACACCAGCCGCAGGACGATGTTGAAGGGAATCGTCACGAGCACCAGGTAGGCGCCTGCGACGACAAGAACCAGGATGGTCTCCTGCACCAATATGTGGCCGCGTTTCTCCGCGTCGCGAAGGCGCAGGTAGTCGAGCCGCGCCAGGAGCACGAAGCCGGCGCCAAAGGTGGCCGTGAAAGCGAGGTACTTCCACAGCTCCGGAACCAGGATCGAAAGGCCGGCCAGCGTGACCGCGCCCAAAGCCACCGGGATGTAGTGCTCTATCCGGGGAAACTCCGCGGTCCCACGCAGGTAGCCGAGCAGCGCCGGCGCAGCGACCACCACCAGGCCAAGGGCGAGGGCCCACACCTGACCCTGCGCGAGGAGCTCCGACTTGAACCCGAGGGCGATCGCCACCAGTACCACTCCGGCGAATACGAGGAAGGCTCGATCGCGCTCGGTGGGGACGACGGCGGTGGTTCGCAGATACCTGTCTTCGGGTGTCGGCGGCGTCTTCATTCGATCCGGGGAAGTCTATCGGACGCCCGTCCGTACCGGTCCTCGAGCCGCACCACATCGTCGATCTCTGGAGTCGACACCTCGAAGATGTCCGTGTCCTCCACGGCCGTGACGCGATGGCGGGTACGCGGGGGCACGTGCACCGAGTCGCCCGCGTGCATTCGCACGGTCTCGAGCTTCCCGCCGAGCGATCCCAGCTCCATGTCCACGGTGCCGTCCCTCACCAGCAGCCACTCGTCCTTGCGCTCGTGGTACTGCAGCGAAAGCGCCTCTCCCCTGTTGACGTGGATGATCTTGCCCAGGTAGCGATCGGTGATCGCCCAGCGGATCTCGTAGCCCCACGGCTTGTCGACGCGCGACTGTTCGGCGCGCTTGACCTCATGCATGCGCACGCAGGCCGACGATGTCCTCGAGCGCCGCGAGCCGCGCTTCGACCGCGGCCTTGTCCGCCGCCTCCGAGTAGACGCGCACGAGGGCCTCGGTGCCGCTGGCTCGCAGGAGCACCCAGCTGCCGTCAGCCAGATAGAACTTGAAGCCGTCATCCGAGCGTATCCGCTCGACCTTGACCCCGGCCACCTCGCTCGGTTCGTGGCTCTCGAGAGTGCTCAAGATGCGAACGCGCTCGCGATCGTACGTCTCGCGATTGAGATGGATGTCGTGCCTCGCGTAGGCGTGCGGACCTACGCGCTCCTGGAGACCCGCGAAGATCTGCGAGAGCGGGCGGCCGAGCTTGACGATCATGTCGGCGAAGAGCAAGCCGATCAGGATGCCGTCCCGCTCGGGTATGTGACCCCTGATGGCGAAGCCGCCCGACTCCTCGCCGCCGAGCACGGCGTCGGTCTCCATCATCTTGGGCGCAACGTTCTTGAATCCCACCGGCACCTCGTACACCGTGGTGCCGAACTGCGCGGCGAGCTTCTCGGCCATCGATGTCATGTTCACGGTCCTCACCACGGGGCCGACCATGTGCCGCACGTCGAACAGGTAAAGCATCAGGAGCGCATACACCTCGAGCTGATTGATGAAGCGCCCCGTCTCGTCGATGATTCCCACTCGATCGGCGTCGCCATCCGTGCAGATGCACAGGTCCTGCCCGCCGCCTCGCACATACGCCATGGCGGCATCGATGTTGGGCGGAATGGGCTCTGGGTTGACGCCACCGAACAGCGGATTGCGTTCGCTGTGCAGCTCGACCACCGAGGTGCGCCCGCCGTCCAGCAGGTCCTTGATGTAGCCATATCCCGAGCCGTACATGCACTCGTGAACGATGTGGAGTCCCGCCGACCTGATCGCGGTGAGATCGACCATTCGCGCGATCTGTGCGTAGTACGGCGCACGCGGGTCGTACATCGAGACCATGTCGCTGGAGGCAGACCGGTCCGGCACGGGCACGTTCTCGAGGGCGTTGATGCGCGGCTCGAGGTTGGCGATCACGTCGCCTGAGGCCGAGCTCCCGGTGTCGGTCTTGAATTTGATGCCGTTGAAGAGATACGGATTGTGGCTGGCGGTCACCACCGCGGCACCCGTGGCCTTGCGGTCGATGACCGTCCATGACGCCACCTGGGTTGGGGACGGTCGGTCGAACATCAGCGTCCGAACGCCGTTGGCGGCGAACACGTCGGCCACCGTGCGCGCGAACTCCTCCGAAGCGAACCTACAGTCGTAGCCGACCACCGCCAAGGGTTCAGCCGAACGCGACTTCAGGTACTCGGCCGAGCCTTGCGCGACGCGACGCACGTTGGCGAAGGTGAAATCGTCTGCGACCACCCCACGCCAGCCATCGGTGCCGAACTTGATCTGGTCAGCCATCTATGGAATCTGGCCTAAAGGTAACGGGTTTTGCGCGCGCGCCTGAGCGCGTCCACCACCTTCTTCACGTCCTGGGCCCGTGATCGCGGGCACCTCGAGCCCGATCGCCGCCACCAACCGGCGATCGCCGAGAACGAGGCTGCCATGGGTATCGACGAGCACGGCCTCGCCTTCGACGGAGTTGCCGCGCGCGTCGGGATGGACCCGATCACCAAGCTCCGACCAGTTGCCGATGTCAGCCCACTCGAAATCACCTGGAACGAGCAGAAGACGGTCGGTTTTCTCCATGACGGTGCGATCGATGACGTCGACAGGCAGGCGGTTGTAGAGCTGCGCTGCTGTCCCCTCATCGCCCGCGTCGCGAGCGGCGAGCACGCGCCGGAGCGCGCTCAGGCGCGAGGGCGCATGCCGGGCGAGCTCATCGATCAAAACTGGCACCCGCCACGCGAACCAGGCCAGATTCCAGTAGTAGCCGCCCTCCTTGATGAACCGCCGGGCGCGCGCAATGTCCGGCTTTTCGATGAAGCGCTTCACGCGCAGCGCACCGCGCGACGCTCGCCCCGGCGCGTGGATGTAGCCGAGGCCGGTGGATGGGAAGGTCGGCCTCAATCCCACCGTCACCAGCGAGCCGGATGTGACCGCCGCCCGCACGGCGCTGCGCACAGCGCTGCGGGCCCTCGGACCTCCCCTGACGACGTGGTCGGCCGGCATTGCCACCATGACTGAATCCGGATCTCGAGCGACGAGGGTGAGGGCGGCGAGGCCGTAAGCGTTGGTGGTGCCGCGCGCCGACGGCTCGAGGATGAGGTGCTGGTCATCGACCTCGGGCAGAACCGCCTCGATGATCTCACGCTGCCGCACCTCGGTCAGGACGAAGACCTCGTCGCCGACGGCCCGCGCTCTCTCATAGGTTTCTCGAAGCAGCGGGCGACCGCGCTCACCCAATGGCAGCACGTGCTTGGGCGTCGATCGGCGAGACCGCGGCCACAGCCTCGTCCCCGCCCCCCCGGCGGGGATCACAACGTACGTCCGGCTCAACCGACCTCTTCCGCCAGCTCCTTGGCGCGAGCCGTCGATTCCCACGGCGCGTCGATGTCGGTGCGGCCGAAATGGCCGTAAGCCGCGGTCTGGCGGAACAGCGGCCGCCGGAGGTTGAGCTCCTTGATGATCCCGAGCGGGCTCAGGTCGAAAAGCTTGTTGACCGCGGCTGCCAGTGACGCATCCGGAACCTTGCCGGTGCCAAAGGTGTCGATCCTCACCGCCACGGGCTTCACGACGCCGATCGCGTATGAGATCTGCACCTCGCAGCGCTTCGCCAGCCCCCCGGCGACGATGTTCTTGGCCACGTGACGAGCGCCGTAGGCGCCGGCTCGGTCCACTTTCGTGGGGTCTTTGCCCGAGAAGCAGCCGCCGCCGTGGCGGGCGTAGCCGCCGTATGTGTCGACCATGATCTTGCGGCCGGTGAGCCCCGCATCGGCCACGGGCCCGCCGACCACGAAACGGCCGGTGGGATTGATGAACGTGCGGATCTGGCCGTCCCTCAACTCCGCCGGAATCACAGCGTCGATGACGTGCTCGCCGACGTCCGAGCGCAGCTGCTCGGTGGTGACCTCTTCGTGGTGCTGCGTGGATAGCACCACCGTGTCGACGACCGGCGGCTCGCCGCCGTCGCCGTAGCGAATCGTCACCTGCACCTTGCCGTCCGGCCGAAGGTAGTTGAGGGCTTTCGTGCGGCGCACCTCGGCCAGCCTCCGCGCCAGCCGATGGGCGTACGTGATCGGCAGCGGCATGAGCTCCGGAGTCTCGTCGCACGCGAAGCCGAAGACCATGCCGGAGTCACCTGCTCCGCCGACATCGACTCCCTGTGCGATGTCAGGGGATTGTTCGTCGATGCTGGTGATGACGCCACAGGTCTCGGCGTCGAAGCCGTACTTCGCCCGCGTGTAACCGACCTCGCGCACGGTCGCCCGGATGATGCGCGGGATGTCGACGTAGCAGTCGGTGGTGATCTCTCCCACCACGATCACCAGGCCGGTCGTGATCACGGTCTCACAGGCGACGCGTGCCAGCGGATCTTTGGCGAGGATCGCGTCCAGGATCGCATCGGAGATCTGGTCGGCGACCTTGTCCGGGTGGCCCTCGGTGACCGATTCGGACGTAAACAGGCTCATGGGTCCTCCTTTGAATCTCCCGCGCCGGCAAGGCCGGGCCACCGTGTGGGCCCTCCCCAGGCGCCAGGTTCATACCTCTGGGACATCGCGATATTACCCCTTCGATCGGGCTGCCCAGCCGGGTTCCGGCGCACTGCTCGGGATTGAACCATTTGAGCCCACATGGTCGTATCCCACGCCCTGACACAGCCATTCGCGCACACTCGTCATCGATAACGAGCCTTACTGGGGAGGTAGGTGGTTCGAGTCCACCGCGGCCCACCACCAGGCTGTGGCGATCACAGCTCAAAACCCGTACGTGCCGGCACTCGCGGGTTTGGACGGCTAGGATTTCCCGCTTCTGTCGGCAATCGGGCTACAGGGACGCTGCAGGACGGTTGTCCAATCGGTGTCTCAGATTGCGCTCTCATGGACGGAGCCGTGCCGAGCGCGGGCCACAAGCCGCACTTCCGGCCGACGAGTAGGATCGGCCCATGCCGGTTCGCACGGTCCTGGAACGCGGGCCCAAGCGGAAGAAAGCAGTGGCGTTCGCGGTCGACTGGCCGGGTTGGAGCCGGGGGACGAAGACCCCCGAGCTGGCGCTCGAGCTGCTCGAGTCGTATCGGGACCGGTACCGGCCGGTCGCAGTGGCCGCCGGGATGGCCGACGAGTTCGACACCGCAGGACCCCTCGACGTCGTCGAGAAGCGCGTCGGCACTGGCTCGACCGACTTCTGGGCCATCTCCTTCTCTCCATCGGCCTTCGAGCACGAACCGATGGATGACAAGGAGCTCGACCACAAAATCGCGCTGCTACGCGCATGCTGGCAGTTCTTCGACGCGGTGGCGACGCGGGTGTCCGCTGAGATGCGCAAGGGCCCTCGTGGTGGTGGACGCGACCGCGACCAGATTGTGCGCCACACCATCCGCACCGAAAGCGAGGATTTCGCAAAGCGATTGGGGTTGCGTGTGCCAGAGGGTGGTGCCCTCACGCCGAAGGCCCTGCGTGACTACCGGGAGACGTATGTCGCAGCCATGCGCGCGTACAACGCTGGCGAGGGCAAGCGGATGCGATCGTGGAACCTGCCGTTTCTCATCCGCCACAGCGCATTCCATGCGATGGACCACGCATGGGAAATGGAGGACAAGGATCTCACCGCCGCCGGGTGATTCGCGGCGGACGTTATGCGATGCGATCGTAGCCCAGCCTCGTCGCGGCCCCGATCACCTCAATAAACTGATCTGTGCTCAGTCAAACTGGAACTCGCGGTTCGCGTTACGGAAACTACGGTCCACCGCGGCTCGAACTCGGTCAAAACCTCGTTAGGACCGTAATTCCAGGTACTGAATCCCCGAGTGGCGCATGAATCTCGAACCTTTCTGGGCAAGCATGGCCGCTGTCGCCGTCCGCGCCGACTCCACCACGTCGTCGATGTGCTGGCGCTTCATCTCCCAGGTTGCGGTCGGCGCGGTGATCGGGCACAGGACGGTGATGCGGGCGCGTTCACGTAGGCGGTCGTAGTCGCTGAGCATCTGGTGGTGGAGCGCGAGCTGCAGGGTCCGGGCGATCAACTCCGCCCACGTGCTGGGCGCCTGCTCGTTCTCACCGCCGGCCATCAGGCTGACGGCGAGGATCTCTTTCGCCCCGTCACCGATGGCGACGTCGAGCGGCGTGTTGTCGACGATCCCGCCGTCCATGTGCTCGCGCCCCTCGATCCGCACCGAGGGAAACACGCCCGGGATCGCGGTCGAGGCCAGTAGCGCCGGCGTCAGAGCCCCGGCCCGGAAGACGGCCGGCTTTCCCGCATTCAGGTCCGTGGCGACGATCGCAAGGGGCACCCGCATCTGCTCGAACGTGGTGATGCCCGTCAGCGCCTGCGCACGCTCGACCAGCCGGCGCACGTTCTCCTGGGGCAGGGCGCTGAGCTGGCCGCGCCGAAGCCCCGAGAGGATGACGCCGAGCGGGTGTGCGCGAAAAACCTCGAGGGCCTGCCGTGACATCCATAGCTCGCGCAGCATCATCACCCCGGCCTGCGACGGATAGGCGGCGATGCAGCTGCCGTTCAGGGCGCCAACGCTGACGCCCACCAGCGCCGCGGGCGGATCCACACCCGCCTCGAACAGCGCCTGCAGCACCCCGACCTGGGCGGCGCCGCGAGCGCCGCCCCCGCCCAGCACCCACGTGCGCCGAGCGGGTCGAAAGATTGGCTAGGTCCCCTCTTCCCAGGACGTCAGGTAGCGCTGCTGCTCTTCGGTCAGGGTGTCGATCGCGATCCCCATTGCTTTCAGCTTCAGCCGAGCAACCTCCCTGTCGATATCGTCGGGAACGTCGTAGACCCGACGCTCGAGCTTGCTGGCGTTGGCGTTCACATACTCGGCGCAAAGCGCCTGGTTGGCGAAGCTCATGTCCATGACGGCGGCAGGGTGTCCCTCGGCGCCGGCGAGGTTGATCAGCCGGCCCTCGCCGAGCACATGCAGCCGCCGGCCGTCCTGGAGCTTGTACTCCTGCACCGACGGCCGCACCTGGCGCACCCCGGTGGCCAGCTGATCGAGCGCCTTGAGGTTGATCTCCGAGTTGAAATGTCCGGAGTTGGCGAGGATCGCTCCGTCCTTCATGACCTCGAAATGCTTGCGGTCGAGGACGTTGACGTCGCCCGTGACGGTGACGAAGATGTCGCCCGAACGCGCGGCTTCATCCATCTTCAGCACCCGGAAACCGTCCATCGCAGCCTCGAGAGCCTTTACGGGTTCGACCTCGGTGATCACGACATCCGCGCCGTGGCCCTTGGCTCTCGACGCCAGCCCGCGCCCCACCCATCCGTAGCCCGCGATGACAAACGTCTTCCCCGCGAGCAGGACGTTGGTGGACCGGATGATGCCGTCGATGGTCGACTGGCCGGTCCCATACCGGTTGTCGAACATGTGCTTCGTGTCGGCTTCGTTGACCGCGACGATCGGATAGCGCAGTACGCCGCGGTCGGCCATGGCGCGGAGCCGGATCACACCGGTGGTGGTCTCCTCTGTGCCTCCGATCACGTCGGCGATCTGGTCCTGCCGCGATTTGTGGAGGACCGAGACGAGGTCGGCCCCGTCGTCCATGGTCAGCTGCGGGCGGTGGTCGAGGGCCGCCTCGATGTGCTGGTAGTAGGTGTCGTTGTCCTCGCCCCTGATGGCGTAAGTCTTGATTGCGTGCTGTGACGCCAGGGCCGCGGCCACCGCGTCGTTGGTAGACAGCGGGTTCGAAGCGCACAGAACAACGTCCGCGCCTCCGGCTTTCAGGGTCAGCATGAGGTTGGCCGTCTCGCTCGTGACGTGGAGACATGCGCCGAGCCTCAAGCCCTTCAACGGCTGCTCTTTCTGGAAGCGCTGCCGGATGAGCGTGAGCACCGGCATCTCCCTGGCCGCCCAGTCGATCAGGTCCTGACCCTGCGCGGCTAGATTCAAATCTTTGACGTCGTTGCCTTTAGCGCTGACTTTCAACAGTCTCTCTACTCCTCAATAAACCAGCTCACTCACAACCTCGAGCCCTTCAAGGCGTTGGCGTCCTTTCAGAAAGCTGAGCTCGATCAACACATGCACGCCAAGGACGATCCCCCCGAGCTTCCTGATGAGCTCGGTCGCGGCGGCGGCCGTGCCGCCGGTGGCAAGCACATCATCCACGATCAGCACGGTCTGACCGGGCCGGACCGCATCCTCGTGGATCTGGAGCCGGTCGGTTCCGTATTCGAGCTGATAGTCCTGGCTCACCGTCTTCCAGGGCAGCTTGCCTGGCTTCCGGATGGGCACGAAGCCGGCGCTGAGGCCCAGGGCGACAGCGCCGCCGGGGATGAATCCACGTGCCTCGATGGCGGTGACGATGTCAGGCGGGCGGTCGACCCAGTGGCTGCAGACTTTCTCGACTACTGCCTTGAAGATCTTCTTTTCAGCGAGCAGGGGCGTGATGTCCTTGAAGATGATCCCCGGCTGCGGGAAATCGGGGACGTCGCGGATCAGTTTCCGCAGGGTCTCGTCAGAGATCACGTTCCTGGCACCACTCGACGGAAGTATTCCAGGGTCCGGCTGAGGCCGTCCTCGAGCGCCACCTCAGGCTGCCATGCGAGCAGCTTGCGGGCGCGCGTGATGTCTGGGCGGCGCTGCTTGGGATCGTCGACCGGCAGCGGCCGGAACTGAATCGGGCTCGAGGAACCCGACAGCCGAACGATGATCTGTGCCAGCTCCAGCACCGTCACCTCTTCGGGATTGCCGAGATTTACCGGCTGGTCGTCCCCCTTCTCGATCGCGGCGAGAATGCCGCGGACCAGGTCGGACACGTAGCAGAGGCTGCGCGTCTGCGAGCCGTCGCCGTAAACCGTGAGCGGCTCGCCCCGGATGGCCTGCGCCATGAAGTTGGGCACCGCCCGGCCGTCGAGAACCTGCATGCGTGGCCCGTGAGTGTTGAAGATCCGGATGATGCGGGTATCGACGCCGTGGGCGCGGTGATACGCCATCGCGAAAGCCTCGGCGCATCGCTTCGCCTCGTCATAGCAGCCGCGAGGCCCGATCGGGTTGACGTTGCCCCAGTACGACTCCGGCTGCGGATGCACGAGCGGGTCGCCATAGACCTCGGATGTGGATGCGAGCAGGAAGGTCGCCCCCTTGGCGCGCGCCAGGCCGAGCATGTTCATAGTTCCGAGTGTGCCGACTTTCAGCGTGTGGATCGGATTAGCGTCGTACTGCGGCGGGGACGCCGGAGAGGCGAAATGGAGGACGAAGCGAACCTCGTCCTCCACGTCGATTCGTTCGTTGACGTTTGCCTGCCGGAACTCGAAATCAGGATGCTCGGCGAGCGGGTACAGGTTGTCGCGCGAGCCGGTGATGAAGTTGTCGAGCGCCAGCACGCGCATGCCGCGTGTAAGGAGCGCCTCGCACAGGTGGGACCCGATGAAACCGGCGCCGCCCGAAACCACCACGCGCGGCTTGGAGCTAGTCGCGGCCGATACCTCGATAGGTGAAGCCAAGACCGCGCATGACGACGGGATCGTAGATGTTGCGTCCATCCACAATCACCAGCCGGCGCATCGTCGATTTCAATCGCGCGAGGTCGAGATGGCGGAACTCGTTCCACTCGGTGACCACCACCAGCGCGTCGGCGCCGGCCGCCGCGGCGTACGCGTCGCGCGCGTACTCGACCTGAGGCAACAAGACGCGCGCGCCGTCCATGGCGGCCGGATCATAGGCTCGCACGTGGGCCCCCGCGGCGACCAGTACACGCGCGATATCGAGGCTCGGCGCGTCACGTAGGTCGTCCGTGTTGGGCTTGAAAGCGAGGCCGAGAAGCCCGACCGTCCGTTCGTTTAGCCCGTCCAACGCGTCCCGCAGCTTGTCGATCACCAGCATGCGCTGGTCGCGGTTGATGTCCATGACCGCATGAAGCAGCTCGGGGTGGTAGTCGAAACGCTGAGCCAAGGCCGCCAGCGCCTTCACGTCCTTGCCAAAACAACTGCCGCCGTAGCCAATCCCGACATCGAGGTAGCTCGGACCGATTCGCTTGTCGAGGCCCATCCCCTCGGCGACCAGCTTGGCGTCAGCACCTACACGTTCGGAGATTCGGGCAATCTCGTTGATGAACGAGATACGCGCGGCGAGAAATGCATTCGACGCGTACTTGACCATCTCGGCCGTGTAGATGTTCGGCGTGATGAGGATGGGCGCCTGCAGAGGCTCGTAGAGCTGCGCGACCTTCTCCGCGGCGCCGCGGTCGTGACTCCCGATCACGACGCGGTCGGGATGCATGAAGTCCTGGATCGCGGATCCTTCACGCAGGAACTCCGGGTTCGACACCACGTCGGCCCGGTACCTCGTGTTTCGCTCCCCGATCACGCGCGAAACCATGTCGCCGGTGAGCGGCGGCACCGTCGATTTATTGACGACGATGAGCGGACCGTCCATCGATTCGGCGATCGACCCCGCGGCCGATTCCACAAACGAGAGATCGGCCTCGCCGCCCTCGCCCTCGGGCGTGCTGACCGCGATGATCGCGTACTCCGCGCTGTGCAGCGCCTCCGGATAGGACGTCGTGAACGTGAGGCGCTTCGCCTTCGCATTGCGTTCGATCAGCTCACTCAAGCCGGGCTCATAGAAAGGAACGCGGTTGCGAAGCAGCTGTGCAATCCGCTCGCGGTTGATGTCGATCACGATGACGTCGTTGCCTAGATCGGCAAGACACGCACCCGTGGTGAGCCCTACGTAGCCCGCGCCGACGACGGCCACTCTTGACATCTCGCGCGGATTATCTCAGCGCGCCGCCGGCCAAGGCCGACTCGTAGGCGGCGATGGTCTGCCGTGCTGTCCGGCGCCAGCCGAAGGCCTTGGCGCGTTCGAAACCCGACCGCCGAGCCCGCTCAGGAGCCAGCGCCAATGCCGCAGCCGCCCGCCCAAGCGCCTCGGCGTCCCCGTCAGGCACCAGCTCGCCCGCGTCGTCCACGACTTCGGGAATGCTCGAATTCCTGAACGCCGCCACCGGGCAGCCACATGACATCGCCTCCAGGCATGGCAGCCCGAATCCCTCGTAACGGCTGGGGAACAGCAGGCAGCCGGCCGCCGCATAGAGGTCGGCGAGCTCGCCGTCGGCGACGTGGCCGAGCCTGTGCGCGGCGCCCATGTTCGGAGGGGCCTGCGGCCCCGGCTCACCGGCGATCACCAGCTCCAGGTCCTGGGTCGAGGCGCATGCGGCCCGCCACGCGCGCAGCAGCGCGGCCGGGTCCTTCCTTGCATCCAGCGCACCGACGAACAGGAGGTAGCCGGGCTTCAGACCCCAGCGCCTTCGCACGCGGTCAGGCGCTCCCGGCCTCGCCTTGAACTCGTCCCCGGCCGCCTCGTGAACGATCTGGATCCGCTTGCGATCGACGCCGCTAAGGCGGACGGCGTCGTCGGCGGTCGCCTTCGAAACGGCGAGGACCACGTCCGCCCGCCTGAGAAATCGCCGGCCGAGCCAGAAGCGAAATCGCTCGCCGCGCATTCGTGGACCGCCCCAAGCCCACGGGATGAGGTCGTGCAGCGTCACGACCAGCGGCACCGGTGACCGCCCGGGCAGCTTGAGGTCGATGGCGTGGTAGACGTCCGGGGCGATTCGGGCCAGGTCGGAGCCCAGCACGACCGCCTCTTCGTACGCGGCAAGGTGGCCACGATAGCGGCGCCTCGACGAGGCCAACCGGTATTCGCCGACCGGTAGCGGCGGGACCGGCAGGTCGGAGTCGAGGAGCAGCGTCAGGTTGCGATCGAAGCCCTCTTCGATCAGCCCATGCAGGATGCCGCTCGCGTAGGAGCCCACGCCCCGCTTCGCGCTCGGCCCCTGCAGAGGACGCATGTCGATGAGCACGCTTGGGCCGGATGCATCACGGCCGGCGCTTCTTGCAGTTTGCTTGGGGCTCAAGGTTGGGCCGAGGGCACGGGCCCAGCCATCATAATTTGGCGGCCATGGACCCCTTAGACGTTGTCGTTGTCGGCGGCTGCGGCCATGTAGGCCTGCCGCTCGCCCTGTCGCTTGCCGACAGCGGCTACCGGGTCGGCATCGACGACATCGACGCCGCCAAGATCGAGCAGGTCAAGTCGGGAAGTGTGCCCTTCCTCGAGACCGGCGCCGAGGAGCTGCTGAGGCGGCTGCTCCCCACCGGCCGCCTGGAATTCGCCGCCAACCCCTCGCTGCTCGAGCGCACGGACACCGTCATCCTGGTCATCGGCACACCGATCGACGAGTTCATGAACCCGTCTGTGCGCATCTTCGATCGCGTGATCGACGAGCTGATCCCGCACCTGCGCGACGGATCGCTGGTGGTCCTCCGGTCGACGGTGTACCCGAGCACCACCGAATCCGTGGAACGGCGGTTGCGGGCAGCCGGCGTCGACGTCGAGGTGGTCTTCTGCCCCGAGCGCATCGCCGAGGGTCACGCGCTGGAGGAGATCCGCAGCCTGCCTCAGCTGGTCGGGGCAACGACGGACAACGCTTTCGAGAAGGCGAGCAAGCTGTTCGAACGGCTGGGCGTCAAAGTGGTCCGCACGACGCCGCTGGAGGCGGAGCTGGCGAAGCTGCTCACGAACACCTGGCGCTACATGAAATTCGCGATCGCCAACCAGTTCTTCCAGATCGTCCACCGCTCCGGCCTCGACTACAACCGCGTGCTCGACGCCATCCGCCAGGACTATCCGCGCGCCGCCGATCTTCCCGGCCCCGGCTTCGCCGCCGGCCCGTGCCTGCTCAAGGACACGATGCAGCTCTCGGCGTTCACGCCCGACCACTTTCCGATGGGCCAGGCGGCGATGCAGGTCAACGAGGGCCTGCCGAACTACATCGTCGACACCCTCAACTCGAGGCGCCCCCTTTCTGGCCGCACGGTGGGCATTCTCGGCATGGCTTTCAAAGGCGAGTCGGACGACCCCCGGGCCTCGCTCAGCTACAAGCTGAGAAAGCTGGCCGCTTTCAAGGGTGCACGCGTCCTTTGTACCGACCCGTACATCCATGACGAGTCGTTCGTGCCGTTGGACCGCGTGCTGAAGGAAGCCGAGCTGCTCGTCATCGCCGCCCCGCATCACGCCTACAAGCACCTCGACCTCAAAGACCGCGAGGTGGTCGACGTCTGGGGCGTGACCGGGCCGATCCGACTCTGAAAAGGTCCGACGGGCATTCCGCACGTTTGCACCCAAACGTGCGTATCCACGACGCGAACTCCGCGCTTTTGGCGCCAAACGCGCGATATGAGAACGTCGCCCCGATGCGGCAGCCTTGAAGGTCCTCGTCACCGGGTCGGCTGGTTTCATCTGCGGATACCTGGTCGCAGAGCTGCTGCAGGCCGGGCACGAGGTCGTCGGCGTGGACAACTTCAGCAAGTACGGCCCGGTGCGCCGCGGCCATGACGACGATCCGGGCTTCCGGCTGGTCGAGGGCGATGCCAAGGACGCGAAGCTGCTGACGGAGCTGGCCATGGACTGCGACCACGTGGTCGCGGGGGCAGCCATGATCGGCGGCATCTCGTACTTCCATGAGTTCGCATACGACCTGCTGGCCGAGAACGAACGCATCTGCGCCGCCACGTTCGATGCGGCCATCGCCGCGCGCCGAAGCGGCCGGCTCGATCGGATCACGGTCATCTCCAGCAGCATGGTCTTCGAGTCGGCGGAGGTCTTTCCCACCCCTGAAGGCGCCCAGCTCAGCAGTCCCCCGCCGCGATCGACTTACGGGTTTCAAAAGCTGGCGGTCGAGTATTTCGCCCGTGGGGCCCACGAGCAGTACAGCCTCCCCTACACGATCGTCCGGCCATTCAACTGCGTCGGCATCGGCGAGCGGCGCGCCCTGCGCGACCGCGACATCATGAGCGGCAACGTCAAGCTCGCGATGAGCCACGTCGTGCCGGACCTGTGCCAGAAGGTGCTCAAGGGCCAGGACCCCCTCCACATCCTTGGCGACGGCAGCCAGGTGCGCCACTACACGTACGGCGGCGACCTCGCACGTGGCATCCGGCTGGCGATGGAGTCACCGCGCGCGGTCAACGAGGACTTCAACCTGTCGACCGCCCAGTCCACGACTGTGCGTGAGCTCGCCGAGGCGATATGGCGCAAGGTGCACGGCGACGGCCGTCCGCTGCGCCTCGTTTCGGACCCCGCCTACGAGCACGATGTCCAGCGACGAGTGCCTGACGTGCGCAAAGCGCGCGAGGTCCTCGGATTCGAAGCCACGACCACGCTCGACGGGATGCTTGACGAGGTCATCCCTTGGGTGCGGGACGAGATCGAGGCGGGAAGGATCTGACCGCGCCCGAGGCACCGGCGCTGACCGTGGTGGTCCCGGTCTACAACGAGGGCGAGAACGTCGTGCCGACCCTGCGCGGAGTCGTCGAGCGCACGCACACGCGCCCGCTCGAGGTCCTGGTCGTCTACGACTTCGACGCCGACACCACAGTGCCGGTCGTGAAGGGACTCCAGGCCGAGCTGCCCGAGCTGCGCCTCCATCGCAACGACGTCGGGCGCGGCGTGGTCAACGCTCTCAGGTCCGGATTGGCCGCGGCCGCGGCGCCGTTCGTGCTCGTCACGATGGGCGACGCCTCGGACGACCCCGGCGACATCGACGCGATGTATGCCCTGGCGCATGGGGGCGCCGACGTCGTGGCCGGGTCGCGGTACGTAAAGGGTGGTCACCAGGTCGGTGGCCCGCTCTTGAAGCGAACGATGTCTCGCATCGCGGGGCTGTCGCTGCATTGGCTCGGCGGCCTGCCCATTCACGACGCCACCAGCAACTACAGGTTGTATTCGAAACGGCTCCTGCAGCGGGTCACGATCGAGTCGACCGGCGGCTTCGAGCTCGGGCTCGAGCTGACTGTCAAAGCCTATGCCCTTGGGATGCGCCTCGCTGAGGTGCCGACGACATGGCGCGATCGGACAGCCGGCCAGAGCCGGTTCCAGCTGTGGAAGTGGCTGCCACGATACCTGCGCTGGTATTGGGTTGGAATCGGGGTCCGGTTCGGTAGGATGCCCGGATGACCCGCCTGGTCGCCTTCCTGATCGCCGCTTTCGCGCTGCTTCCGGCGACCGTGCTTGCCACCTCCAGCCCGTCGCCCGCGCTCAGCACCATCCTGGCGCCGCCGCCCAAGACCGACTACAAGGAGGCGAGCACGACAAATACGACGTTGCTCGAAGGCCAGTTCGACGCCAAGACATTCGTCACCAAGACAGGTGCATCCAACCCCGACGCGGTCCTGCAAACACTGAACCGAGAAGGGTTCGTCGACGGTTACTGGCGCACATGGGTCCAGTCGGGGACCCAGCACGTGATGATCGAAGTCGCCATAGCCTTCGGCGGCGGTGCCGGCGCCAAGAGGTGGCTGGGGGCAGCAGAGCTTGCTGCCAAGGCTGAGGCAAGCTATACGAAGTCGCTTTCCACAACGGGAATCGACAACTACTTCGGAGCCCACTACCTGTACCCGGTCAACCACAGCGTCGGCGAAGAGTTCGCCTTTGTAAAAGGCAACGACTATTTCGACCTCGTCTTCGTCTCTCCGAAGGACGACCTCGGCACGAGTGCACCGACCCAGGCGACCGCGCAGTACAAGTTCGCGCCGGACGCCACCATTCCGAAATCACAGTGGCCGGAGACGATTACAAATTCAAGTGCTTACCAGGCCGGATTTGTGGTCGGCCGCGTCCTCTTCTTCGTGCTGATCGCAGCGGTGATCCTGGCTGTGGCCGGTATCGTGATCTGGCTCGTCCGCCGCCGCCCCAGGTTGGTCGCGGCGGTGCCAGGCGCGATGCCGGGTGCCATGGCGGGCGCGATGCCAGTCGCCGCCGCCGCACCAAGCCCCCAGATGTCGCCCGACGGCGCTTTCTGGTGGGATGGGCAAACCTGGCGCGATGCGCAGCACGAGGTCCCGCCGACGGCGCAGCGATCGGCCGACGGCGCCTTCTGGTGGGACGGCCAGAAGTGGCGACCGGTGTCATAGCGGTCGAGCGCGGGGAGCGGCACCACATGATGTCGCGGGTCGTGCGACTTCTTGGCGCGCTGCCGGTGGCAGCCGCGGCTCTGTTGCCGATCACGGCCGCGGCCATTCCGATTCCGTCGCCGAGCCTCGCGCAGGTGCTGCTGCCCGCGCCGAGCGGCTACACGGAGGTGGGGGCTTCAGCGCCGTTTCACGGGCAGTTCAACAGCCAGGTCTACGCCGCAGGCTGGGGGCCAAAGGCTGCCGATGCGCAAAAGGCCCTGGACGAAAACGGCTTCGTCGACGCGTACGGAAGGGTCCTGGTCAATCAGCTGGACAAACACGGGCTGATCGAATATGTGGTTGCTTTCGCCGGCGGCAACGGCGCGAGGAGCTGGCTCTCGTATACCGAAGCCAGCGATAAGCTTGATCCCACCTTCCGGCACGCGGACACGATGTCCGGCATCGACCCATATTTCGGGCAGCACAGGGTCTACCCGAGCCACAACGTCGCGGACGCGTTTGATTTTGTGAAGGGCAACGACTACTTCGTCATTGGATTCCAGTCGACGAGGGATGACGTTTTGGCCCTGGCGACCAGTCGGGCGAAGAGCCAGTTCGATTCCGCGCCCGGTTCGACGATTCCGCCCGCGCAATGGCCCGAAAACGCAAGCACCACGCCTTCGGATACCCCCGCATTCGATGTTGGCAGACTGATTGGCGAGCTGGCGATTTTGGCCGTGGTTTTCGGGGTGATTGCGGCGATCGTATTCCAGGTCATGAGGTCGCGACGCACAGCGACGGCTGCTGCAGGTCCCGCCTGGGCGCAACTCGATCCCTCTCGCGACGCCGCAGTCCCAGCAGCCGCGGTTGCGGCCATACCTGTGCAGATGTCACCGGACGGCGCGTTCTGGTGGGACGGCCAGACCTGGCGCGACGCTCAGCACGAGGTCCCGCCGGCGGCGCAGCGATCGGACGATGGCGCCTTCTGGTGGGACGGCCAGAAGTGGCGGGCGGTGTCTTAGCGGGGCTCGCGAATCTGCGCAGCCAGGTGACACCTCCGGTGAGCCGGCTCGTTTGCGCGCTGCTGGTCGCGGCCGGCGCCCTGCAGCCGATGACGGCCTTCGCCATCCCGATCCCATCGCCCAGCCTTTCGGAGATCCTCCTGCCTCCGCCCAGCGACTACGCCGAGTCGGGCGCGAACGCACCATTTCACGGGAGCTTCACCAGCTCGGTCTACGCAACAGCCTGGGGGACGAAGGCGGCGGAAGCCCATACGGCGCTCGAAGCAGACGGCTTCGTCGAAGGCTACGGCTTCACGTGGATCAACCAGCTGGACAAGCGCGCATTGATCGAGTTCGTCGTCGCCTTCGCAGGTGGACAGGGAGCGAGAAACTGGCTCACATTCGCAGAAGCCGGCGACAAGGCTGACCCCACGTATCAACACGCGGACACAGCGAGTGGCATCGACCCGTATTACGGCGAGCACAACGCGTATCCCAGCCACGACGTCTCGGATGCCTTTGCCTTCGTCAAGGGCAATGACTTCTTCGTCATCGGTTTCGAATCAACGCAGGATGACGTCCTGAATCTGGCGCAGACCCGGGCGAAGAACCAGTACAACGCCGCGCCGGATTCGACGATTCCGCGCGACCAGTGGCCCGAGAACGCCAAGGCCACGGCATCTCCAGGAAGCGCCGGATTCCCTGCCGGCGGCTATGTATTCGTGGCCGCGTTGCTGATCGGATTGCTGGCCGTGGTCGTCGTTTTCGCCAGGCAATCGCGGCAGCGCGGCGCGACCATGTCAGGCGATGTCCAGATGTCGCCCGACGGAGCGAGTTGGTGGGACGGCCAGAAATGGCACGATGCGCAGCAGGAGGTCCCGTTCATGGCGCGGAGATCTCCCGACGGCGCCTTCTGGTGGGACGGCCAGAAATGGCGGCCGGTGCCTCAGTAGGCGAGCGAATGCCCGAAATGGCGACCCGGACCGACGCTCAGGTGACGAGCGGGCGGTAATTCCTCTTGTAGTACTCCCAGTACTCGCCTGACTTCAGCGGACGCCACCAATCCTGGTGATCGACGTACCAGCGGACGGTGCGCTCGAGGCCTTCGGCCAGCGCGATTCGAGGCTCCCAACCAAGGCCGGTGATGCGGCCGACATCGAGCGCGTAGCGGTAGTCGTGGCCCGGGCGGTCAGCCACATATTCGATGAGGCTCTTGGGTTTGCGCATGATCTCGAGCACGGCGGCGGCGACATGATTGCCGTCGGTCTCCACGCCCGTCCCGATGTTGTACACGGGCTCGGACAAGGGCGCCTCGTACAGGACGAGGTCGATGGCGCGGCAGTGGTCCTCGACATGGACGTAGTCGCGCACCGCTGATCCATCGTTGTAGAGCGGAAGTGGCAGATCGTCGATCGCGTTCGTGATCAGCACCGGCACGAGCTTCTCGGGGTACTGGTACTGGCCGAACGTGTTGGAGCCACGCGTGACCAGCAGCGGCAGGCCGAAGCTCTCGGCGTACGCGCGCGCGATGTGCTCGCCGCCGGCCTTGCTGGCCGAGTAGGGGCTGCGCGGCTTGAGCGCGTCCTCCTCGCGCGAGCGCCCCTCCTTCACCTCGCCGTACACCTCATCAGTGCTCACGAGCAGGAACACCTTGTGCGAATGCTTGCGGGCCGACTCGCACAGCACCGCGGTTCCCTTCATATCGGTGTCGATGAATGCCAGCGGCTCCATGAGCGAGCGGTCGACGTGCGTCTCGGCGGCAAAGTTGACGATCGCGTCGACCTTCGCGGCGAGGGAGTCCACGAGCGTGGCGTCGCAGATGTCGCCGTGGACGAACCGATAGCCGGGTGCGCCATCGAACTCGGCCAGGTTCGCGAGGTTGCCGGCGTACGTGAGCTTGTCGAGGACCGTGATCTCGACCTCCGGCCGCGTGTGCCTTAGCAAACGCACGAAGTTCGAGCCGATGAAACCCGCGCCTCCCGCCACCAGGAGACGCGTTAAAGACCGTGTCACTTGATGGCGGGGCCCGCCGTCCAGTCGTAACCGATGGCGGGATCGTCGTGAGGGATGCGGCCCTCGTCGTCGGGCGCGTACACGCTCGACGTGACATAAAGGAGATGGGTCCGCTCCAGCGCCCGGCAGCCGTGGGCAACCCCTGGCGGAATCTTCAAACACATCGCACTTGCGTCTCCTATCACGAGCTCCATCAGGTGGCCCTTGGTCGGCGAGCCGTCGCGCGTGTCGTACAACGCCACCTTCAACGCGCCGATCGCATACCACCAGTCCGTCTGCCTTTGATGGATGTGCCAGGCCTTGGTCACGCCCGGGTGCATCAGCGAATGGCTCCACTGGCCGAAGTGCTCGAAGAAGCCGTCGGTCTCGCGGATCACCTCGCGAAAGAAGCCGCGGTCATCGGTGTGCGTGACCAGCTCCTTGAGGACGACTCCTTCGATGTTGCTCAACGGTCGCGATTCGCTCCATGGTTGCGCACGAAGTCGTTGACGGCGTAGTAAGCCTCGATCGACTCGCCGGCGTCGCCCCAGAAGCCATCCAGCACGTCGTACTCCATGAGCTCGCGTTCGACGTACCAGTTGTTGACATCGGTGATCTCGAGCTCGCCGCGTCCTGACGGCTTCAGGTTCGGCAGCACGTCCCAGACCGTCTGGTCGTAGAAGTAAGCGCCGGTGACCGCAAACTCGCTCGGGGGGTCGCTCGGCTTTTCCACGATGCGCTCGATGCGGCGGCTGCCGTTGAGCTTCGCCACGCCCAGGTGGCGCAGGTGCTCGCGGTCGGTCTCGCGTGACAGCACGACGCGCGCGCCGGCTGCCTGCGCCGCAAAAGCGTCCACACAGGGGCGCAGTGAGTGCCCGAAGATGTTGTCGGCGAGAAGGACCACCGTACGGTCGCCACCGGCGAAGCGCTCGGCCAGCCCCAGCGCCTCGGCGATGCCGCCGGGCTTGGACTGGTACGCATAGAACAGACGCGCGATGCCGAACTCCTCGCCGTCGCCCAGCAAGCGCAGGAACTCGCCCGCGTGAGTGCCGCCCGTGATCAGCATGATCTCCGACACCCCCGCCTTGACCAGCGCCTCGATGCCATGGCTGATCATCGGCCGGTCGTAGATCGGCAGCAGGTGCTTGTTCGTGATCTGGGTGAGCGGATGCAGGCGGCTGCCCGTTCCGCCCGCCAGGACTACGCCCTTCATCGCTGTCGGATTGTCCACCAATGGATGTCGGATAGGCTTGATGTCGATGGCCGAATCTCCCCCGGCGCCGCCGGGCCCTCAGGGACCTTCCAGCACGCCGGCTCCCGCCGCTCCGGCCGCCCAGGCGGCCCAACCGGCGCCAAGAGCCGCGGCCGTGCCCGCAGGGAAGTTCTCCGCCGATGGCTTCTGGTGGTGGGACGGCGCCGCCTGGAAGCCCGCCTACTCGCAGGACCGCCTATGGCGATGGAATGGCGCCTCCTGGGTTCCGGCCGCGGGTCCGCCACCGCGCTCGAGCCACACGGGCCTCATCGTCGGCATCAGCATCGGCGCCTTTCTGCTCGTGGTGGTCATCGTGGCGGTGATAGTGGCGGCCGTCCTGTACACGAGCGGTGCCCAGATCGCCAACGTCTTTTCGAACGTGGCCGCGGCCCTGGGCTCCCCCAGCCCCTAAGTCCGGGGCACGGGAGTGCATAAGGCCACAAGTTGTTGTGGCAGACTCCGCAGGTGCCCCGACCCGACAATTGGCCGCGAACGATCCTCCACGTCGACATCGACGCCTTCTACACGTCGGTGCACCAGCGCGACGACCCCAGGCTGCGAGGCGTTCCGGTGGCGGTGGCGGGGCGCTCCAAGCGCGCCGTGGTGATGGGCGCCTCGTACGAAGCCCGCGCTTTCGGCGTCCGCTCCGCAATGCCTCTGCACGAGGCCCTTCAGCTCTGCCCGCAACTTGTCGTGATCAGCCCGGACGGACCCAGGTACCGCGAGGCCAGCCGGCTGATCCACCAGATCTTCAGGCGCTACACCTCACCGGAGCTGGTCGAGGGAGTCAGCCTCGACGAGGCCTACCTGGACGTCACCGCGCGCACCCGCCACGGCACCTCCAACGCCGAGGAGGTGGCGCGCCGGATCAAGTTTCAGATCCACACCGAGGTCGGACTCACGGCATCGGTCGGCGCGGCCACTTCGAAGCTGGTGGCCAAAGTGGCCAGCGGCACGAGGAAGCCGGACGGCCTCGTCCTGGTGCCACCCGGCACGGAGGCGAACTTTCTGGCCCCCCTCCCCATCGGCGCCATTCCCGGCATCGGCCCCAAGACCGAGGAGCGGCTGCAGGCGATGGGCGTGCGCACCGTCGGCGAGCTGGCCGCATATGAGACGCAGCGATTGGTGCAGGCTCTCGGCGTCGGCGGCGCCGTCCTCCAGCGCATGGCTCAGGGCCGCGACCGCGCCCCGGTCGATGGCAGCAAGCCGGCGAAGACGATCTCGGCCGAGACCACATTCGAAAACGACGTCAGCGACCACGGCGAGCTCGAGAAGGCGCTGCGCGAGCTCACCGATCGGGTGGTCGAGCGACTCAAGGCCGACGACGTTCGCGCGCGCACGATCTACGTGAAGCTCAAGCTCCCGGACTTCAGGCTGGTGAGCCGCCAGGTGAGTCGGACGAGCCCGACCGACGACGTCGAGACGATCTTCCGCGCCGCGCGTTCGGCGTTGGAGAAGTCGCACGTCGAGTCGCGGGCGGTGCGGCTGATCGGGGTTGGGCTGTCTGGCCTCGAGCACCCGGAGCCGGACCTGCAGCTGACGCTCTTCGATTAGGCGGCGTCCTGTCAACAATGGGTCGCGGCGGCAATGCTGCGAGAACGTCGCCTACGGTCTTCCAGCCCAGAGCTTCACGGGCTCGAGCGATCAACGCCCGAAACACCATCGCGGTGGCGCGAGCGTCGTCCAGGGCCGCGTGCGCCGGCGTGATGTCGAGGCCGAGCTCTTCCACGAGCCGTGCCAGGCCTGGCGTCTGACCCTTCGGCAGGTCGAGGACGAGCCTGGCGAGCGCGGATGTGTCGATGATCGGGTGCTCGAGCGGGCTTTCCAGGCCGCGGCCAACGAGCCACGTGTCGAAAGCGTCGTGGCTGTGTTCCACCAGGACCGCGCCCTGCGCAAAGCGCAGGAATGCGCGCCGCGCGTCCCTGAACTCGGGCGCACCGATCAGCATCGAGCGCTCGATGTGATGCCGCCGGCGGGCATAGGGATTGATCGGGGCGCGGCAATCGACGAGCGTGTCGAAGAACGACAGCGGCCCCGCGAGGGTGAACCGCTCGGCCCCGATCTCCAGCACGAGGAACGGGGCGTTGCCGGTCGTCTCCACGTCCAGCGCCACGAACTGGGCGTCTTCGAGCCGGGTCCGCGACCCGACCTCGGGCGCGTCCACGGCGATCTCTTCCCACGGCACCGGTTCGACCGCGCCACGAGGTTTCAGGAATACGGTTTTGGAGGGCACGTGCCTACTAACGCTAGCGTCTCGCTACCGAGGTCCGCCGGATATTCGCGGCATCGGCGGGCGGAGCCAAGGAAAGGGTGGCGCAAGGAGGAGCGCACACCTCTGGGGTCCCCGCGCGAAGCGCGGGAGGATGCGCGGCGACGGGCCCCTTGACGCCGGCTTCAGCGCCTCTCTCGGGGTCCCCGCGGAATCGCAAGATTCCGTGGGGTGAGCAGGCGCCCGTCCGTCTAGGCCGCGAGGATCCAAGGAGCTTCGGGAGCGAGACGCTAACGCGCGAGAGCCAGCGCCCTCCGGGCGAATGCAATCTCGTCGGAGGTGATGGCGCGCAGCAGAAGGGCGGCGCCGGCGTAGACAGCGGCGCCGACCGCGATCGGGATCACGAGCTGGACCCCGTCGAGGTTGCGAAGCGGGAACAGAACCGCGCCCATGACGAGGCCGGCGAGGATTGGACGCCAGCTCATCTGCAGCACGGGAACCGAACCGATATGGCGCCGTGTCAAGACCCAGCCCGCGATGCCCAGCACCACCTCGGTGAGGACAGTGGCGACGGCAGCACCGAGGTAATGAAAGAGCGGAATCAAGAGGAGATTGAGGAACACGTTGGCGACCAGGCTCCAGCCGGCGGCCCAGGTGAACGATTTCTGGTTGTCGGATGCGCTCAGAGCACCGATGAAGGCGTTGTTGACAAAGCCGATCGCCAGCGCGATCGCGAGAATGCGCAGCGCCGGTTCCGATTGCGGGTACAGGAACATCGTTGTCAGAGGGTGCGCCAGCATGAAGAGGCCGACCGCGATCGGCCAACCCACGACCAGCAGAGCCTTGAAGAATCGGCTCACAGCGTCCGTCAGCTCCTTTGGACGCTCTCTGAAATAGACGGAGAGCACCGGGAACACGACCGAGAGCAGTGTCATCGGGATGAACAGCAGCGCCTCGAAAGGCTTGTAAGCCGCGGCGTACCAGCCCGCCTCGGCGTGCGGGCGGAGTGCGTAGAGGATCGGCTGGTCGACCTTGAAATAAAGGATGGTGAGCACGAACGTCAGGGCGAACGGCAAGCCCTGAAAAAACCACTCGCGCAGCAGCGCCGGCTCGAACTTCCATCCGATGGTCGCGATCTTTCGCCAGTAGAGGACGACTGCGAAGTACGCGCAGCTGAAGGCGTACTGAGCCGCGTAGGCCCAAACGAAATAGGTGACGCCGGCGCCGATCTTGATGCCGATGAGAACGAGGGCGAGAAGGACGGTGCTCTCCAGCACGACGGCCGCCGCTTCGTAGCCCAAGCGCTGAACGGCATAGAGGGTGTTGCGAAGCAGCGTCGAATAGGAGGTCAGGACCATTAGCACGAACCCGGGCACCAGGAGGCTGCTCAGGCCCGCGATGGCCAGAGCGACGGCGAGGATGACGAGGCTGCCCAGAGCCATCACGAGCCGCAGCGACATCACGTTGCGCAAGTAGCGCTGGATCTCGGCCGGATGGCGGGCGCCTTCTCGAACGTAGAGGACGTTGAAGCCGAGGTCCAAGACCACGCTGACGATGGCCGTGTAGTTGACGAGGGTGATGAATGTCCCATAAGGCGCCGGCAACAGCTGTTTGAGGGTCGCTATGACGGTCGCCAGCACCAAAACGGTGTTGCGCAGGGCCCGCGAGCCCATTCCCGCGGTCGTGACAGGAACTTCAGGTGGCTTTTGTATATCGGCCAATTTGCGGCAATGCTAACGCCCGGTCACCGGACGTTGATCCCTCGTCAAATACACTTTGGGCCAAATGACAGGCCGGAAACGATCGCTGAGCGGAATCCGGGTCACGGGCCGATTCCATCTGGGCAACTACTTGGGCGCTGGTGTCAACTACGTTCGCCTACAGGATGAATACGAGTCCTACATCTTTGTCGCCGACTACCACACGCTTACGACCAAGCCCAACGCCCGCGACTTCACCGACGACCTTTACGACATGGTCATGGACCTGATCGCGATCGGCGTCGACCCGCAACGGACAGTCATCTATCGGCAGTCGATGATCCCGATGGTCTCGGAGCTGACCCTCCTGCTTGCCATGGTCACTCCGCTCTCGTGGGTGCAGCGAGTACCGACCTTCAAGGAAGTCGCTCGCGTCCAACCGGACAACGTAAATCTCGGACTGTTCGAATACCCGGTTCTACAGTGCGCGGACATCATCATCGTCAAGGGCGACGTGGTCCCGGTGGGTCGCGACCAGGCTCCACATCTGGAGCTGAGTCGAGAGATCACGCGGCGTTTCAACCGCACATATCGCCCGGTCTTCCCTGAGCCCCAGATCGTGCTCAACCCTGA
Source organism: Chloroflexota bacterium (assembly GCA_005880855.1). GTDB lineage: Bacteria > Chloroflexota > Dormibacteria > Dormibacterales > Dormibacteraceae > UBA10449. The sequence goes on from VBGM01000156.1 coordinate 28,900, forward strand.
AGCCCCAATCGTCAAGGGCACCGATGGCAAAGCCAAGATGTCGAAGAGCCTCAAGAACATCGTCGGCGTCACAGATCCACCTGAAGTCATCCGGCAGCAGGTCATGAGCATGGTCACCGATGTCAAGCGCCCTCGCAAGACCGACCCTGGTCATCCGCGATCGTGCAACGTCTGCGCGTTCTATAAGTTCTTTTTCGACGACTGGGAGCACTACTGGGAGCTGTGCCGTAAGGCGCAGATCGGGTGCCAGGACAAGAAGAAGCTTCTCGCCGAACGCATCATTGAGCGCTTCGCGCCCTTCCGTGAGCGGCGTGCGAGCTTGACTCGCGAGGAGGTCGACCGAATCCTAGAATCCGGGGCTGAACGCGCGTACGCACTCGCCCAGCAGACGATGGTCGAGGTGCGCGACGCGGTCGGTTTGCCCCCTTACTCCCGACCGTGAAGGGCCGCTAGAATTCGGGTCGGATGGCTGATTCCACGCCGCGCAGGTTCACCCGCCGGACCTTCCTCGGGTGGTGGATGGCCAGCCTCTTGACCTCGACGGTGGTCATCGGATTGGCGCCGATCCTGGTCTTCCTCTGGCCGGCGCCCGCGAAGGGCCAGAAGAAAACCGCCATCCCCGTCAGCCTGGACAAGGCGATGACGGAGCTGTCGCCTGGTGACGCCATCAAGTTCGATGCGCCCACGAGCCCCAACTCCGCCTTCATCATGGCCAATGGAGGCGGCGACAACGCGGCCGGCGACCTGGCGTTCGGGGGGTTCGCGGTCAAGGACGAGAAGGGGAGCACGCACGTGTTTGCGATCAACTGCTCGCATCTCGGCTGCCCGATCGGGCTCAACGCGACGGACAAGACGTTCGACTGTCCCTGCCACGGCTCCCGATTCCACCTGGACGGCACGGTCCTGCACGGACCCGCGCCCGCCCCCCTTTCGGATCTGAGCTGGAAACAAGGCGACAATCCCAAGACGATCGTCGTAGACGGACTCATCCTGGGTTTTTAGAAGATGGCGATCCCCCACCCGCGCGACATCCAGCTGGCTGCCGTCCGCTGGCTCGACGAACGCTACCCATTTACCAAGTCCGTCGATGAAGCCCTGTATCAGCGCGTGCCGAACTTTGCCAACGCCTTCTACTACTGCTTCGGCGGGATGGTGTTCATCCTCATCGTCCTTCAGCTGCTGACCGGCATCCTGCTGGCTCTGTATTACGTGCCTGACGCAAGCGGAAAACCCGCACCCGCCTACACGAGCGTCAACTTCATCCAGAACGAGGTTTACCTTGGCTGGCTGATCCGCGGCGTCCATTTCTGGGGCGCCAACCTGCTGATCATCATGGTGATCCTGCACATGGCCCGGGTCTACTGGACCGGCTCCTACCGGGCGCCACGGGAGCTGAACTGGATCGTCGGTGTGACCATGTTTCTTCTCATCCTTGCCTTCTCCCTCACCGGCTACCTTCTGCCGTGGGACACCAAGGCGTACTTCGCGACCGAGGTCACCATCAAGCTCGCCGGTTCTCTGCCGCCCGTTCAGCTCGGCACCTTCATCAAGGAGATTTTGCAGGGCGGTGCCGTGGTCGGACCGCCCACCCTGCAGCGCTTCTTCACGATCCATGTGTTCCTGTTGCCGGCGCTGATCGTCCTTTTGATGTACATCCATTTCCGTTTCATCCGTGCGCATGGAATCTCGGAGCCGATGTGATGAGTGACAAGGACCTGACGAAAGAAGGACCGGGCGCCGCCACTGCCGCGACCGAGATACCGATCATCGAGGTCACGTCGCACGGCCACACGCTGGAGCCGGATTACAAGCGTCTGCCGATCGGCCCGGATCACATCCTCTACCCCGTCGTAGTCGGGCTCGCCCTCTTCCCCATCCTCATGGGCGACGCCGGTCACCACCTGGCCGACGACATGCCGGATGACGAGACCCATCCATTCTTCCCGGACCACTTCTGGCCGTACCCGATCATCGCTGTGGTCATGCTCGTCGCGGTCGGGCTCCTGGCCTTCTTCGTGCAGAAGAACCTTCAGCTCGAGGTGTCCGCCGACCC
>VBGM01000008.1 GCA_005880855.1 Chloroflexota bacterium
CGAGCTCGACGGGGACGACCGAGTCCGGGCGGTCGTCCTCACCGGCGGGCCGAAAGTGTTTGCCGCCGGCGCCGATATCGGCGACATGGCCGAGCGCACCGCCGTCGAGCAGCTGAGCCGCGACCAGACCGGCCGTTGGGCCGGCATCGCCGCGTTCACCAAGCCATTGATCGCCGCGGTCAACGGCTATGCGCTCGGCGGCGGTTGTGAGCTCGTGCTGATCTGCGACATGATCATCGCCGGCGACTCGGCCCGCTTCGGCCAGCCCGAGATCAACCTCGGCATCATCCCCGGCGCCGGCGGCACGCAGCGCTGGCCGCGAACCGCGGGCAAGTACGCGGCCATGGAGACGGTGCTCACCGGTGCGCCGGTCACAGCCGAGCGTGCCAGGGAGCTGGGCATCGTCAACAAAGTCGTGCCGGCGGAGATGACGATCGAGGTCGCGAAGCGCGTCGCGCGACAGCTGGCCCAGAAAGCACCGCTCGCTTTGCGCATGGCCAAGGAGGCGGTGCTCAAGGCCTTCGAGGCGCCGCTTGCGGAAGGCCTCGCGGCCGAGCGCAAGAGCTTCTACTTCCTGTTTTCGACCGAAGACCAGAAGGAGGGCATGCGCGCTTTCCTCGAGAAGCGAAAGGCAGTATTCAAAGGCAGGTAGGGAGGAATAGGGATGGCGACCGAGGTCGAGGTTCACGTCAACGTCCACATCCACGATGGCGTGGGACTGATCCAGCTCAACCGGCCCGAGAAGATGAACGCCATCGGAACGCTCACGCGCAAGCAGCTGGGTGAGGCGATCAAGCAGGTCGAGCGCGACGACGCGGTACGGGTTGTCGTCCTCACCGGAACCGGGCGCGCGTTCTGCTCCGGCGCGGATGTGACCGAGCTGTTCGTGGATGGCGCGGGGATGCGGACCCCGGAAGACGTCGGCAACGTGCTGCGCACCGAGTACATGCCGATGCTCACGCGACTGCGCACGATGCCCAAGCCCGTGATCGCGGCGTTGAACGGCCCTGCTGCCGGGATCGGCGCGAGCTACGCACTTGCGTGTGACATCCGCATAGCGACCCCTGAGGCTTACCTCCTGGAGGCATTCATCAACATCGGCCTGGCACCTGATGGCGGCGTGAGCTGGCTGCTGCCGCGGCTCGCGGGCACCGGCATTGCGTACGAGATGTTTTTCACAGGCAAGCCGCTGTCGGCGACCGACGCATACCGCCTCGGGGTCATCAACCGCCTCGTGCCGGCCGACCGCCTCGAGGCCGAGGTGCGTGAGCTCGCCGGCCATCTCGCCTCGCAGCCACGCCAGGCCCTGGCGGGGGCGAAGCGGGCTGTGGTCCATGCGCTGGAGTCGAGCTTCGAAGAGGCGCTGGAGTTTGAGTCCTACTTGCAGGAGGCGCAGGCTGCCAGCCCCGAGTTTGCCGAGGGCGTCCAGGCGTTCCTAGCCCGCCGTAAGAAATAGTGCAGCTTCACGAGGCCGTCATCGTCGCGACCGCCCGCACTCCGATGGGCCGTTACGGCGGCCAGCTCAAAGACGTTCGCCCCGACGACCTCGCCGCGATCGTTCTCAAAGAGGCATGCGACCGCGCGCACGTGAAGCCCGCGGAGGTGGAGGACGTCATCCTCGGCTGTGCCAACGGCGCTGGCGAGGACAACCGCAACGTCGCGCGCATGGCGCTGCTGCTGGCGGGATTTCCAGTGGAGGTGCCAGGCCAGACCGTCAACCGCCTGTGCGGGTCCGGCATGCAGGCGACTATCGCCGGCGTTCGCGAGATCCAGACCGGTGCTGCCGACATCGTGGTGACCGGCGGCGTCGAGAGCATGACCCGCGCGCCGTGGGTGATGCCCAAGCCGGATGGAGCTTTTCCACGCGGTCCGCAGACGGTGTACGACACCGCCCTCGGCTGGCGCCTGGTGAACCCGAAGATGGCGGAGATGTACGGCACTCTGCAGATGGGGGAGACCGCCGAGCGCGTGGCGCAGAAGTACGAGGTGTCACGCGAGGACCAGGACGCTTTCGCGCTGCGCAGCCACCAGCGCGCGGTGGCAGCGCAGAAATCGGGCCGGCTGGCCGAGGAGATCGTTCCCGTGGCGGTGCCACAGCGCAAGGGAGAGCCGGTGCGCCTGACCGATGACGAGGGCCCGCGCGAGGACACCTCGCTCGAGGCGCTGGCCAGGCTCAAGCCGGCGTTCGCATCCAACGGTTCGGTCACCGCCGGCAACTCGTCACCCCTCAACGACGGCGCGACCGCGCTGGTGCTGATGTCGGAGTCGAAGGCGCGCGAGCGCAACCTGCAGCCGCTGGCACGGTTCGTCGCGTCGGCGCCCGCGGGCGTGCATCCCGACTACATGGGCATCGGGCCGGTCCCGGCGTCGATGAAAGCCCTGGAAAAGGCAGGGCTCCAGGCATCGGACATGGGAGTCGTCGAGCTCAACGAAGCCTTTGCTGCGCAGTCGCTCGCGTGCATGCGCCTGCTCGGCCTCGACGAGGAGAAGGTGAACGTCAACGGCGGGGCGATCGCCCTCGGTCACCCGCTGGGCAGCAGCGGCGCGCGCCTGGTGAGCACCCTCGTCCGTGAGCTGACCCACCGTGACGCCGAGTACGGCCTGGCCACGATGTGCATCGGCGTCGGGCAGGGCATCGCATCCATCTGGCAGAGGATCTAGCCGCCATCGCAGAAAGGGACCCTCGGGCGGTGCGAACGATGTTCGACCGCATCGCGCGCCGATACGACCTCGTCAACACGGTGCTGTCGGCCGGAACAGACGGAGGCTGGCGCCGGAGCGCGGCGAAGGCGACCGAGCTGAAGGCCGGCGGCTCTGCGCTCGACGTCGCGTGCGGGTCTGGCAAGCTCACGGCGCTGCTGGCTCGAATCGCCGGACCGAGCGGCCGGGTGGTGGGCCTCGACTTCAGCAAGCAGATGCTCGAGGTCGCGCGCGCCGACCACCCTGGGGTTGAATTCCTGGACGGCGATGCGCTCAACCTCCCGTTCGGGGATGGGAGCTTCGACGCGAGCACCATCGCCTTCGGGCTTCGCAATCTCGCCGACCCCGTGCGTGGGCTGCGCGAGATGCTGCGCGTCGTAAAGCCGGGCGGACGAGCCGTGGTCCTGGAGTTCGTGCGGCCGCCCAGTGGGCCCGTCGGCGCCGCCTACCGCGTTTACCTGCGCACTCTGCTGCCGGCCGTCGGCGGCGTGCTCTCGGGGCAGCCGACGGCTTATCGCTACCTCAGCGACACCATCGACTCCTATCGGAACGCCGACGAGCTTCGAGCCCTGGCCGTGGTCGCAGGCTGGAAGGGGACTCGTTACAAGGCGCTGGCGGCCGGGACGGTGGGTCTGCTTTCAGGCGGTTCGATCGACAGCTGAGCGCGCGAGGCCGACGAGGGTTGGCCGCAGGCCATCGAGCTCGACCGCTTCGATCTCCCTCACGGCTTGTTCGACAAGGCCGCGGGCTTCGTCGCCGACTCGTCGCAGGGCGTCGCTGGCGGTGACCAGCTCGGCGACCCGGTCGACCTCGTTGTCGCCAAGTGACCCGGCGAGCAACGTGCGTACCTCGGGTCCCACAGAGCGATCCTCCGCGGCGTAGATGAGGGGCAGCGACAGCGCGCGCTGGCGGATGTCCAGTCCGATCGGCTTGCCCGAGTCTGGGCTGAAATCGACCATGTCGTCGGCCATCTGGAAGGCGATGCCCAGAAGTTCGCCGTAGCGGCGCAGCGCCTCGATGACGTCAGCCGGTGCGTCGGACAGCAGCGCGCCGGACACACAGGCCGCTGCGAACAGGGCCGCGGTTTTGCCACGCACGACGCGCATGTACGAGTCGTGGTCGCCGGGAAACGCGCCGCGCTGCGCGACGTCGTCGATCTGGGAAGCGCAGATCGCCTCCAGGGCCTCGGCCATCGTCGTCGCCACGCTTGCATTGCCGAGCTCGGCGATCAAACGGGTCGCCTTCGCGAAGTAATAGTCACCGACCGCGATGGCGCGCTCGGCGCCTTCCGCCGCCGCCACGGTCGGGCGGCCCCGACGGTGGGTCGACTCGTCGACGTAGTCGTCGTGGATGAGGGTGGCGTTGTGAAGGAGCTCAACAGCTGCGGCGAGCGAGGCGGCGCGCTGCGGCTCTTGCGTGGGACCGATCCGCGACGTGAGCTGCACGAGCTTTGGCCTCAGCCGCTTGCCGCCGGCCTCCATGAGCCGGCGCATCGGGAGCGCCACCGGATCGGGGTCTGTCATCAGCTGCCGAGTGATTTCCATTTCAACGAGCTCGGCAGTTGTATCCCCCCACCCGGCTTTGCTTCGCGAAGCCGACTTCCCCACACGGTGGGAAGGCGAGAAATCGCCGTCCAGCTGCATCGCCAGCTGCCGGTGGCGGGGGCCGTCGAGCTCGACAGCGAACACCGATTGCCAGCGACCCATGACCAGCCGGCCTTCCTCGACGAGCAGCGTCACGAAACCCGTGAGCAGCAGCTGGCGGCAGTGCGCGTGTCCGTTGACCGGTTCGTCGACCGCGACCTCGAAGCGGCGCGTGAAATCGTCGTGCTCGTATCCGGCGTCCCCCGGCGCGAGACGCTCGAGCAGATGCTGAAAATCGCGGAGCAGCAGCGGCTCGTTCTCGTTGATCGCCAGGCCAAGGGTCGTGTGCAGGGACTGCAGGTGAATGCGTCCGGTTCGAAGGCCGGCCTTCTGCACCTCGTCGCTGATGCGCTTGGTGAGGTCGACGAATTCGGTGGCGTGCGAAGTATCGAACCGCAGTCGCCCCGAGATCATCTGCCGGCAGCGAATGCGTGGACGAGCAGCTCGCGCACCGGCCGGGCCTGCTGGCCGGACGCTGCGGCGGCCGCCAGCGTCTCGATGGCCTGCGCGAACGCCACCTGGAGGGACTGGCCGGCGGCGTCGGCGAGGAGCCGGGACGCTCGCGCCAGGCAGAGGTCGCCCATCAGGAGGGTGGGCGGAGGAGCCGCGCGGCCTCCAAGGCCCTGGAGGCGAAGGCCAACCTCGATCAGCGCTGCGGCCAGCGCCAGCTTCGGCTGCGCGGCGGGCCCGTGGCCGGCGACCGCCTCCAGGTAGGAGCGATAGGAATCCGACAAGCCGTCCGCCCACAGGCCTTCCAGCCTCTCCAGCTCGCGGTCGAGCGCCAGGACGGTCATACGGGTTCGACCAGGGTGGCCGCGAGCTGGCCGAAGGCGGAGAGCGCGCGCACGCAAGATTCGTCGTCGCGCGTCACCACGTAGTACAGGCCAAAGCCGAGCACGGTGTTCAGCACCAGCGGCACCAGCACTTCGCGAGGCACGGTCAGCCGGATGCGGCCATCGGCCTCGAGCCGATCGAGCTGCTCCTGGATGACCTCGCGATACCGGGTGAACAGCTCGGGCAGGTAGGCGCGCAGGCGCTCGGTCCGCGGCGCTTGCACCAAAAGGTCGAAAGCCGCCAGCTGGATGTCGCCGAGGCGCCGCAGCGAGTCCCACATCGACTCGACCCCGATCTCCAGGACCTCGAGGGGATCGGTCAGCTGATTGAGCGCAATTCGCAGCTCGTTGACCGAGCGGGCGGTGAGGTAGCGCCACGCCTCGACGAGCAGCTCCGACTTGGTCGGGAACCAGTACTGGAGGTTGCCGATGGCGACCCCGGCCCTCGAGGCGATCGAGCGGACCGTCGTGCCCGAGTAGCCGTTTTCGAGGAGTGATTCGGCGGCAGCGTGGATGATCTGGTCTCGGGTGCTCTCCACAGCAGTCGCCCCGGTCATACGTATGTACTACTGTAGCGGGTTTCAAAACTGAGTCGCCGGGGAGGGTGAAGGCTGGACGCACTATCCTTCAAGACCGGGTGAGGAGCATCGAGCGCGTGTTTCCGACTGGGGTCTGCGGGGTCATGCGCACCGACAACGCCGA
>VBGM01000009.1 GCA_005880855.1 Chloroflexota bacterium
CTGCTCGGGTCGCACCATGCGCCCCCACCGCTCTCGCTCGGATCGCCGGCGCCGGCCGCAGCGAAGGGCAGCCTTGCAGGGAGCTGGAAGGTGGGCGCGGGATCCGAGGCCGGCTACCGCGTGCGCGAGCAGTTCATCAATCAGCCCGCGCCCACGGAGGCGGTGGCGCGGACGACGCAGGTCTCAGGTGGCCTGCAGGTCACAGTGGTTGGGCCGAGCATTCACGCCAGCGCCCTTCATTTCAAGGCGAATCTCGCGGCACTCGTCAGCCAGGACAAGTACGCGAACTATCAGGTCTATCAGCGGGATTACTTCATCCGCACGATCTATCTGCAGACGGATTCGTTTCCGAACGCCGAGTTCAGCGCGAGCTCGATCGACATTCCTTCGCCCATCGGGTCAGGTCCGGTTTCCTTCACGGCGAGCGGAAAGCTCATGGTCCATGGCGTCACCAATTCCGTGACGACCCAGGTCGAGGCTCAGCAAGCAGCGAGCGGCGTCGAGGTCGCCGGCTCGATCAACGTCGACATGCGCGACTTCAACGTCAGCGTGCCTAGCATCTCTTTCACGAAGGCCGAGCCGCAGGTGGTGATCGAATACCACCTGGTCCTGGTCCGCGCTTAGCCGAGCGCCGCGAAAGCGGCCGCCACCCTCGCCGCGATCCTGGCGTTGTTGACGACCAGGTCGACGTTCAAGTCGAGAGACCGCCCACCAGATAGCTCGGCCACCCTGGCCAGCAGGCGCGGAGTCACCTCCGGGCCGCTCACGCCCGTCAGCCCCTTGACCGCCAGCTCCACGAACTCCTCGGCACTCTCCAGCTCGGCGGGCGGGGGAATCGCGACCACCAGTCCATGGGTGCCGGTCGCCCACGATGCTTCGATGACGCGCGCGGTCTCCTCGGGGGTGTCAACGCGCGCGTTCACGGGGCAGCCGCTGTGCCGGGTGTAGAACGCGGGGAACTCGTCGCACATGTAGCCGAGCACGGGGACGCCAAGGCTTTCGAGGCGCTCGAGCGTGAACGGCAGGTCGAGGATGATCTTCGCGCCTGCGCAGAAGACCGCGACCGCCGTAGTGCCGAGCTCGACGAGGTCGGCCGACTGGTCTTCGGGATGGCCCCGATGGACGCCGCCGATGCCGCCCGTGGCGAAGAAACGAATGCCGGCCATCGCCGCGGCTCGCACCGTGGCCGCGACTGTCGTCGCCCCGACCTCGCCTTTCGCGAGTGCAGCTCCGAGGTCGCGCGAGCTCACCTTGACCGCGCCTGCCGCTATGCGCTCGAGGTCGGAGTCACTGAGCCCGACGCGCAGGCGGCCGTCCAGCACAGCCACCGTGGCGGGCACGCCGCCTTCATGCCGGATCGCGGCTTCGCACTCGAACGCCGCCCGCAGATTGTGGGGCGGCGGCAGGCCCTGGCCGACGATCGATGTCTCGAGCGCAACCACCGGCCGTCCGTTCGCGAGCGCGGCAGCAACCTCCTCCGATATCAGCAGGAGCTCGCTCACTGCGGCCTCGCACCAATTGTGGTGACTGCGCTTGCCGCCACATCGACGCCGCGACGTGCCGCCTCGCCGAGACTCGCGCCGCGGAGATACGACACGCAGAACGCGGCGGCGAAGGCGTCCCCCGCGCCGGTGGGATCGACTTCGACGACACGTGGCGCCGCGGTCACCTCTCCAAGGATGCTGCAACCCCCAGAGCCGAGCTTGATGACAGGAACCTTCGCGAGACGTTCCAGCGGCGCGCCCAAGACATCGGCCTCGTGCTTGGTCGCAAACAGGAGCTCCGCGCCGAGCTTCTCGAGCAAATGCACCATGCGCGGCGGTCCGTATTCCTCCAGGCCGGCGGCTGAGGAGAGGTCCACCGCGACGCGGCCGCCCGCACGGCGCGCGTATCCGACGGCGGCCTGAGTCGCGCTCGCGAGCGGCTCTTCGAAGAGCGAGTAGCCGGGTACGTGGATGAGTTGCACACCGTCGAACCATTCCGCGCGCAGGTCGTCGGGTCGCATGCCGGTGCTCGCGCCGCGCTGCGTCGCCATCGTCCTGGCTCCGTTGGGACTCACCAGCACCGCGATCGCGCCCGTTGGCTCCTTGGCCCACACCACGCGCACGTCGACCTTGATGGTGTTCAACTGGGCTAAGAGCAAGCGCCCCGCGTCGTCTTCACCGACCCTCGTGACCAGTCGCGACTGCTCGCCGAGCGCAGCCACCCACGCACAGAAGTTGGCTGCCTGCCCGCCGCCGCCGACGGTGATGCTGGCGGGATTGTCGTCGTCGACCTTCAGCGGTGCCTTGGGCGCGACCGTGACGTCAAGGACGAGGTCGCCGATCGACAGCATCATCAGGAGACGAGAATAGGGTGGAAGAGAACTAGATGCCGAAAGAGATTCGCCGAGAAGGGGTCCGCAGGCTGGTCGCGGAAGGCGCGCAGCTGGTCGAGGTGCTGCCCAGCCCCGAGTACGAGGAGGACCACCTGCCCGGCGCGATCCACGTGCCGTTGAGGAAGATCGACTCGCAGGCGCGCGATGTGCTCGACCCCAACCGTCCGGTGATCGTGTATTGCTGGGATACGGTTTGAGACATGTCACCCAGGGCCGCGTGGCGGCTCGAGACTCTCGGATTCAAAGAGGTCTTCGACTACGTCGACGGCAAGGTCGACTGGATGGCGGCAGGCCTGCCGACCGAAGGCACCAACGCACAGCACTCGCGCGCGGGTGACATGGCGCGCAAGGACGTGCCCACTTGCGGGTTGACCGAGACGCTCGGCGACGTGAAGGCGCGGGTCGAGGCGAAAGGTTGGAACGCTGTCGTGGTCGTCAGCGATGAGCGCGTGGTGCTGGGACTGCTGCGTGCGAGAGAGCTCGCGATGGATGCGGCTCAGCGCATAGAGAAGGTGATGCGGCCCGGGGCGAGCACGTTCCGGCCGTACGTGTCACTGCACGTACCCGTGACAACCTCCGACGGCAGGCTCGTCGGCCTGCTGCTGCAGAAGGACGTCGCTGCGGAAATGGAAAAAGAGAAATGACGCAGGCTGAAACGACCAAGGAGAAGTGCAAGGGCTGCGACCGTGAGATCGACATCTGCGCGTGCTGTCAGGAACCGGATTGCCCGGCCGCGATCTGCTACGGCTGCCAGGGGCGAGAGCTGAAGCAGACGATCCCGCAGCCGCACGCGCACGGCGGCTGACTCAGGCCGGGCGGCTGAGGACGAACAGGCGCAGGAAGGCCGTCATCGCACGCTCCTCCAGCAGCGTCAAGCGGGCGTCGGTGAAGGCGGCCAGGTAATCCGCGCGGGGCAGAAAGTGCCAGGCTCCCGGCCCGTACACCGCCGCATTGGGAACGTCGCGAAGGTGCTCGAGGAGGACGAGCCGTCCTGCAGTCGCCAGCGCGTCCCCGATCCGATTGAAGAAGACGGCGCGGTCCGAGCGCGATCGCAATTCATGCGCGGCCAGCACGACGAACGCCGCGTCCACGGACGGCATCAGCTCGGCGATGTCGTCGCCGTGCCGGCGTCCACCCCGGGCTCGCGCGATTGCGGGCTCGGTCATGGCGACAGGGTCGTAGAAGTCGATGACCTGGATCTCGGCCTCCGGCCACAGCCGCCGGAGGTGCTCCGAGACGTTGTCGAGCCCGGCATGAAGTACCGCCACGCGCCGGGGCGTCCTCGTGAGCAACCCGAGCGGCCATTCCCAGCGCGCGTATTCGGACCTGTCGTAGACCACGTTGGTCGTCACAAGCGACGCGACCGCAAACCAGGCGCCGGCTGATGCAAGGGCCGCCAGCGGCCGGCGCAACCGCCGGGGCGCGACCAGCGCCACCGCCACCAATCCGGCCGCGCCCGCATACGCCGGCCAGTTGAAGCGCAGTACCTGACCGACTCCCGTAAAGCGGCTCACGACACCGTCACCAGGACGCCGCGCTTCCAGCGGTAGTCGACGTTCTCGACGTAGAACGCGTTGGCGAGACGCGGGTTGAATGCTGAGAAGCGATCTAGAAATGTCAGCCGGGTCACATCCACGGTGACCGGCACCGGATCCCACCTGGCGCGACTCGACCCGACGATTACAAGCGAGTGGGTCTCCGGCTCCCAACCGAATGTGTTGGGCAGCGGGCCTGCGAATCGCCGCGCCTCATCGAGGTCGCGAAAAGGCGAGCCCGCCGGCGGCGAGCTGGCCGGGCGCAGGTCGGCCTCGACGCGCAGCGCCTCTGGCCCTTCGATTTCCACGCTCAGAATGTGATCGTGCCGGCTGGCGCGAGTGCGGCACAGCTCATATCCGTAACGCGTGAAGAGGTTGCCGGCCCACTTCATCACGCGGCTGTCGGCGTCGCTGCGGAGGATGCGCAGGCCACGGATCGAAGGACGGTCGCGCAGCCGGGCGAACACGCGATAGCCGGAGAGGAAGAAGTCGAGGCCCATCGCACTCGGCCAGCCGGCGGGCCTGAGGTCTCTTGTTTGCACGAGAGCCACCGCCAGGATGCCGAGGTCGCCGACGCGGTCGACCTCGAGACCGGGCGCGAGGAGCGGCTCGAGCGCGGGTGCGGGCAACGCGTAGGCGAGCATGAGCGAAAAATCGAAATGCGCCTCGACGTCGAACGGGTGCCGGCGAAAGGCGAGGAACGGTTTCACCCGACCGCAACCACCTCGATGCCGCCCCAGATCAGCCCTCGGTCGGTGGCGGCGCGGTCGGCATCCGCGCTGCGATGCGGCAGCGCAAGGGAGCGAAGGACCGCGATAGCGCCTGTGCGCGAGGCGCCGCGGGCGGCGGCCATCAGCTCGTCGCGAAAGCCGGCGGGTGCGCCATCCGCGATATTCGAGAACGCGAAGGCGTCGAAAGATTGCGCTGGCTGCCGGCGAATGTAGTCGAGGACCTCTGCTTCCACTACCTCTATCTCTTGCGCGGGGGTGGGCGTGGCGGGGAGTCCGAACAGCGCTCGGGCAAGGGGATTGCGCCGGTTGGCGTGGATCCCGAAACCACGCTCGAGGCGGGACGACAATTCGGCGGCGAAGCGCGGCGGCAGCGCGTGCGCCAGGTCGCCGCGATACGCGAGCCGCAGCGCGGGCCCGAAAGCGAACGCCATCGCCGCACGAAAGCGGCGTCCAGCCAGCTTGTGCCAGGCATCGACCTGAATCGCGGGGTCATCGAGCTCGAAGAAGCGCTGGAGGCGGCGGCGGGTCAGGCCCATCGCCGGCAGGGCGCTGGTGGCCAGGGCGAGGTAGCGGTCGGCCTGGCCTGCGCGCGAGGGGGAGCCCGCCATCCGGCCGCGGACATATTCGACCTGGGCCGGGTTGACGTCGACGGCCACGACTTCGCGGCCGGACGCGGCGAGTGCGAATGACATGTCGCCTGCGGAGGCGATGGTCAGCACGCGTCCCGGTGGCAGGCACCTCGCCTCGACCTCAGGATCTTCGTACATGCGGCCGAAGAGCAGCCGTGGTGCGCCCGAGCCGGCGAGGCGGCCCGCGGACCATGCGGTTATCGCCACGCCGCGAGCCAGGCCAGCGCAGTGATTCCAGCGTTGCGCATCAAGAGCCTCCGGGGAGAGGTCAGCTCGTCGCGCGCAAAGGTCAGCGCGCCGGCGTTGAACCCAGCCATCAACGCAGTCTGCGCGGCGGCGCAGGTTCGCGGCTTGAAGCCGCTGACGATCCAGGCTGCCATGGCCACCTCCCCCACACCGATCGCGATGGTGACATCGCGCGCCCTGCCCGGATCCATCCCTGGCAGGCGGCCGACGATTTCGCGGTGGGAAGGGTCACGGCCGAGGATCTTGGCCCAAAGGCCCTGGTGCAGCCAGACGCCGGCCAGCGCCAGCCGCGCGGTCCGTACAACCAGGTGTTGGGTCAGGGCCAGAGTTTAGTCAGGTGCGGGCGGGTCGAGCAGCGTGATGGTGACGTCGATGTTGCCGCGGACGGCGTTGGTGTAGGGGCAGCGGCGGTCAGCGCCTGCGACCAGCTCCTCGGCGAGCGCGCGATCGTGGATCGAGGGCAGCTTCACATCCAGCTCGGCGGTGAGTCCAAAGCGATTCTCGATAGGGCCGATGCCGACCCTGGCGGTGACGATCGAATCGTCGACGGCGAGATTCCGGCGGCGGGCGACGCTCATGATCGCGTTCTGAAAGCAGGCCGCGAAGCCGGTGGCGAATAGCTGCTCAGGGTTGGTGCCCGGTCCTCCGTCGCCGCCCATCTCGGTCGGTGAGGAGAAGTCGACGTCGAGGCGGCCGTCGCTGGTGCGCCCATGGCCCTTGCGGCCACCGGTGGCGGTTGCCTCGGCCGTGTAAAGGACGCGAACGGTCTGGCTCGGCGTGGTGCTCATAGACGAAGGATAGGATCACCAGGTGCTGCTGGCCGCATCGGCTTCGATCGAAACAGCGCCCGCGATCCTCGAGATCGGGTTGCTGCTCGTCTTCGCGGTCGCGGCGGGCTGGGTCGCGCGGAAGCTGGGCCTGCCCGCGGTGCTGGGTTACCTGGTCGTCGGCCTGATCGTGTCGCCGTTCACACCAGGTTATGTGGCGGACCGAAGGCAGTTGCAAGTGCTGGCGGACATCGGAGTCGTGCTGCTGCTGTTCGAGGTCGGTATCGAGATCGACCCGGTCCGCTTGATTCGCAACCGAAGCGGAGTGCTGTGGACGGCTCCGGCGCAGGTCCTGCTGACCACCGTGGTCGTGGGCGGATTGGTGCTTGCGTTTGGCGTCGGTTGGCGCGGGGCGGCGTTGATCGGCCTGTCGATCGCCCTTTCATCCAGCGTGGTCGTGGTCAACATCACGCGAAGCAAGCGCCGCACGACCAACCGGCCGACGGAGGACGCGCTGTTGAGCTGGAGCGTGCTGCAGGACATGACCGGCGTGGTCCTGGCGTTGCTGGTCATCGCGTTCTTCGGCCTGGGCTCGAGGCCGCCGCTGGAAGCGGGAGGCGCGATCGTCGCGTACATCCTGCTGGTCGTCGTCGCCGCGTGGGTGCTGCCGCGCCTGCTGCACGCGCTTCACGCGGAACACGACTTGTTCCTCATGCTGTCCGTCGGCAGCGGGCTGGCCCTGGCCGGAATCGGCGCGCGTTACTTCGACGTGCCGCTGGCGCTCGCCGCCTTCGTGTCGGGACTCGCGATCGGCGAGAGCCCGGCGGCGGCCGAGGCCCGCCGACGCATCCTCCCGTTCCGAGACCTCTTCGCCGTTCTGTTCTTCGTGCTCCTGGGCAGCCTCATCGACCCGGGAGCGCTTCCGCGTGCGCTGCCGTGGATAGGTTTCCTGGTGGCGGCGGTGATCGTCGCCAAGGTCCTGCCTGTCGCCGGCCTCAGCCGGCTCGCCCGCCTGCGCGCCGTCAGGCACTGGCAGCTCGGGATCGGACTGGGGCAGGTGGGAGAGTTCAGCTTCGTCCTGGTGGGTCTCCTCCTCGCCCGCGACTTGATTCCGCCAGAGCTGTTCACCGCGATGCTCGCCACAGTCGTGCTGACAATCGCCGCGTCGGCGGTGCTGGTGCGAATCGGAAGACGGACGGCGGGTCAGGCCGCGGCGGTTTAGTCCGGCCCGCGGGCGAGCCGCTGGAACTCGGTGACCGGCGGAATGGTCAGCATGCGGCCCTCGTCGCTGCGCACGATCTGCCACCCGCCCTCATGAACCATCCAGTGATGGCGATAGCAGAGAAGGACGAGGTTATGAAGGTCGGTCGGTCCGCCATGAATCCAGTGCGCGATGTGGTGAGCAGAAGTCCAGCTCGCCGGCCGGTCGCAACCCGGCCAGACGCAGCCCTTATCGCGGACGCGTAGTGCTTTGCCCTGGGGGCCGGAGACGACGCGCCGCGCCCGACCGACGTCGATGACGGAGGAGTCGGAGCCGAGCAGGATGCGGGTGACCGAGCAATCACAAGCCAATCGCTCCACTGCCTTCGATGAGATCGGCAGCGAGAAGTCCATCTCCGCCGCAGGCGCGCCGGCAAGGCCGAGCAGAGTCTCGAGCGCGGTCGTGATCTGAAGGTTTGGCCGCGAGCTCGGCTTGCCATTGTCGAGCGCATGCATGGAGAGATCGACCAGCGCATCCGCGAGCCGCCGGGGATGGGCCCGACGGTCGTCCTTGCCCATTCGCTTCGCGAGCGGCTCCAAAGCCGTGCGCAGAGCCGCGCCTCCGACCTTGTCGAGGGTGCCGCTGACGGAAACCATGCCGTTATCGGTATCCGTCAAGGTCAGCTCTCGCATCTCCACGCCCAGGACCTCTTCCTCGACGACCCCTTCGGGGTCAGCCGCATGGCGGGCGTGGATGCAGGTCTCGCGGAACCTGGCGACGCTCTCCTTGCGCGCGTGGCGAAGGAGCGTGCTCTCGTCAAGGCGCTCGCCGACCGCGGCCGAAGCCCTGGCGATATGCGCGAAGTGTGCAAACCCGATCTCCCCGGCCAGCACGGCCGCCTCGCTTTTTCCCAGCTGTTCCAGCTGTTCTCCGGCGCAGACCCGATCCGCGGCGGCGCCGCCGGACATATGGCAATTGGCTTTGATCCAGGCGATGGGGCTGTCGAAGCCCTGCTCGTCGTACACCTCGGTCTTGGCGAACTTGGCCGAAAGGCGCGAGAAGTAGAGCTCGAACTGATCCATCATCAGCCGGACGCGGATCATCTCCGCCGCGATCTCGGCTCCGGTTTCGGGTGCAAGAGCCCCCTCCCCAGCTATCATGCCTACATTATACGAACATCTGTTTGTAGGTCAAGTAAATGCGTTAGCTAATTTCAAAGAGAACGAAAGCCGGCCCCACCCGGCCGCATCCGCGGCCGACCTCCCCGAAACCGGGGAGGTCAACTTCTGCGTGCGTGCAGTCAGGCAGCCAGGCCCACCCGAACTCCCTTTTCGCTGTCTCTTTCTGGAAGAACTAAGGC
>VBGM01000010.1 GCA_005880855.1 Chloroflexota bacterium
CGTCGGGGCTCACAGAGAAGAAGCTCACCTGCGTGGATCCGCCTGGAACCGTGGTTACGTCGGTGGCGCCGGTGGGAGGCGTGAGGCGGCGTATGCGAGTGTCGCCATCGCGGAAGTAGACCTGATGGCCGCTCGCGCTAACAGGTGAAGCTTCCATGGCGCCGTCGCCGTTCGAAGAGCAGTACTGCACTGACGGAGCTGCGATTGGTGCTACGGCGGCGATGCTGGCGTCCGTCTTGACGAGCTCGACGCGGCCGCCGGCGATCAAGATTCCGTAGCTTCCCGTCAGAGTGCTTGCGACCGCTGTGGGCGAGGCTGCGGGAGTCGAGCCCGTGGACGGGGTGGCGCTTGCCGGCGGCGTTGCGGACGCGTCCGCGGACGGGGTGGTGAAGTGCACGACCGTGGGACTGGTGGGCTGGCCGCAGGCCGCGAGCATGGCCGTCATCGCCACGAGGAGAGCTGTCTTTCGCATAGGCCGCGCCAACTCTAACCGGAGCCGCGCCCGCTCGACTGGTCTTTAGACCTCGACCTTCTCGGCCTTCTTGACGCCCTTGGGCCCGGGGCACTTCGGATAGTCGGAGCAGGACTTGAAGGGCCCGTACCGGCCGCGGCGCTCGACCAACGGCTTGCCGCAGATCGGGCAGGGCTCGTCCAGCACCTTCGGGCCTTCGCGCACCTTGCCGTCTTTGCCGATGTTGGCGCGGTATTTGCATTCGGGATAACGCGAGCAGGCGACAAAGGGCCCGTAGCGGCCGGTCCGCTCGACCAGCTGCCCTTCCCCACACTGCGGGCATTTCTCGCCGGTCGGCTTAGCCTCGGCTTGCGCGGCGTCGCGCTTGATGTACTTGCAGTCTGGATAGCCCGAGCACCCGATGAACTCCCCATACCGACCAGTGCGCTTTTGCAGGGGCTTGCCGCACACGGGGCACGGCTCGTCGAGCAGTTGGGGCTCGGGAACCTCGCCGTTGGCCGTCATCGCACGGCGGAACTTGCACTTGGGATAGCGCGAGCAGCCCATGAACGGACCAAAGCGGCTCGCTTTGAGGACGAGGTGTCCTTCATGGCATAGAGGGCATTCCTCGTCGGTGTCGGCCGGCATCGCCTTCTCGGCCGCGGTGAGCATCTTCTGCAGCGGGCCGTAAAAGTCGCTGACCACGGGCACCCACTCCTGGTTGCCACGCTCGACCTCGTCGAGGCGCTTCTCCAGCGTTGCCGTGTAGTCGTCATCGGAGATGACCTTGAAGTGGTCGACCATGATCGCGTTCACGGCCTCGCCGATGCGCGTCGGGTGCAGTCGCCGTTCCTTGATCTCGACATACCCGTGGTCTTTGATCGTCTCGACGATCGGAGCGTAGGTCGACGGCCTGCCGATTCCACGCTGCTCGAGCTCCTTGATCAGCGTCGCCTCCGAATAGCGCGGCGGGGGCTGGCTGAAGTGCTGCTCTGGCTTGATGCCGTGGTACGTGAGGTCCTCGCCGGCGGCCAGGTCGGGGAGCTCGGTCTCGCCGTTCTCGTCGCGCTCCCACACCTTATAGAAGCCGTCGAACGCGAGCACCGAACCGTTGGCTCGGAAGATGTACTCGGCGCCCTCGATCTCGGCCTGGGTCTGGTCGTAGACGGCCGGCGCCATGCGGCTGGCGACGAACCGCCGCCAGATGAGGTCGTACAGCTTGTACTGGTCTGGCGTGAGGTACTTGCGGGTGGAGTCGGGTGTGCGGCCGACATCGGTCGGCCTGATGGCCTCGTGCGCATCCTGCACGGTGGCGCCTGCCTTGGCGGCTCTGGGCCCGCCGACATACTTCTCGCCGAACTGGTCCTTGACGAACCCCCTCGCCTTCGTCTCCGCTTCGGCGGAGATGCGGGTGGAGTCGGTGCGCATATAGGTGATCAGGCCGGTGGAACCCTCGTCGCCCAGCTCGATTCCCTCGTAGAGCTGCTGCGCGATGCGCATGGTGTTTCGAGGCCGGAAGCGCAGGCGGCTGGATGCGTCTTGCTGCAGCGTCGACGTGATGTAGGGCAGGTACGAGCTCTTGGTCCGCCGCTTCTTCTCGACTCCCAGGACCCGGTACGTGGCGCCTTCGAGCGCGTGAACGATCGCGTCGGCTTCCTCCTGCGTCTTGACCTCGAGCTTGGCTTCGGCGTCTGCGCTTCCCGTGGCGTTCTTGGGCCGGTTGAGGCGCGCCAGGAAGAGGCGCTCGTCGGCCAGCTTGGAGAGCTCGACGTCGATCGTCCACGACTCGACGGGGACGAACTTCCGGATCTCCTCCTCGCGGTCGACGACCAGGCGAAGGGCGACCGAAGACACCCGGCCCGCGCCGATCCCCTTCTGCACCTTGCTCCAGAGGAATGGGCTGAGCCGGTAGCCGACCAGCCGGTCGACCACCCGCCGCGCCTGCTGCGCGTTGACCAGGCGCATGTCGATCTCACGCGGTGATTCGAGCGCCTTGCGAACGGCGTCCGACGTGATCTCGTGGAACTCGATGCGCTTCGGGGACTTCAGCTTCAGAACCTCGGACAGGTGCCAGGCGATCGCCTCCCCCTCCCGGTCAGGGTCTGAGGCCAGGATGACGTTCTGGCGGTCCTTCTTGGTCGCCGAGGTCAGCTCGTTGATGGTCTTGCGCCGGCTCTCGACCACTTCGTAGCGAGGCTTGAAGCCCGCCTCCACGTCCACGGCGATCTCCTTTTCAGGCAGGTCGCGGACGTGGCCCATCGAGGCGCGAACGTCGAAACGATCCCCGAGGAACCGCTTCAAAGTCCTCGCCTTGGCGGGCGACTCGACGATGATCAAACCTTCGGACACAGCTACTCCTTTATTCCCCAGGAGCCGGTTTTAGTCCCAAGGCTGGGATTCGGGCGGGCCGCCCGGCGGCTGAGGCGGGCAATCCTACGCTCGTTCTTTCCCGGTGCGCAATGCCCTTAGGAAGCCCGGTCCGTGACGGCGCACAGCGCCGTCGAGCTCCAGTGAGGTGAGCCTCCCGAGCACCTCGGCGACCGGCAGATCGAGCTTTCGGGCCAGCTCGGCGGCGCTCACTGAGAGCACGTCGGAGAGGTGGAGGAGGATGCCGTCGCGCTCGCGGGAAAGCCCAAAACCAAGGCGTTGCGGGGCGGCCAGGGGGTCGTCAAGGACCTCGCCGCCGGCGCCCAGCGCAGCCAGCACATCGCGGGCGTTCTGGACCAGCGCAGCGCCGTCCCGGATGAGGTTGTGGGTCCCGACGGACTGTGGCGAGAAGATGCTGCCCGGCACCGCCATTACCTCTTTATGTAGGTCGAGCGCGGCCTCGGCCGTGATGAGCGCGCCCGACCCCTGAATTGCCTCCACGACCACCACCGCGTCTGAGAGGGCAGCCATGGTGACATTGCGCGCCGGGAAGTTCTGCCGCCTGGGCAGCGCCCCCTTGGGAAATTGGCTCACGAGTGCGCCCCCGCCGGCGACGATCTCTTCGGCGAGGCGAAGGTGCGCGGCGGGATAGATGATGTCGATTCCGGTGCCCATCACCGCCACGGTGACCCCGCCGGCGGTCAAGGCGCCTCGGTGTGCGGCCGCGTCGCACCCAAGCGCAAGCCCGCTGACGACGATCACGCCGGCCCGGGCCAGGTCGGCGGCGAGCTGCTCCGCCACCGCCTCTCCGTACGGCGACGGACGTCTCGAGCCGACGATGGCGACGCGCGGACCGGCGGGCGGGGGCCAGGCGCCTCGGGTGTTGAGCGCCGAGAGGTCAGGCGGCGACATCATGAAGTCGATAGCCCAACGCTTCCAGGACGTGCCGGTCTCCGATCACCTCCGCCCCTTCCAGGTCCGCGGCGGTCCGGGCGACGCGCCAGGCGCGGTGAAACCCGCGTGCGGTCAATCCCTTCTGCTCGGACCAGCGCTCGAGCGTGTGCCGAGAACCGGGCTCGAGCCGCGCCACCTCGCGCAGCCGACGAGGCTTGAGCTGGGCGTTGAGGCAGCCCTGCCGGTCGAGCTGGCGCGTCCTGGCGGCCAGGACACGTTCCTGCACCGTGGCCGATGCTTCGCCTCGCGGCTCCGAGGCCAGCTCGGCCAGCGGCACCCGGCGGACCCCCACCTGGAGGTCGATCCGGTCGAGCAGAGGTCCGGAAAGGCGCCGCTGGTAGGCGTCGACCACGGCGGGGGTGCAGCGGCAGGTCCTGGCGGAGTCGCCCAGCCACCCGCATGGACATGGGTTGGTGGCCGCCACCAGCGTGAACCGGGCCGGATACGTGACGGACCCGCCCGACCTCGTGATCGTGACGCGTCCGGTTTCCAGTGGCTGCCGGAGGGCCTGCAACACGGGGGCCTGAAATTCGGCGAGCTCATCTAAAAACAGCACTCCGTGATTCGCCCTGCTGATCTCGCCCGGAAGCGCGAGCCCGGTGCCACCGCCGATGAGCCCGGCCATCGAGACGCCGTGATGCGGCGCGCGAAAGGGTCGGGTCCAGTCGAGCGGCCTGCCAGGCAGGAGATCTCCGAGCAGGCTTCGCACCTGCGCGACCTCGAATGCCTCGCCGAGGTCAAGCGGCCCAAGGATGCCCGGCACGCAGGCGGCCAGCATGGTCTTGCCTGCGCCGGGCGGCCCAGTTAGCAGCAGGTGATGCCCGCCCGCGGCCGCGACCTCGATCGCACGGCGGGCCTCCTCCTGGCCGTGCACCTCGCCCAGGTCGTGCTCGAGGGCCCCATTGCTGAATTCGAGGATCGCTTTGGTGAACGGCTGCGGTGGGATCGAATCCTCACCCAGGAGGTGAGCCACGACCTGCTTCAAGTGTGTGCAAGGGATGACCTCGAGGCCATCGATGAGCGCCGCCTCGCTCGCGTCCACCGCCGGGACGAAGAAGCGCTCGATACCCGCTTTACGAAGGCAGCGAGCCGCCACGAGCACGCCGTCGACATGCCGGATTGCGCCGTCGAGCGCGAGCTCGCCGAGAAAGGCGGTGCGAGCCGGCCCAGGCTTCCCTATCTCTGCGAGCGCGATCGCCACTGCGATGGGAAGGTCGAGCCCGCTGCCCTGTTTGCGCATCTCGGCCGGTGCGAGGTTGACAGTCAGGCGCGCGCGGGGAAAGTCGAGTCCGCTGTTCTTGATCGCGGAGCGGACGCGCTCACGCGCTTCCTTCACAGAAGTGGCCGCGAGCCCGACGAGGTGAAAGGTCGGCTTGCCATTGCCGCTGTCGGCCTGGACTTCGACGCGCCGCGCTTCGAGACCCACGAGCACGCACGAATGGACGGTGGCGAGCACGCCGCGACGGTATGCGAGAAATCGCTTGAAGAAACCCCTGGTTGTTAACGATCAGGGCGGGATCGCGACCAGCTCGCCGTCCCACCCCTTCCCCTAGGTCAGGCGGGGTTCTGGGCGCCAGCGGCCGTCTTCTTCGAGGTATCCGGCGGGCTGGTCCGGCTCGTGGCTCAACACCAGCAGCCATCGGTGTTGCTGCGCCTCGTCGAACAGTCGCGCCTTCTGCTGAAGCACCCGCAGGGGCTCGATGTCGGCCGACATCGTCCATGGCACGCGCAGGTGCGGCGTCTGGCAGACGAGGTCCCCGGTCACGGCGCAGGCGAGCTCGCCAGATCGCAGCACGAGGACCTGGCTGCCCGGCGTGTGCCCTCCGACATGCCGGACATGCACCCCCGGCATCACCTCCGCATCACCCTCGAGGTACTCGACGAGATCGTTGCCATCCGCGAGGGGCGTGAAGTCGTCGGTCACATAAGCGGACTGGCTGCGCATGTCGGGACTCAAGGCGAAGTTCCACTCGCTGCGCTGGATGAAGTGGCGCGCCTTCGGAAAAGTCAGCTCGAGGCAGCCGCCCTCATCGCGTCGGGTGAGCCCGCCTGCATGGTCCCAGTGCAGGTGCGTGGTGATGACGGCGTCGACCTCGTCCGGCCGGATGCCTAGCCGGCGCAGCGAATGCAGCAAGCCTTCGGGTTCGCGAAGGGCAACCTGCAAAGCGCGTTTCTCACTGAGCTTGGTGCCGATGCCCGTCTCGCAGACGATGACGCGTCCATTGATCTTTGCGACCAGGCCCACGCAGGCCATGTCGATCATGTTCTGGCCGTCGGCGGGCTTTTGCTTCTCCCACAAGACCTTTGGAACCACCCCGAACATGAGGCCGCCATCGGCCTTCCACCTCCCCGCGATCAGGATGTACAGCTCCAGGTCACCCAGCCTCATGCTCACTAATATGCAGCGGCAATGGCCGTAGCGGCGATTCACACTGCGAGGCTGTCGAAGGATTACGGGCTGGGGCGTGGTCTTTTCGAGCTCGACCTGCAGGTTGCGCAGCAGGAGGTTTTCGGTTTCCTCGGTCCGAACGGCGCCGGTAAGAGCCGACCGCAGGGTCCGCCCACATCTTCGGCCTCGACTGCATCCGGGATTACGTTGAAGTCAAGAAGAAGGTGGGCTACGTGCCCGGAGAGATGCCCCAGTTCGGCAGCCTTCGCGGTTCGGAGGTCGTGGCCTATCTCGGGGGCATGCGTGGCGGCGCTGACGTCAGGCTCGTGCGCGGCCTCGCCGAAAGATTCAACCTCGACCTCAGCCGCCGCTACAGGGAATACTCCAGCGGCAACAAGCAGAAGCTCGGCATCGTACTGGCCTTCATGCACAGGCCCCAGCTTTTGATCCTCGACGAGCCGACGAGCGGGCTCGACCCGCTGATCCAGCAGGAGTTCTACGCCCTCCTCAACGAAACCCGCGAGGGCGGGGCGACAATTTTTCTTTCTTCGCACATCCTCTCCGAGGTCGAGCGAGCGTGCGACCGCGTCGGCATCGTCCGGGCCGGCCGGCTGGTCAGGATCGCCGACCTCGATGAGCTGCACAGGATCCGCTTCCACCACGTCGAGATCGAGTTCGCCACCGGTGCTCGTGTTCCGCTGGACGCGATCAAGGCCGCGGCCGGGGGCGAAGACGTGGTGGCGGAGGATCACCGCGTCGCATGCACCGTGAAGGGGAGCTTCGAGCCGCTGCTTCACGCGATCCGAGACGCGAAGGTGACCAACCTCGTCAGTCACGAGCCAAGCCTCGAGGAGATCTTCCTGGAGTACTACCGGGATGCGCCGCGAGCCCTCCCCAGCTGATGGTCGCTTCTCTGTTCGCGCTCCGCCTCGGGCGCTGGGGCATCGCATCACGCTGCTCAACGCAGCAGGTTTCTATCAGGTGGCCGGCCACACCCCGGCGGAACGGCAGGCTTTCGCCCGATCGATCGACGTGCTTGCGGCCAACTTCTCAGTCATCGTCCCGCCGCCCATACGCGCGGACACCGTCGGCGGTTATGTGCAGTTCCGTGCCTATGGCGCGCTCGCCATCGCCTTCGCGATCTGGGCGCTCGCATCGGCGAGCGGCGCCGCCCGCGGGGATGAGGAGCGCGGCATCGTCCAGGCCGTGCTGGCCGCCGGCACCTCGAGACTCGGGCTGATCGCCTCTCGAGCCGGTGCGTTCGTAATCGGGGCGACCATTGCGGCCCTCGCCGGGAGCGCCGGCGTGCTGGTCGGGGTCGCGAGCGGAGGCGAATCGATCAGCGCGGCGGCCGCGCTCGAGGCGGCGCTTGCACTCGTGGCGCTCGCCGTCTGCTGCTATTCGCTCACCCTGGTCATCTGCCAGCTCACGAGCGCCCGCGGAGCGACACCGGTCGCCGGCGCGGTCCTGCTCGCGCTGTTTCTCATCAACAGCCTCAGCCGCACGTTCGACTGGCTGATCCCGTGGCGCCCGCTCACCCCGTTTCACTACTTCGAGCAGAGCTCGCCGCTCGTGCCTGATGGAAGTCTTGACGTCCGCGCGACGCTGGTGCTGGTTGCCATGGCCATCGCTGCGTCGGCGCTGGCCGCGATCGCGTTCCGCTATCGCGATGTCGGCTCGCCGCTCCTGAGCCTCCCCACCCCAAGCCGTCCAGCGAGCTACGAGGTGGCGCGCTCGCTCGCGTGGCGGATCCCGGTCGTGCGAGAGCTGTACGAACAGCGCATCGCCATCCTGGTGTGGACGGTTGGACTTGCCACGCTGGGGGCGATTTTCGTCGTGCTGACCAAGGCCATCGTCGACCCTCTGTTGACGATTCCCGGACTCGCACGCTATTTCTCGGCCTTCATCCACGGCGATGTCTATCCCTCCTTTCTAGGCTTCATATGGCTCGGTTTCACGCAACTGCTCATGGCGGGGTTCGCGGTCACGCAGGTCGCACGCTGGAGCGCCCAGGATTCCGATGGGCGCCTCGAGCAAGTGCTCAGCAGTCCCGTCTCGAGGGCCGGGGTCGTGATCGAGCGCGTTGTGGTGCTCGCCGTCGAAGCGCTGATCATCGCGGCGGTAAGTGGTT
>VBGM01000011.1 GCA_005880855.1 Chloroflexota bacterium
GCGCCCGAGCCGCGGTGGGTGAGAGCTCGCCGGAGGGCGAAGGTCTCGTGCTGATCGTCGAGCTCTGACCCAGGGTGGCAGGCGTCAATGTGTTCTCGTACACGGTCCAGAGCGCATAGCTCATGAGCAGCGCGAGCAGGACCACGAGGACTGCCGCGACAACTCTGACCAGCGTGGTTCTGCGCCTCATACGCGGGGCCACGCGTCGGTCATCTGAAAAGTGTCGTTCTAAATCGCGGTTCTGCGGCTACTTTGGGTAGATGGCAGCCAAGACGCGGATGTGGCGTGTCCGCAAAATCTCGATTCTTGTCGTCAACCCCGTCGCCCGACTGTTTGCGGGATGGATGCCGGGATTCGGGCTCGTGACCTATACAGGCCGCAGCACGGGCCTCACCTACCGCCTGCCCATCAACGTATTTCGGCGCGGCGATCGATACATATTCGTTCTGACGTATGGCTCAGAGAGCCAGTGGGTGAAGAACGTGGTGGCCGCAAAAGGATGCGAAATTCGCGTTGGCGGCCACGACGTCCACCTTGTCGATCCTGAGGTGATCACTGCCGACTGGACGCTCGTGCCGCCGCTCGTCCAGCTGATCGAGCGGCATGTAGCCGGCGTCGACGAATTCCTGGTCATGCGGGAACGCTAGCGGCCTCCCAGGGCCCGGTACTGGGCGGCGTCGTATAGAAGCTTGATCGACTGGATCCGGCCCTCACCGACCCTAAAGAACTCGGCAAAGCGCATCGTCCCCTGCGGTAGATCGGCGTCGTACAGGACGGCCGCCTGGTCCCCCGAATCGACTTGCTGCAGGACCTGGATCGGCGCCTGCAATCCTTCGACAAATCGCTTGAGGCCACCAACGAACCCGGCCGCGCCCCGGCGCTTGCCGGCGATCGGTCCTTCGAAGTCGAGGTCCTCGGCGAGAACACCCCGCACGCGTGCGTCGTCGAATGACGAGATCCCATGCCTCCAGCTGCCGTAGTAATCGTCGACGAGCTGCGCCGTCTTGGTGCTGGCGATTTCCATGCTGCCTCCTAACCAGGTGAGATTCCGCTTGCCGCAGGTATCCAGTCGTCGGGGCCGGGATCGGTTCCGGTCGCCGCCGACCGCAACCGCGGGAGATAGTTGCCCCATCCGGCGCCGTGCGTTTTC
This sequence comes from Chloroflexota bacterium, assembly GCA_005880855.1. Taxonomy (GTDB): domain Bacteria; phylum Chloroflexota; class Dormibacteria; order Dormibacterales; family Dormibacteraceae; genus UBA10449. Next base: position 1,151 of record VBGM01000011.1, read on the forward strand.
GCGCGCGTATCGGGCAGCCCCGTATGGCGAAGGCTGAGATTCGTTCCGCTCGGCGTGGGCCTCAGGACGAACTCGACCCGCGATGAACCCGGCGGAAGGTCCACCGCTCCAGCCATCCCCCACGACACGACGACGCGACGGGGAGGATCGACCTCGAGGTACTCGCCGCGGATGAGGTAGCCGTTGATGTCGACGGCGAACTCACCGCCCGGGACCGGCCGCAGCTGGGCGTGCTGGCCCATCCACGACACCATTCGTTCCGCGGTGACGAGGTGTTCGAACACCACCTCCGGCGGCGCCTCGATGTCGATCGAGGTCGAAAAGTCAGCCATCGGTTCGCCCCCGTGGCCGCCGCCGGCGTGCCTCGGCTTCGGCCGCCCGCTTCAAGCCTCCGAGGTGTGCAGGCCAGAAACCGTTGAGGAAGTCCTGCACTGCGGCAAAGCCGTCGGTGCGAACCAGGAAGAGATGGCGGGTGCGCTCGCGCTGCTCGGTGACGAGACCGGCGCCCCGAAGGACCTTCAGATGGTGGGAGACGACCTGCTGTGAGATCCCGAGCTGCAGCGCGATCTCTCCGACGGCGAGGGGACGATCCCGAACCCGCGCGAGGATGCGCCGCCGGGTGGTATCCGACAGCGCCTGCAGGGCTCCCTCGACCGCCTGGGCTTGGCCGGCCATGCACTAATTCAAGCAGCTATTTGTACAAACGTCAACTTGTGGATGGTGTCCATCCGCCGCGCCTTAAGCTTGCTTCGCCATGCCCACGCGGCGGTTGTTCTTCGAGCTGGCGTACCTGTTCGGGATCAAACCCTGGGACTCGGGCGTCCCACCTCCTGAGCTCGTCGAGCTGATCGAGGGACCCGACGCGCTCAAGCCCGGCCGAGCTATCGACCTCGGCTGTGGCACGGGGACCAACTGCAAGTACATGCTCGAGCACGGCTGGGACGTGGCCGGCGTCGACTACGTCCCGCGGGCGATACGCGCGGCGAAGCGCAAGGCGCCGGGAGCAAAGCTTCTGGTCGGCGATGTGACCCGGCTTTCCGAGATCGGGATTGACGGGCCCTTCGACCTCCTGCTCGATCTCGGCTGCTTCCACTCGATCCCCGACGATCGCCGCCAGGCGTATGTGACGGAAGCAGCGCGTGTTGCTCGGCCGGGGGCGACGTTGGTGCTGTTTGCGTTCGGCGAGAAGGGCACAGGTACGCCGGTCGCAACCGAGTCGGAAATCCGCCAGCGGTTCGGCCACGATTTCGACATCGTCGAGGTCCGCGCCGGAGCGCCGTTCCGCCGGCAGACGTGGTATCGGATGGTTAGAAACCAGGCATGACGGGGGGAGGTCGTATGGCAAAAGTTCTCTGGCACGTGACGATGTCGCTCGACGGTTTCATCGCAGGGCCTGGGGATTCCATGGACTGGATGCTGGGATACGGGGAGGAAAACTCCGAGGTCGACGAGCTCCTCAAGCGGATCGGAGCCGTGCTGGCGGGTCGCCATACATACGATGTGGGCGCGGTCCAGGAACGGCCTGAGTTCCGGAGGCCGTACGGCGGCGCTTTTTCGGGACCGGTTTTCGTGCTCACTCATAAAGCACCAAACGACCCGGGCGTGACGTTCCTTTCCGGCGACATCCGAGCCGCCGTCGAGACGGCGAGCAAGGCCGCCGGCGGCAAGTACGTGGTCATCTTCGGCGCCGACGTCGCGCGCCAGTGCCTCGATGCGCATCTTCTCGACGACGTCGCCATCCACGTGGTTCCCGTTTTGCTCGGAGACGGCGTGCGCCTGTTCAGCAAGGCTGGGGGCGACCCGGTCCACCTCGAGCTGAGTCGAGTCTCGCAGGCGGGCCAGGTAACCAACTTACGGCTCGGTGTGGTGGGATGACAGACATGCCTCGACCATCTATCTATGAGTTCGCCGGCGGCGATGAGGCATTCCTGGCGCTGACCGCGGCTTTCCACGAGCGCTGCCTGGAAGACCCGGAGCTCAACCACCCCTTCTCTCACCACGTCAGCCCAAAGCACGTTGAAAATCTCGCCGCCTACTGGGCCGAGGTCTTCGGAGGACCGCCGACCTACTCACGGCTCCATGGCGGCCATTCGGCCATGCTCGAGATCCACGCGCGTGAAGGAGGCGAGTCGTTAGAACCGCGTTTTGTCGCCTGCTTCGTACAGGCTCTGGACGACGCGAAGCTCCCCGAGGACCCTGACTTTCGGGCGAGCATGCGCGCGTACATCGAGTGGGCGACCAAAGACGTGGTTTCGTACCTGCCAGGCGATTCGGTTGTGCCGCCTGGCCGTCCTATGCCGCGCTGGTCCTGGGACGGTCTCGAATAGGCAGCCACTCGATTTCCGGCGCATGCTTCGCTATCCAGTCACATGCCGCGAATCAAGGTGGTCCAGGAATCGGAGGCCGAAGGCCCGCTGGCCGAGCTTTACGCTACCGCCAAGGCGCAAAGCCCGATCGGCGTCGTGGCCGAGATCCTCAAGACGATGAGTCTCCGGCCCGACTTCCTCGCCGCCATCCAGGCCGCTTCACGAATGCATTTCACCGACGGCGCGCTCACCCGTGCCCAGCACGAGATGATCGCGTCTTATGTGTCCGCTCTCAACAAATGCAGGTATTGACTGAGCGCACACACTTGGTTCCTGCAGTTGCAGGGCGAGGCGTTCGGGCAGGCGGCGGAGGCGCTGCGCAACGGTGACCTCGACGCGGCCGGTCTCGCCGAACCCGAGCGATTGCTGCTGGAGTTCGCCGGCACGATCGCGCGCGCGGCCTATCGCGTCACCGACGAGCAGGTCCAGCGCCTTCGCGAGGTGGGCTGGACCGACGAGCAGATAGCCGAAGCCGCTTATGTGGCCTCACTCTTCAGCCTGTTCGTTCGCCTGGCTGACACCTTCGACATCGAACCTCCCGCCGTGTACGAGCCGCACGGGATTCCGGCCGCCGCCGTCCGGGAGACCTGAAAGCAGCTCTAGGGCGCCGGCGCCAGGCCTGTGTAGTCGACAAAGATGAGCTGGTTCGTGCCGCCCGGGGCAGTACCACCCAGCCCCCAGCTCTTGTCGTAGGCCGAGGTTGCCTGCGACAGCACCTTGCCGGTCGCGTCCCGGGTCGTAAGGGTGGCGGTTCCATGCAGGGTGATGCCGACCAGGCGCGAGGCCTGGGTCGCGAACTTCGGCAAATACAGCTGCAGTGAGATCTTGTCGAACTTATATGTCTTCTCGACCGACTTCCCGCCGGATATGTCCTGGTTGATCACGTCCACGAACTCCTGTAGCCCGTCGCCCAGGGCGCCAAGCTTCGCCAGGTCGAGGTCATGGGTGCGCCTGGCCTCGGCCTCGATGATGAGGTCGAGCACCGCGTCGTGCGCCATGGTGTCCGCGGTCGACTGGGTGATCGAGGAGTCGAACGACGTCACGTTGGAAGCGATGTTCACAGCGGGATAAGGAGGCAGGGTCCAGACTCGTGCCGACGCGGAAACGGGACCCGAGTTGAAGGTTGGAGGCAGGGCCGAGGCTCCGGTCTTCGAGGCCCAATCCGGGAGACCTGGCCCCGATCCCACCGTGAGCACGATCGTAGGCGTCGTGCCGTCTGAAAGCCCGGCCACCGGCACCGGGAAGTGGGTGGCGACGTCCGCCGCGACGGGCAGAACTCCCGTCAACACAAGGGCCGCCGCGAGGGCGACCGGCACGCGCCAGGCGCGCCGTCCAGCTCCGCGGGACGCGTAGGCGGCTTCGAAGGGGGCCAGGAACCGAACCAGAGCGAACCGCAGCGCGCAGGCGATGACCAGGCTGGCCAGGATCGCCGTCTTGGTCCAGAACTCCAGCGTGGTCGGTCCCAGCAGCAGCACCGCGAGCAGCGCGACCAGGATTCCGAAGACAACGCGCGAGACCTGGCCGTCGGGCACGGTCCTGGGGTCCGGGACCATGAACAGGGCGAAGATCAGGACCTCCGGGGAAGTGACGAGGATCTGCCACAGCGTGCGGCCGCACATCGGCGTCACGTGCCAGCTCGCGACCATGCAGTGATCCGGCACCGGCGCCAGCGCGACGGCGACGAACAACGCGAAACCGGCCATGAAGCCGATCACCAGGCCCACCAGCTTCAACTCCAGAGCGATCAGGAGCCCGCCGCCGATGAGGATCGCGTAGGTCACGATCATCCACGTGCCCATCGGTATCCAAAAGAGGTCGAGCGGCTCCGTGCGTGTCGGACCGAGGGCGACGAAGGCGATGACGAGAGCCACGTTGGAGGGGTTGAAGATGTGCCGCCCGCGCCACCGGATCAGGTATTTCGTCGCCATCCCGAGGGCCACGACGCCCACGAAGATCCAGATCCCGCGGGTGCTCCACCACTGGCCGTGGAGGGTGCCCGGGACGCGCAGGATGAAGGCGGTGCTGTTGCCGGTGAGCAGCCCGCTGGCCGGCCACAGGATGGTCTTGTCCTTCAAGAAGCTGACACCGAACTCGATCAGCGCGCCCGCCGCAAGACAGGCCAGGATCTGCGCGATCGAAAGCCGGAAACCGAGCACGGTCTGGCCTAGCGCCTGCAGGGTGAGCAACACCGCGGCGACGTGGAGGCGCGGGTCGCGGATGCTGGGCAGGACGACGCGGTAGTCGCGGCCGAAAAGGCGGGCAGTCCGGGGTTTCGCCTTGCCACCGCCGGCCGGGCGCCTGGGGGAATCGCCGGGAAGATTCAGCCCCTGCGGAGGCGCTGCGTCGGTGGTCGCCACAGTCGGGTAACGGTCATAGTATGCAACCCGTT
>VBGM01000065.1 GCA_005880855.1 Chloroflexota bacterium
CTGATCGAGGTGGCCTATTTCTGGGGACTCGCGGGCACGATCCAGGGCCTCATCACCCCGGACCTGCCCGCGCACTTTCCCAGCTTCCTCTTCATCCAGTACAACATCGCCCACGGCGGCGTGGTGGCGGCGGCCCTTTTCCTGGTCGTCGGCCTCAACCACTGGCCGCGCCCCCGCGCGGTGCTGTACGTCTTCGGTGTCACGGTCGCCTACGCGGCGTTCGTGGGCTTCCTCGACGCTGTGACCGGCGCCGACTACCTCTACCTGCGCGCCAAGCCCGGCAGCCACACGCTGCTCGACGTCATGGGCCCGTGGCCGTGGTACATCGGCGTGGCGAGCCTGGTGGCCGTCGCGTTTTTCCTCATCCTGGACGCGCCGTTCCAGATCCTTCGCCGCTCACGCCGGCCCACCGGCGCTAGTACGCCGAGCCAGAACCCCTCGGCCTAGAGGACATGAACGCCCTCGACCTGCACCGTGACGCGCGCAGACTGCTCACGAACCGTGGCCTCGAGGGATAGATCGCTTCGCCCTGCGTTCACCGTCCACAACGGCAGAACCACCCACCATGTATCCAACTCAGGTTCGACTTGGCCGTGGTCCGAGAGCTCCCACGCTTCCGGCGGTAACGGGGCAAGCCGCGCCGGATAGATGTGCACCCAGTAACTGAGCTCCTCCCCGCTTCGGTGCGCGGGTGCCATCCCGTCGCGCACCAAACCCTCCCAGTCACCTTCAGCCATGCGACGAACAACGTCCTCGAGGACCGGTCGAAATCGAGGCGGTATCGGATCATTCATTCGTGGGTTGCGTGCGATCGGCGCTCGGGAAGCCGAAGTGGTGCCGAGGGCCGGATTTGAACCGGCGACACCTTGATTTTCAGTCAAGTGCTCTACCAAGCTGAGCTACCTCGGCACGCGGCCCGTAATTCTATCTGCGACCGGTATGCGACCCTCAGGGCCACCTGAATCCACCTGATCGCGACTTGACGGCAGGCTCCAAGGAGCCGGCAACCCAGCGCATTAGCAGCCGCGCGCTCTGGGTGCTGCTGGCGCTGGGTCTTCTTCTGCTCTTCTTCGTCTTGCCGCACGACATCGAAGGTGACGGCCGCTACAGATTCGACGCCCTGCAAGCCCTGCTGGCGGGCCATGGCATCTCGAACACCAAATATCCCCTCATCGGGTCGCTCCCCGCGATCCCGCTGATCCTGCTCGGCCATGTCATCGCCTCGCCCGAGTGGTGGGCGTCGCGCTACAACGTCCTCGTCTACGCGGCCGGGCTCTGGCTGATGTATCGGCTGCTGCGTGACCGGGTGGACCACGACGTGCTCGCCGCCTTCTTCCTTCTCCTCGGTACCACTGCCATGATCCCGGCCTCGCTCACCGGCTTCGGCGCTGAGACGTTCACGGTGATGGCAGCGGGAACGGGCCTCGCGGCGTGGACATCAGGTCGTTGGAAAACGGCGACCGGGCTGCTCGGCCTCGCCATCGCCAACGAACCCGCGACCATCGTCGGCGTCGCGCTCGCCATGGGTTGGTGGGCGTGGCGTATAAAACGCGTCCGCGCGGTGGCGCCCATCGCCTTCGGCGCCGGCCTCTGGCTGCTCGAGAACGGAGTGCGCCGCGGGTCGGCCTTCTCGACCGGATACGAGGGCGATCACGGCTTTCAGACTCTCCTCCCGTATTCCGGCCTGACCGGATTCAGCTATCCCACCTTCTTCGGAGTGCTGTCGCTGCTGTTTTCGTTCGGCAAGGGACTGCTGTTCTTCGCCGCTGGGCTGCTGCTGTGGTTCGTCCGAGGGCGGGAAGCGCTGCGAGCCGTGAGCGAGAGCCTGGTCCTCTGGGTGCTTTACCTCGCCGGCCTGATCCTCTTGTACGGCTCGTGGTGGGCCTGGTACGGCGGATTCACCTGGGGGCCGCGCTTCCTCGTGTTCGCCTCACTGCCCGCATCGCTGCTGCTTGCCGCGCAGATCCGGCGGCCTCCTCGCACGCTCGTCGGGCTCACCGTCGTCCTGGCGGCACTCGTTCTATCGGTCTGGGTCGGGATCGATGGCCAGGTGTTCGGCCGCTTCGGACAGGACGTGTGCTCGGCCAATCACTACGCCCAGGAGTCGCTGTGCTGGTACGTGCCCGAGTTCAGCGTGCTGTGGACCCCATTCGTTTTCAGGGCAACCGTGCCCTGGTGGGGTCTCCCACTCATCGCATATGCGGTTGGGCTATCGAGCTATGTCGCCTACCCGTTACTCAAGGAATGGGCAAGCGCCTTTTCGCGCGACTTGAGGCTGGCCTGGGCAGCGTATCGGCGCCGACCGGGCTGGAGGCTTTGATCAGACCGGCTGCGGCGTGTACGAACCCCAGAGCTGCTGCGCGCGCACGCCCAGCCCGTGCACGACCGCGGTGAACGCGTCTCGCTGCTCGAGGCGATCTGCCCCAAACGTATCGGTAAGGTCGGCCCGAAACGCGGGAATGTAGGCGGAGCCACCGGTAAGGAGCACACGGTCGACGTCTCGCGCTTTGATCTCGCCTGCGTCGAGCGCCCGCTGGATCGCGTCTCGAACCATGTCCAACTCGGGCCGGATCATCGACTCGAACGCCGAGCGGCGCACAGTCACGCTCAGGCTTAGCGGCGCGAACCGAAGCTCGGTCTCGTCGGTGCTTGACAGCCCGATCTTCGCCGCCTCTATCGCCTTGTAGAAGTCGTACGCGTGTCCTTCGTACAGCAGCGCGTGAACGATCTCGCCGGCCTGGCCCCCGATTCTCGCCAGGATCGCGGGAATGCCGGGATCGGCCATCAGCAGCCGTACAGCGCTCGCCGTGCGGAGCTCGTTGAACAGCCAGCTGGGCAGCACCTCCAGACCCAGTGCCGGCCCGACGGATGCCTCGAAGAGAACACCGTCCAGCACTTCGCCGCCAACAGCAACACCCGACGTAGCTGCGATTCGCGGCTCGCCGGAGCGCGAATCCATGACGGCCACGTCGAAGGTTCCGCCGCCAAAGTCGACGGCGACCTCGACTCCGTGATGCACGGGCTCGCCGATGACCGCCGCCGTCGGTTCCGGCAGAAACGCAACCTCATCGAACCCGGCCTCAACCGCTGCGCGCTCGAGCCGGCTGAACGCCTCGGCATCTGACGCTGCGCGATCGTTTGGGTCGGCGCCGGCAAACACGACCGGATGACCGACCACAACGCGGCGGACACCCTGGGACACCAATGCATCAGCCTCCGCCTTCAGCCGCTTGATCACGACTGCTACGAGCGAGCCCACCGTGAAGTCAGTGGCCCAGGAGTTCGTGCCGGCGAAGCCGACCTTGGCGAGCTCGTGCTTGACGCCTGACAACAATCGAGCGTCGTTGCAGCCGCCGCCCTTGCGGTACTGACGGCAGTCGGTGTCCCAGCCATAGGGCGCCAGCGAGCAGTTCCAGCAGTCGGTCTTCTCGTGCCCGGATTTCAGGAAGGTCCTCACCGCCTGATCGCCAGCCGCGCGGCGCCCGTTGCGGTGGAGGTACACGAACGAGGGCAGCGTCATCGCGGATGGCGAGGGCCCAAGCGGGACGACGTCGACCCGATGCGGATAGGCGATAGCGATGGCGCTGTTGCTGGTGCCGAAATCGATGCCGTAGCCCACCGGCGCCTGCTTCGAAATCACCGCGGCACTATACACGCGCGCTACGGTAGGGCGATCGAAACCGCAGATTACGACCCGTTCGCTGCAGGCAAACATCTAGTTGGCGCCCGCACAGTCGAGGCGCATGACGCTACGCGCGGCCGGACGTTTCCTGTCGACATCTGGAACGCCACCGATCGCGAAGCCCGCCCGCTGATCGTGTTCTCCCATTACAGCGGCGGCCACCGTCGCGTGTCCTCTTTCCTCTGCACGCATCTTGCCAGTCACGGCTACACAGTCGCCGCGATGGATCACTCTGAGGTGGTCGCGCTGGAGCTTGCTCGCAAGGACGGCGAATCCAAAGCGGAACGTTCGGCACGGATCGACGCCATCATCGGCAACCGCGTGCCCGACGTGCGTTTCCTCCTGGACCACCTCTTGGCCCGTGAAGACCTCGAAATCGATGCAGAGCGAATCGGGCTGGCTGGTCACAGTTTGGGTGGCTGGACGGTTCTGGCCACACCGGAGATTGATCAGCGAGTGCGATCCGTCGTGGCGATGGCGCCCGGCGGAAGCTCGAATCCGAGGCCGGGCATTTTGCCGCTGGAGCTCACGTTCGCGTGGGGCCGCGACGTGCCCACCCTCTACCTGGCGGGCGAGCTCGACGTTTCGATACCTCTTGATGGCGTATGTGAGCTTTTCGACCGCACGCCGGGGTCGAAGCGCATGTTCGTCTTGCGACGTGCCGATCACCAGCACTTCATCGACGATGTCGAGGTGGCGCACGAGGCGGTGCGTGCAGCCACATTCCCTGGCGAAGCCGCCTGGATCCCAGCAGCGATGCTGCCGATCCCGGAACTGAGCTCGGGTGAACAAGCTCACCTGTTCACGCGCGGACTTACGCTGGCACATTTCGACGCAACGTTGCGAGGATCAGACGCCGCGAATAGATTCCTCGCGGCTGACGTCGAAGCCAAGCTCGCTGTGCGCCGAGTCGATATGTTCGTCCATCGGCGAGTGACAGCTGAGTGACAGTGCCGAGTCGACACGTTCCGATCTATGCGCTGGTTCTCGCGCATACACTCGAGGTTGGCCACGGCTGGGGCAAGACGCCACCTCCACTTGCTGGGTTCTACGTCCTCGACCGTCTGCTCCCCGAGATCGAGAACGGCGCTGTGGATGAAAGGCTTGTCGACGACGAAGACTACGGAGACAAGATTCCTGAAGCACTCAAGGCCGCGCTCGAGGCCTCGACAAGCGAGCATGCAGCCGTCCAATTTGTTCCTCGATTCTTCGAGCTCGTCGATCTGGATGCTCCCGGGCCGGTCCATGTTCGCGACAAATACGGCTTCGTCGCGTTGGGGCGCATCGCTGACCTCGGACCGGGTGCGACCGTCGGAGTCTTCTTCTATGCCGGCGGCCGGTGGTCCCGGTGGAATCGGTATGAGTTGAGCGACGCGACCGGTAATTGGGCCATCACCAAGTTCCAGACTCTCCAGGTGTCATGACCTGGGAACGCTACGCCCAGAAGGGTCTGTCGTGGTGGGCGGTGATGGAATTGAACCAACAACCTCCTCGGTGTAAGCGAGGCGCTCTACCAGTTGAGCTAACCGCCCGTGGCGGATGCTCAGTCTACTGAGAGGCCACCATCGTCAGCGCCGTGTTGAGCTGCGTGTCTTTCGCGTAGCCCTTGTCCGGCTGCAGGACGTCGTACTCGTCGCTCGAGTTGGCCAGGGTGACCGGGACATCGGGCGTCAGGCCCTTGTGGTCGATCGTCTGCCCGTTGGGTAGGTACCACCGGCGGATCGTCAGGTGGATGTCGGCCCCGTCGCTCAGCGGGAAGTCCTGCTGCACCGACCCCTTGCCGAACGTCACGGTGCCGACCAGCTTGGCGCGCTTGTGGACCTGGAGCGAGCCCGCCACAATCTCGGCCGCGGACGCGCTGTTGGCGTCCACCAGAACGATCAGCGGCTGCGTCGTCGCCAGGTGCTCGCCGCTGACGTCGTGTCTCTCGACATTCCCATTGCGATCTCGCAGCTCGAACGTCTCGCCGCTCGCCACGAACTCGCTGATCACGTGGTCAGCCTCGGTGATGAATCCACCTGGATCCTCGCGCAGGTCGAGCACGATGCCCTTCGCGTCCGCCAGGCCGGTGCTCAGCGCCGAGTGAAACTCGTCGGTCGTCGTCGTGGTGAACTGGTAGATGCGCACGTAGAGAATGTGATCCGCGATCACGGCCGTCCGCACTGACGGCACCTGGATCTCCGCGCGCGTGATCGTGACCGAGAACGTGTTGGTACCACGCCCAATCGTCAGCGTCACCTCGTTGGGTCCTTGAATCAATGCCGCGGCCTGGTCGGCGGTGATGCCCTTCATGTCCTTGTCGCCCACCTTCACGATCTGGTCGCCGGACTGGAGACCGGCCTTTGCGGCCGGTGAGCCAGGCACGGTGCCGGTGATCACCGGGTACGCGGAGCTGAAAGTGAGGTAGATGCCGATCCCCGAGTACTTCCCTGTATACACCTGCTGGAGCCGCTTGTACTGCTCCGGGTCGTAGTACGCCGAGAACGGGTCATTCAAGCTCGCGACCAACCCCTGTACCGTCCCGTGGGACAGTTTCTGCGGGTCGACGTTGCCGTCGACGTAGTCCGCCTGGATCACACGGATCGCTTGCTGCAGCTCGGTGGTGTCGACCTTGCCGGCCGAGTGGTGAGCCACGTATGGCAGGACATCGGGGAACGCCTGGTCCGTGTAGACACCCAGGCCGAATCCGAAGCCGAGGCCAATCACACCGACGATCAGCACGGCAACGCCCCACAGGACGTCGCGTTTCATGTCAGCAGACTAACGAAGTGGAGACTGCGAGATCGTCAGCAGCCGAGCCAGATGCAGGGGTTTCTCGGAGAGTTGCTGACGCGGATCTCGAAGTGCAGGTGCGGTCCGGTGGACCATCCTGTTGATCCTTCGTAACCGATAATCTCCCCGCGAGGAACGACCTGGCCGCTCGAGTAGCTGCCATATCCCGCCAGGTGGCCGTACACGGTCGAGTACCCGTTGCCGTGGATCATCATGATCATGTTGCCGTAGCCGATCGAACCCGGGTAGAGATAGATGATGCCTGTGTCCGCGGCCACGATCGGGGTGCGGTACGGCCCCGCGATGTCGAGGCCAGTGTGCTTTCGATGCGGGTATGGGCAGGACGGGTCGTACATCTCGAGCCATAAGGTCACGCAGCCGAAGGGTTGGCTGATGCAGCCGAAATAGCACGCGGGCTCCGGCCATTCGAACTGGCCGGTGCCGCCGCCATACTTCGCCGCCGCGGCATCGTATTTCTGCGCGAGTGAGGCGACCTGGTCGTCGATTGCCTTTCGCTGCGCCTCCAGCTGCCGGTACTGGTCGCTGAGCAGGGCTTCCAGCTTCTGTTGCTGCACAAGCGCCGCCTTCTGGGTCGCCTGGTTCTTCTCGAGCGCAGCCTGCGTCGCCTGCAGCTGCTGGAGCAGAGCCGCCACCTCGCTTCTCTGGTTGCCCAGCTCGGCATTGGTCTGCTCGAACTGTGCCCGCTCAACGCCGATGTCATCGATCAGGCGACGATCGGACGCAGCGACCTGCTGGGCGCCGACCATCCTGTTCATCAGGTCGTTGAACGTACTCGCGGTCAGGATGAGCTCGACGTAGTTCACCGAACCGTGGTCGTCGACGTAGCGAAGGCGCTGGTTGAGAAGCGCGCCGCGCACGCTCATCTCTGCATGCAGGCGGGTCAGGCTGGCCTCGGTGAAACGGATCTTGCGGTCGATGTCGTCGATAGCGGCCTGGGTCTTGGCGATCAAAGCCTTCTGCGCCGCGATCTGCGCATCGAGGTTCCTGATGATGACCAGAAGCGCGTTGATCTGACCCTCTGCGGTGCTGATCTTGTGCAGCACGGCGATCATCTGCTGCTCGCTGTTGACCTGCTGGCCGATGCCTGCGTTGTAGTTCACGCACGCCTGGTAGACGTCGGGGGGATCGCCCGGATAGCAGTAGATCGCCTGGGAGACCTGCATGGAAAGCGGGATCCACAAGACAGTCGCTGTGATGATGGCGGCGAGGATCCTTTTCATCAGATCCTCACGAAGCGGCGAACGCCGATGTAGCTCCCAACCGCGCCCATCAGCGCGCCGCCGAGGAGAAGGTCGCGGGCAAGGCTCGAGATGAAGGCCGGGTCATACGAGAGTGGGATGAAGGCGATGTCGTTCTTGAACTGCTGCACCGCCGGCGGGTACGCGATGACGAGGAGGAGGAGCGCAATCGAAGCCGCGATGAGCCCTGTCATCACGCCCTCGATCACGAACGGCCCGCGGACGAACCATTCGGTGGCGCCGACCAGCTTCATGACCTCGATCTCCTTGCGGCGGTGATACACAGCCGTGCGGATCGTGTTCATGACGATCACGACGGAGACGATCACGAGGATCGCCATCAGGCCGACGCCTGCAAGCCCGAGCCACTGGGACAGCTGGAGCATGCGGTTGACGAAGTCGCCCTGGTAGTTGGTCGGGTTGGTCGGATCGACGCCAGACCACTGACGCGCCGTCGAGTCGATCGACGCCACGTCGGACAGGTTCCGTACTCGGACCTCGAGCTTGGCGTCGAGTGGATTGCCGTCGAGCTGTTGCGCGAGCACGGCGTTGTTGGGGTCCTTGGTGAAGTTGGCGAGTGCCTGGTCCTTGGTGATGAATCTCACGCTCGCCACCCGCGGATCCACGCTCAGCTGCTGCTGGAAGCCGTAGACGCTCTGCAGTGGGGTGTCGTCAGCGACGTTGACGGAGATCACGCTCACCTTCTCGCGGAAACTGTCGAGCACCTGCGAGAAGGCGTGTCCGACCAGAAGGTTGACGCCGCCCAGAATCAGGATGAGCGTGATCGACAGAACCGCGGCCAAGCTGACCGCGAGGTTCCGCCAGAAGCTCTGCCAGGCGCTATTGAGCGCGAACTTGAGATTTCGAAACATCGTCGTGGTACCTGCCTGAACGGTCATCACGAGCAATCTGCCCGGCGTCGATCGCAACCACGCGGCGGCGGAGTAGATCGACGATCTCACGGTTATGTGTCGCCATCACGACGGTGGCGCCCCGCGCGTTGATGCGCAAAAAGAGCTGCATGATCTCCCATGCTGTCGCGGGATCGAGGTTGCCTGTGGGCTCGTCCGCGATGATCATCCGCGGCGCATGTACCAGCGCCCGTGCGATGGCCACGCGCTGCTGCTCGCCGCCCGACAGGTTCGAGGGATATGTCTGCTCCTTCCCAGCCAGGCCAACGGTGTCCAGCGCCTCTGCGGCGCGTGACTGCACCAAGCGGTCGGGCTCGCCCAGGACGCGCATCGCGAAGGCCACGTTCTCGTACACGGTCAGGTTGGGCAAGAGCTTGAAGTCCTGGAAGACCAGGCCGATCTTGCGCCGGTAGTACGGCAGCTTCCGGCGCTTCATCCGGCCGATCTCGACGCCGTCGACGAAGATCTTGCCCTTCGTTGGCTTCTCCTCCCTGATGAGGAGCCGCACCACCGTCGACTTGCCAGCGCCGGAGGGGCCGACCAAGAACAGGAAGTCGCCCTCGGGGACGACGAGATTGATGTCCCGCAGGGCTTCTGTACCGGTCGGATAAGTCTTCCAGACGTGCTGGAAGCTGATCACGGGCCGGCTGTCGAAATCCGGTGTTAAAACCATAAGCTGGATCTTTTGCTTTGACGTTTCGCGCCGGCAGGCGCGACTGGCTAAGTCGCGGGCAGTATAACGCATGCCCCCGGATGCTCCAAATCCCATCAGTCGAGTTCAAACAGCCGGGTAAACGGAGGCTCGGGGCTTAGCTTGCGAAGGCGCCCTGAAGGCGCGTCTGGCTAGCTTCGGGCGCCGTTGCTGGAGCTCAGACGACTGCGCAGCCAGGCCTCGATAAACGGGTCGATATCGCCGTCCAGGACGGCTTGAGTGTTGCCGACCTCGAGCCCGGTCCGGACGTCCTTGACCAGGGTGTAGGGCTGGAGCACGTAGTTTCGGATCTGGGAGCCGAACTCGGCCGGCATGACCTGGCCCCGAATCTGGTCGAGGTGCTCGGCGGCCTCCTGCTGCTGGCGCTGGAACAGGCGTGCCTTCAGCACCTTCATGGCCGTCTCACGGTTCTTCATCTGCGACCGCTCGTTCTGGCAGGTGACCACGATGCCCGTCGGCAGGTGGGTGATCCGGATCGCCGAGTCGGTCTTGTTGACATGCTGCCCGCCGGCGCCGGTCGACCGATACGTGTCGATGCGCAGATCCTGCGGGTTGATCACCACCGCACTCTCGTCGGTGCTCTCCAGCTCCGGCATCACCTCGACCAGCGCGAATGAGGTGTGGCGGCGGTGGTTCTGGTCGAAAGGTGAGATGCGGACCAGCCGGTGCACGCCATGCTCAGAACGCATCAGCCCATATGCGCGCGGGCCACGCACTATGAACGTGACGCTCTTCAGCCCCGCCTCTTCGCCGGGCGACTGATCGATGACCTCGACCTCGAATCGATGGCGCTCGGCCCACTTGATGTACATGCGCATGAGCATCTCGACCCAGTCCTGGGCTTCCACCCCACCCTGGCCGACTGAGATGGTGACCACTGCGTTGTGATTGGCGTACGGGTCGGTGAAAAGAAGATCGAGCTCTCGCGAGCGCAGCTCGCCAGCGAGCTTCGTCTCTTCTTCGGCAACCTGCTGTGCGAGCTCGGGATCGCCCGACGCCAGGTGGTCGAGCTCGATCAGATCACGCGCGCGTTTTTCGAGCTGGTCCCATGTCCGCACCAGCTCTCGATGTTCGGACGCTTCGCGCGCCAGGGCGCCGGCACGGCGCGGGTCGTCCCAGGCGCCGGGCTGCGTTAAGAGCTGATCTAGCTCGTCCGCACGCGTGATTTTCGCGGGCAGGTCAAAGATGCTCCTTGAGCTCGAGAATCCGGCTCAGCAGCTCTTTTGGACTCAGTTGAACGTCCATCTATCTTCCGTGGCACCTCTTGAATTT
>VBGM01000066.1 GCA_005880855.1 Chloroflexota bacterium
TGCATGCCCTTGACGCTGAACACTTGCTTCGCCATATCTCAATCTCCTCAGGTGAACTCGAAGTAACCGCTGTACATGCCCATCGAGCAGGTGTAGCGCAGCTTTCCGTTAGCGGCGCTCGCCGGAATATTGATGGTGGTCTGACCGGTCTCGGGTAGCGTCCGTTGGTAGCCAATTGAGGGGATCACGAAGCCCCGGGTGCAACCGGTCGTGCCGTTGCTCACGACTGTGAGGCTGACCGGCTTGCCGGATGGCGCCTTGATCAGGTCTGGGGAGTAGCCGGTGTTGTACACCTGGATCGTGATTGCTCCGTTTGCGTCCGGCTGAGCAGCGACCTCTGGCGATCCGCCGCTGGCCTCGGCCAGTGACACCGAAGCCGCGTTGAGCAGATTGGAAAAGGAGTACGGCGAGCCCATTAGGTTCAGTCCACCTTCGATCGAGACGAGGCCGAGAATCAGGACGACCGCCCCCGCCAGCTGCAAAAATCGGGTATGCAGCACCTCCCCGAGGCGTGTGGCCACGTAGGCCAGGCCGAAGAAGACCGGAGTGGTGCCGAGGATGAAGGCGAACATGATTGCCGCCCCGAGAAGCGGCGACCCAGTTCCGACGGCGAGCACCATCATCGCCTGGGTCACCCCGCAGGGGATGAAGATCGTCAGCGTGCCGAGGAACAGCGGGGTAGCGACCGTGCTGGCATTGTTCTTCGCGTAGCGGCGGATAAAACGGGTTACGAATCGGGGCGGCTCGATTACGAAGTAGCGAAATATCGGATGCAGGTTGAACAGCCTTGCCGCTGTCCCGAGCATGAAGATGCCGATTCCAATTTGAAGCACCGCCCGGCTGTATGGACTTAGCTGGAGGACGGAGCCGATCCAGCCCAGGAAGATGCCGAGGACGGTGTAAGCGGCCAGCTTGGCGCCCAAGAACAGGGCGATTGGGGTGGCCGCATTGCGCCGCTTGGGCTTCTCCGGTTGTGCCAGAGTCGCAAGCGCCGCGCGCTCCCGGCGTCGCTGCTCCTTGGTCAACCGGCGGTTCGAGCGCTTCTTGCGCTGCGCGACCACGTGCCTGATCGCGAGCTGGGCCGTCACATCGGTCTCGGCCTGGCGCGCGACTGACGTGGCCAGAAGGCCGGCCTGTACAGCCAGGCAACTGAGTCCACCAGTGGTTACGCCGGTGACGAAGGCGAGGCCCAGAAGATTGGTGGATGCATCGAAGCTCACCTGGCCGATACCCCATTAGGCGGAAGCTGGTCGACCCGAGCGGCCACGGCGATGAGTCTACTACCTGGGGATAGGAACCTTGCTCAATAAGCGCGCCTGCTACTATGCATCGATAGTTACCTGAGGAGGTTGCCTGTGGACCATATCCTGCCGTACCTGTTCTTGCTGGCCTGTCCGGTCTCGATGGGCGTGATGATGTGGATGATGATGCGCAAGGATCACGGCCACGCCTCAGTGCCTGTTAACGATCCCCGCGTCGCGGAACTGGAGAGCCAGGTCAACGAGCTCCGCATGGCGATGCAAGAGCGGCCGGGCGGCGGAGGAGCGGGGGCGACGGTTCCAGCCGCAAGCGCCGACAAGGGCTGAGTCCGGGGCAGTTTCGCGATTGGAAGGCGGAGGCCTTCTCGGGGCTTCCAAACGCATGGATAGACAGTGAATTTCCCTGACATTGCGGTAATCGCTTCCGGGATCGTGCTGATTGGCTTTTTGGCCTGGTTCTTTTTCGGCCCCAAGAAGGCGCGACAGGCTGAGCTGGTCGGCCAGGTGCAGCAGGTTCAGGTCCTGGTCAAGGGCGGCTACGCACCGAACCTGATCCGTGTGCGACAGAGCGTGCCGCTGAGGATCGTCTTCGATCGTCAGGAGGGCGGCGAGTGCACATCGCGGGTCGTATTTCCCGACTTCGCGCTGAGCAGGTTACTGCCCGCAATGGCCAAGACCACGGTCGAGTTCACGCCTGACAAGAGCGGGCGGTTCGGCTTTGCCTGCGGCATGAACATGGTTCACGGCACCCTGGTCGTCGAGCCGGCGTCCGCGTCGGATAAAGCCATTGCTGCCCTGCCAGCACGACCGGTAACCGCCGCGTCATCAAACGGCGGGCATGCGGCTCGACCTGCTGACGCCGCGAAGAGCGAGGAGGCTGAGCGCAACGCCGAGATCGCCGATCTCACCCGCCGCGTGATCGTCGGCGCGCTGCTTACGGCGCCGGTCCTCTCCGCGGCTATGTCAGACGGCTTCCTGCACCTGTCCTGGTTGCCGTCGTTGCTTCTCAACCGCTCAGCATCGCGCACCGCAGCGCTGAGATGAACGCACTTATCACCGTCGGCACGACCGCCGCCTACGGCTACAGCTCGCTGGTGACGGTGGCACCGGGTGCCCTGCCCGCCGAGCTGCGCGGCGTGTACTTCGAGGTGGTCGGCGTGATCATCACCTTGATCCTTCTGGGCCGCCTCTTCGAAGCACGGGCGAAAGCAGGCACCGGGGAGGCGATCAAACAACTGATCGGGATGCAGCCGCGCACCGCACGTCTTGTGCGGGATGGTTCAGAGGCAGACGTTCCAGTCGAGGACGTTGTCCCCGGCGACGTGATCTCGGTCCGTCCCGGTGAAAAGGTCCCAGTCGACGGTGAGGTGATCGACGGTCACTCAACTGTCGATCAGTCGATGGTCACCGGTGAATCGATACCGGAAACCAAGCAGGTAGGTGACCCCGTGATCGGGGCAACCATCAACCAGACCGGCGCCTTCCGGTTCCGGGCCACCCGAGTCGGCAAGGATACGATGCTCGCTCAGATCATCCGGCTCGTCGAACAGGCCCAGGGTTCGAAAGCGCCGATCCAGCGACTCGCTGATGAAGTCGCGAGCTATTTCGTTCCAGTGGTTATGAGCATCGCGATCGCAACTTTCGTGGTCTGGTTCGTGGCCGGTCCGCCTCCAGCGCTCACACTCGCGCTCGTCAGCGCGGTAGCCGTGCTGATCATCGCCTGCCCTTGCGCCCTCGGGCTTGCGACCCCATTGGCGATCATGGTCAGCACAGGCAAGGGCGCCGAACACGGCATCCTGATCCGCTCGGCCGAAGCGCTCGAGACTGCACAGAAGATCGACACGATCGTGTTGGACAAGACCGGGACGATTACGCACGGCACACCAGCTCTTACTGATCTGATCGTCAGTGGCGACCTGACCGAGGACGACCTGCTGCGGCTGGTGGCCTCGGCCGAGCAAACATCCGAGCACCCGCTAGGAGCTGCAATTGTCGCCGCTGCCAAAACGCGTGGGGCGGAGCTGGTCAAACCGACGGACTTCGAGTCTGTGACCGGAAAAGGTGTCCGGGCCACTGTCGACGGACGGAGTGTCCTGGTCGGCAACGAGAGATTTATCCAGGACGCGGGTGTGGCTGTGGACGGATTCGCGGAGGCCGCGCGGAGGCTCTCGACGGACGGCAAAACACCGATGGCGGTTGTCGTGGATAGCAGGCTGGCGGGCGTGATCGGGGTCGCCGACACCATGAAGGACGACTCGGTGGCAGCGGTTGCTGCGCTTCGCGACCTCGGTTTGACGGTTGTGATGATCACCGGCGACAATCGGCAAACAGCGGCGGCGATTGCACGCCAGGCGGGCATCGAGCGCGTTCTGGCCGAGGTCATACCCGACAAGAAGGCACTCGAAGTCCGGCGGCTTCAGGCCGAGCATCGAGTCGTTGCCATGGTTGGCGATGGGATCAACGACGCACCGGCCTTAGCCCAAGCCGATGTTGGCATCGCGATAGGCACCGGGACGGATATCGCCATCGAGGCCTCGGACATCACCCTGATCTCGGGCTCCCTGACCGGAGTCGTCACCGCCATCAACTTGAGCCGCTCGACCATGCGCAACATCCGTCAGAACCTTTTCTTCGCGTTTGCCTACAACATCGTCGGCATTCCGATCGCGGCTGGCATTCTCTATCCGTTCTTGGGCGTTCGCTTGAGCCCGATGATCGCTGCGGGAGCGATGGCGCTCAGTTCGCTATCAGTGGTGTCGAACTCGAACCGCCTTCGTGGTTTCAAGCCGAAGCCAATTCCATCGGTCGCTGTGCCTTTCGCCGCTGGGCCTAAGGTCGAAGTCGGGATGCATGATGCCGCGCCGAGCAGCCAACACGCCCAATCGGGCCGAGGAGACGACGTGATAGGTAAGACCACAGCAATCGATCCCGTTTGCGGGATGACGGTCGATATCGCGACAGCCGAGTACCGCTCCCTACGCGACGGCGAGGCCTATTACTTCTGCGCCGCCGGCTGCAAGGCGAGCTTCGACAAGGATCCGGAGAAGTTCATCGGCGCCGGCAACAAAGGCGAGCCAGCCAGCCACTAAGCCGTCGCCAGCGACCTCGGCAAAAGGCCCTGGTGATATGAGCCTCGGTGCTACCTTCACGGCATGACCGTGCAGGTTCGTCCGGAGCGAACTCTCCTCCAAATGGCCCGTCTGGCCCAGTGGACGACTGTTGGCTGGATGGTCATAGAAGGTGCCGTAGCCATCGGAGCCGGGATCGCCGCGCATTCGGTGGCGCTAACTGCCTTCGGGGTGGACAGCGGCATCGAGCTCTTCTCTTCGGTTGTGGTCCTGCGCCGGCTTCTCCAGCGATCGGACAGTGAGGAACGCGGCTCGATGACGGGGGGAGAGCGCACTGCGACCAAGCTCGTCGGATACGGGCTGTACGGCCTGATCGCCTACATCGTCCTCTCGGCAGGGGTGGCCTTGGTTTTCCGCTTCGAGCCCGCAGCCTCGCCGCTCGGCATCGGACTCACGATCGCGTCACTTCTGATCATGGCGGCTCTCTGGCGCTGGCGGCTTGCTCTCGCCGATCGCCTGGGAAGTCCCGCCCTCCGGGGAGACGCAGCATGCTCGATGGTGTGCCTGTACATGGCGGGCGTGGCCCTGGCCGGTTTACTGCTGAACCAGTTCTTAGGGCTTTGGTGGGCTGACCCACTAGCGGGGCTCGCGCTAATTTGGTGGATCCGCGGTGAAGCCAGAGAAGCAGTGGAGGCGAGCAAAGGCGATAGCCACCTCGGACAGACTCCGGGTGTAGGAGCTTCATCGCCGCGGTGAAAATCACGATCCAGTTCATTGACGGCTGTCCACACTTGGAACTGGCTGAACGGCGGCTGCGGCAAGCGCTTGCCGACATCGGACGCGAAGACGTGCAAATTACGCAGCAGCGCATTGATTCGCCTGAAGACGCACAGCGTCTCGACTTTCGCGGCTCGCCGACGTTCCTGGTCAACGGCCGCGACCCCTTCGCAGGAGGAGAGGCGCCGGCTAGCTTGGGTTGTCTCGTCTACCAGACCGAAGAGGGAATACAGGGTGCGCCATCGGTGCCTCAGCTCCGACACGTGCTGAGATCCTCGTCGTAGTTAAGAGTCGAGTCGCAAACCTGATCCGCCAAGCGACAACCGGGTGCCCAAGGGACAGTAAGCGGTGCGTACCCAGTACGCATCCGCTCTCGGTCAGGATGTGTCGTTAGGGGTCGTTTCGTATTCAGAATGGGCAGGGCGAAGTCGCTAATACAGAACCCGGCTTATGTCCGTGCTCGGCCCACCTTCTGTATCTCTGAGATCATGTGTGCGGGTCGCAACGTGCGGTCTCTTGCTTCGCGGCACTCAAAATGCAGCCCGCGATATCCACATGCGAGCCTGTCGCAATCCGGATCGCAAGGCGGGTCTTACCGACACCGCCTGGCCCGACGAGGCTGACCAGACGGGCAGAAGCCAGCTTCCTTCTGAGTTCCGCAAGCTCAGGACGGCGGCCGATGAAGCTCGTCGCATCGGCCGGCAGGTTGCCCGAACGGCGGGCGGGCCGGGGCATGGTGAACAGGAAGTTGCTATGGCCGCCGGCCGCTCGCCGGCCTTCGACTACGCATCTAATCGGCTATTCGACGGATTTCCCGGAGATCCGTCGGCCGTAGGCTCAGGAACATGACTGAGGGGCTGCCGCTACAGCGAGTGGAGGTCGGTTTCGTCGGCACCCCTCCAGTCCACCAGGTGGGGCGGGCGTCGGGACTCAGCGAGCTGGAAGTTGACGGTCCAATCCTGCGCTGCCTTGTCCGCGGCAGTTTTCAGCCATTTGTAGAGGCGTTGCGGGGCCACGAGGTCGTCAGCCTCAAGTCAATTCCGAATGAATGTCCCAAACGAGGAGAAACATGAGAAACACGAAACTGTGGATGAACATCCTCTGGATACTGGTGGCGGTCTACGCAGTGGCGGAATTTGCGAATACGGTGTTCTCGCTCTCCATTCCATTGGCGCTGCTCCTTTTGGTATTGGTGGCCTTTTCCCTCGTTCATGGAGCGATTCGCTATCGCTGGAGCGGCATCGCGACCTTCATCGTCATTTGCCTGGTCGTCAGCAACATCCTGGAAAACACGAGCATTCTGACCGGGTTTCCGTTCGGGCATTACCACTACACCAGCGGCAGCGCGCTCGGCCCCAAGATCTTTCTGGTGCCGGTGCTTATTGCCCCGGCCTACTTCGCCACTGGCTACCTCGCCTGGGCGCTCTCGAACGTCCTCATTGGAGAAGTACGCCGTGAGTCCAGCGCGCTCACCACTTTTGCTGTTCCGTTCATCGCTTCCTTCCTCATGGTCGTGTGGGATCTGTGCCTTGATCCAGGTGCCTCGACTGTCCGACACATCTGGATCTGGGAGCAAGGCGGCGGCTACTTCGGAGTACCGCTCACGAACTATCTGGGGTGGTTTTTCACGGTCTACCTGTTCTTCCAGCTGTTTGCTCTCTTCCTCCGCGTTCGCAAGGCTGGTGCTGAGGTGACCTGGCCGAGGTCCTACTACGCTCAGGCGGTTGTGATGTACGCGGTGATCGGGCTGACATTTGTTCTGGACTACCTGGTGGTCGGCACGAATTCACAGGTCACCGATGCGGCCGGCGTGGTCTGGCAGACCCGAAGCATTGCTGAAGCAGCAGCGACGGTAAGCATCTTCACGATGATCTTCGCGGCGGCGTTGTCCGCGATGAAAATGCTGCAAGTATCAGCCGCGGTGCGTAACACATCAGCAGATGTAGGAACAGGCAGTTGAAAATCGCCATCCTCGGAGCCTCTGGCAGCGTCGGCCGGGAGCTTGTCACCCAGGCGGTCGCCGCTGGACATGACGTGACGGTGCTCGTCCGCCACACGCCCGGGCCCGGTCTATTCGACCCCCGTGTCACGGTGGTCCAAGGCGACGCCGGCGACCCCGACAGCGTGAACCGTGCAATTGCGGGGAGTGACGCGGTGCTGAGCGCGCTCGGTCACGCCAAAGGCTCTCCTCAGGACGTGCTCGCTATAGCGACCTCAAACATGGTCGCCGCGATGCGGGCCCACGGTATCCGGCGACTAGTCGTGCTCGCGTCACCCTCCGTGACCGAGCAGGGGGACCGGCCGGGTCTCTTCTATCGTTTTGTTCGCCTTGCCATGCCTCTTGCCATGCGGGCGGTGACCCTGGACCACCGTGCGCAGTCACGCCTGGTCATGGAGAGCGGACTGGATTGGACCATCGTGCGGGGTGCCTTGGGTTTCACCGACGGTCCGCACACAGGCCGCTACCAGGCAGGGCCGATGACCCCGGACGCGGGGCGCAGCATCTCCCGCGCCGACCTCGCCGAATGCATGCTCGCCTCTGCCACACAGGGAACGTTTGTCCACGCTCTGCCGCTGGTGAGCCACAAAGATGAGTGAAATCGACAGCAATCGATTGCGACGCTGCTGGGTGTGATCCTCCCGAAAGACCGCGACCCTCGTTTTGTGACGATCCGCCGCGGTGGGACCCTCACCGATTCCGATCACCAGCTCCTCGCCTTGTGGGCGGCATCGTGCGC